>CAZDVL010000063.1:0-13300 GCA_964508745.1 uncultured Anaerolineaceae bacterium | reverse complement strand
CTGGGCGCTCGACACGTCGGTGGGCCTGCTGGGCCAGGCGACGTTCGGCAGCGACGGCCTGCCTTCGACCAACGGCCTGATCGGCTCGCTGCCGTTCCGCTGGTGGACCGAGCGCGACAACCCCGGCATCCAGGTGATCAACGCCGCCGCCACCGCCGCTGAGCGCGCGCCCACCGTGCGCAACATCGCCTACATTCTGGCGTGGGCCAACATGGACACTTATATCGAAGCGTACATCCAGACCGGCAACCGCGTCGGTTTCGAGAACGTGGACGGCGCGGCCATCAAGGAAACGCTGGAAACGATGGTGTACGACACGCTGGGCGGCGTGCAGACGATTGATTTCACCGGCGACCGCCGCGCGCTTTCGGCCAACCGCATCGCGCTGATGGCCTACCTGGGCCAGGACGGCCAGACGCCGGCCAGCGCCGAGAACCCGCCGATGGTCGTCACCGCTGGCGACCGCCAGCTTCTCGTCCCGATCCTCGTCCCGCTGACCGACTTCGCCCCGGCGCCCGACCTGCGGCCCGGCGGCGCGAACGTGCCGGGGATGTAAGTATCCCCTCGCCCCCAGCCCCTTCTTCCACCAGTGGGAGGAGGGGCCGGGGGGAGAAGTACCGAAATGCAGCAGCTTTTAACCCCCTCTCCTGCTCTGCGGGAGAGGGGTGGCGCGCAGCGCCGGGGTGAGGGAGACTGTTCGATGTTAGCTGTCAACAACATCGAGGTGATCTACAGCAGCGTGATTCTGGTGCTGCGCGGCATCTCGTTCGAGGTCAGGCCGGGGCAGGTGGTGGCGCTGCTGGGGCCGAACGGCGCGGGCAAGTCCACCACGCTGAAGGCGATCAGCGGGCTGCTGCTGGCCGAAAACGGCGAGATCACGCGCGGCAATATCACCTGGAACGACGCGCGCATTGACCGCGCCAGCGCCGAGGACATCGTGCGGCGCGGCATCGTGCAGGTGATCGAGGGCCGCCCGCTGTTCCGCCACCTGACGGTGGAGGAAAACCTGCACCTGGGCGCGATGGTCTACGCGGGCGGGCGGCATTTCCGCCGCGACCTGGAGCGCGTCTACGAGTATTTTCCGCGCCTGAAGGCGCTGAACCGCCGCACCAGCGGCTACCTTTCCGGCGGCGAAGGGCAGATGCTCGTCATCGGGCGGGCGCTGATGGCGCACCCGCGCCTGATGATGCTCGATGAGCCGTCGCTGGGGCTGGCCCCGATGCTGGTGCAGGAGATTTTCGAGATCGTGCGCGAGATCAACGCGCAGGAGCAGATGTCGGTGCTGCTGGTGGAGCAGAACGCGCGCGCGGCGCTGGCGCTGGCGCATCACGGCTACGTGATGGAGCAGGGGCGCATCGTGCTTGACGGCCCCGCCGAGCAGCTTCGCCAGAACGAGGACATCAAAGAGTTTTACCTGGGGCTGAACACCTCCGGCGAGCGCAAGAGCTACCGCGACGTGAAGCACTACAAACGCCGCAAGCGCTGGCTGGGATAGCAAAGGGTGAGCAAAAAACCTTATCAGATCAATCAGTTTCTCAAACTGGTAGATTAATGCGTGAGGAAGGACTGCCTATTCCTGAGCCGCGCTACCGCCCTGCCATATATCAGGTTTACTGACGGAGCACAAGCGCCTTGACCACATTTGACGAGCGCATCCGCGAACAGATTGCCCACGCTTACGCCCACGCCCCCGCCATCCGCGACATCATGGACGGGGCCGGCGTCGCGCCTGCTGAGGTTCAGTCCGCCGCCGACCTGGCGAAAATCCCGGTGACGAGCAAGGACCGGCTGGTGGAAATCCACGCCGCCAACCCGCCCTTCGGCGGCTTCCTGGCGGTGGACCCGGCGGCGCTGCCGCGCATCTACATCTCGCCCGGCCCGATCTATGACCCGCAGCCGCACGACCCGACCACCGCCGAGGCGGCGCTGGCCCCGTTTCGCTACGTCGGCTTCGGGCGCGGCGACCGCGTGCTGAACACGTTCATGTATCACCTGACGCCGGCGGGCCTGCTGCTCGACGAGGCGCTGCGGGCCTGCGGCGCGACGGTGCTGCCCACCGGCCCCGGCAACACCGAGCTGCAGATCATGATGGCGCTGGCGCTCAACGCCAACGGCTTCGTCGGCCAGCCCAGCTACCTGATGACGGTACTCGACAAGCTGGCTGACATGGGCGTGCCCAAAGACGGCGTGCCCATCAAAAAAGCGCTGTTCTCCGCCGAGCCGTACCTGCCGGCGCAGCGCGCGCGCTTTGAGGGCGAATACGGCATGGTGACGACCTCCGCCTACGGCACGGCCGACCTGGGCATCGTCGGCTACACCCGCGCCGACGCGCCCGGCTTCGCCATCCTCGACTCGGTCTACCTGGAGGCCGCTGACCCGCAGACCGGCCAGCCGGTCGCGCCGGGCGACAGCGGCGAGATCGTGGCGACGACGTTCAACCGGGGCTACCCGCTGGTGCGCCTGGGCACGGGCGACCTGGGCGCGCTCTCTGCGCAGCCGCATCCCGGCGGCGGCCAGCACCTGCTGGGGCTGTACGGGCGCAGCGGCGAGGCGGTCAAGGTGCGCGGCATGTTCCTGCACCCCAACCAGCTCATGGCGGCGAAGGCGCAGTTCCCGCAGATCAAAACGCTGCAGGCCGCTATCACGCGGCCGGCCAACAGCGACTACGTGACGCTGCGCGTCGAGCTTGAGGGCGGCGGCAGCGACCCGGCGCTGGCCGACCAGCTCAGGGCGCTGGCGCAGGCCGCCGTCCGGCTGCGCGTGGACGACGTGGTGTTCGCCGCGCCGGGCGAGATCAGCGGGCGCGCGGTGGTTGACGAGCGCCAGTGGGGCTGACGCGCCGCGCGGTCACGCTGGCGGCGGGTAGACGATCTCGCCGTCGTGCCACTGCGGGTCGGCGGTGAGCAGGGCGCGCAGCCGCAGATAGCGCGTGTGCTGCTCCGGGCTGGCGGCGTTGGCATGATAGGCCTCGCGGCTCTCGAACAGCACCACGAGCCAGTACAGGTTCGGGTCGGCGTCCGCCTGGTAGACGTACTGCGTGATGTGCCCCGGCATGTGCGCGTTCTGGTCTTCGGCGCGCACTTCCTCCAGCAGTTCGGCGGCGCGCCCCGGCTGGACGCGCAGCAGGGCAATGGTTCCATACATCGCTGTCTTCTCCCGTACAGGCCGTGCGCCTGTTATATAACCATTTTACACGCTGTCGCGACAAAACACGCATTGCGCGAATTGGCCTTACGGACTCGTTGACAGTGCCCGGCAGATACCCTATCCTTGCGAACGTATGTTTGGCGGGGGGGAGATGGCGCTGTGAAAAAGCGGCAGGCGTGGATCGCGTTCTGGGTGCTGGGGCTGATCTGGGGATCGTCGTTCATGTTCATCCGCCTGGGGGTGCAGGAGCTGCGCCCGATTGAGGTCGTGTTTACGCGCACGGCCATCGGCGGCATCGGCATCGCGCTGGTGATCGCGCTGACCCGCGTCCCGGTCCCGCGCGACTGGCCGACGCTGCGCGGGCTGATCATCCTGGGCATCGGCAACGTGGTCGTGCCCTTTATGCTCATCACCTGGGGCGAGCAGACGGTCGAAAGCGGGACGGCGGCGGTGCTGCAATCCACAGCGGCGCTGTTCGCGCTGGTGGTGGCGCACTTCGCGTTCGCCGACGAGCGCATCACGCGCCGCAAGACGGTCGGCCTGGTGACGGGCTTCGCCGGCGTGATCGTGCTGTTCAGCAGCGGCGGGGGCATGTTCACGGGCGACCTGACCGGCCAACTGGCGATTGTGGCGGCGTCGCTGTTCTATGGCATTTTCACGTCCTACAGCCGCCGGCTGATCCAGGGCGACGTGCAGCCGGTGGTGGTCGCAGGCGTCACGCTGCTGACGGCGGCGGCCGTGACCGCGCCGTTTGCGCTGCCGGGTTTCACGCCGCTGCATACGCTCGCGCCGCTGACAGTCGGCGCGATGGCGGCGCTGGGCCTGCTCAACACGTTCATCGCCTACCTGCTTTTCTACTATCTCGTGCGCGAGCTGGGCGCGGCGCGGACGGCGATGGTGACGTATGTCGTGCCGCTGGTGGGCGTGGTGCTGGGCGCGGTGTTTCTGCAGGAGGAGATCGGCCTGCCGCTGCTGGTGGGCGCGGCGCTGATTATGGCCGGCATCGGCATCACGAACATCCGGCGGCTGTCGCTGCCGCGGCTGCGCCCGGCGGCGGCCGCCGGGCCGGCCAGCGGCGGGGACTGAGGCGCGGCCCCGCGACAGCCGCCCCGGTTGAATCGGCGCCCACGCGGTATAATGGGGGCGTTGAGAAGCAGCCAGGGATAGCGTCGTGGAACCAACCCTGATTCTGTTCGCCGGGCTGCCCGGCGGCGGCAAGACCACGCTGGCGCGGATGGTTGCGCGCGCGCTGCGCCTGCCTGTGTTTTCGAAGGATCGGGTGCAGCGCGTGCTGCGCGACCATCACCTGGTGACGGAGAACACCGGCGACGGCTATTACATCATCCTCGACATGGCCGACGAGCAGCTTGGCCTGGGCGTGAGCGTCATCCTGGACGCCACCTTCCCGCTCGACCACTTCCGCATGGTCGCCAGCGAGATCGCCGCCCGCCACAGCGCGCGCTTCTGCGCCATCTACTGCCACTGCTCCGACGACGCCATCTGGCGCGAGCGCATGGAACAGCGGGTGCAGTATGTGCCGGGCTGGCAGCCGGTCGGCTGGGACGCGGTGCTGCGCATGCGCGCCTATTACCAGCCCTGGGGCGCCAATGCCTTGCCGGTGGACTCGTCGCACGCGCCGGAGGACAACTTCCGCGCGGTCATGGCGCAGATCGCCGGCGCTGTTCCCTACCGCTACGTCCCTTATCAACCGAAAGACCGGCACAGCGCCGGCCCGCCGCAACAACTCTAGCGGCCCGCGTTCGTATAGGTATACTGAACCTGCCGGGCCGCGCCTGCTGTCATGGAAGGATAGAACTGCGTGCGTTATCTGCCCCTTGTGTGTGTGCTGCTGGTCGCCCTGACCGCCGCTGCCTGCGGCGGCGCGCCCGCCACCGAAATTCCACCTGACCCCGCCGCCCTGGTCGCCCAGGCGGCGGCGAACATCCGCGCCAGCCAGACGTTTCGCATGACTGTCGAGCGCACCGGCGCGCCTTACAACGTTGACACCGGCCTGGGGCACGTGACCTTTCGCCGCGCCACCGCCCAGTACGCCGCGCCAGACACGCTGCAGGCCACCATCAGCCTGATCGCCGCCGGCGTCACCGCCGACGTGGACATCTTCGCGCGCGGCGAGGAACAGTGGTTCCGCAACCCGATTCTCACCGGCGGGGCCTGGCTCAACACGCCGTTCGCGGAGGGCTTCAACCCGCAGATACTGATCTCTGAGCAGACCGGCTTTCAGGCGGCGCTGGACTCGGTGCGCGAGCTGACCTACGCCGGCGCTGAAACGCTGGAGGACGGCACGCCGGTGCACCGCGTCAGCGGCGTGGCCGAGGGGCGCGACATCAGCGCGCTGCTGGCCGGGCTGATCGAGGCGACCGGCCCGGTGCTGGTGGATGTCTACATCCACCGCGACACCGGCCTGCCGGCGCGCTTCGTGATCGTGCAGTCCGACACGGCCACCGAGCAGCAGCCGACGCCGACCACGTGGACGGTGGACATCTACGACTATGGCGCGCCTGCCCGCCTGGACACCCCCACTTCATGAGCGCCCCCGATGTGTTTGTGCAGCGCAAGGTCAACCCCTGGCTGGTGCTGGCGGTGATCTGCGTTCCGGTGTTCATCGGCTCGCTGGACCTGACGGTGGTGTCGGCGTTTCTGCCCGAACTGATTATCGAGCTGGAGCTGCCGTTACAGTCGGCGCTGGACGACGCCGCCTGGATTCTCAGCGGCTACCTGCTGGCCTACACCGTCAGCCTGACGTTTATGGGCCGCGTCAGCGACCTGCTGGGGCGGCGCGCCGTGTATGTGGTCTGCCTGCTGGTGTTTATCGCCGGCTCGATCCTGGTGGCGACCGCCGGCGGCTGGCCGGCACAGACGCTCCACAGCGTCTACCGCCGCCTGGGGCAGCGGCCCGACATCGCTTACGTGCACCTGCAGGCGCTCATCATCGGGCGCGTGGTGCAGGCGCTGGGGGCCGGGGCGCTCGTCCCGGTGAGCCTGGCGCTGGTGGGCGACCTGTTCCCGCCGGCGCGGCGCGCCCGCCCGCTGGGGCTGGTCGGCGCGGTGGACACGCTGGGCTGGGTGCTGGGCCACCTCTACGGCGGCATCCTGGTGCAGTTCGTCCACTGGCACTGGCTGTTCTGGATCAACGTGCCGCTGACGCTGCTCACGATCGGGCTGGTGCTGTGGGCGCTGCGCCATGTGCCGCAGCAGCGCGCGCCGGGCCGCTTCGATTTTGTCGGGGCGGCGCTGATCATCGCGGCGCTGACCAGCCTGAACCTCGGCCTGGGGGCCAACGTGGACATCTCGGCCAGCGCCGGCGGCTTCGACGATCTGGCGCAGCTTCCGGCCTATTTCGGCCCGCTGATGCTGCTGGCGGCGCTGTTCTTCGCCGCGTTCATTGTGGTTGAGCGCCGCGTGCGCGACCCGCTGCTCAACCTGAAGCTGTTCCGCCAGCGCAGCCTGTCCGCCGGGCTGCTGGTGAACCTGTTTGTCGGCTTCTCGCTGGTGATCGGCCTGGTGAGCGTGCCGATTCTGGTCAACGTGCGCCAGGAGGACGCCTCCACGCTGACGCAGGCGGCGCTTCAGGTGGGGCTGCTGCTCTCGGCGCTGACGATCCCGATGGCGCTGGCGGCGGTTCCTGGCGGCTGGCTGGGCGACCGCGTCGGCTTCCGCGCCACCACGCTGCTTGGCCTGGGGCTGGCGATTGTCGGCTACCTGCTGCTGTGGCAGACGTGGACGCTGGCGACGCCGGACGCGCTCATCGCGGCGCAGATGGCGCTCATCGGCGTGGGGCTGGGGCTGACGTTCTCGCCGCTCAGCGCGTCGGTGATTAACGCCGCGCCTGACAGCGAACGCGGCGTCGCCTCGGCGCTGGTGATTATCCTGCGCCTGATCGGCATGACGGTGAGCGTGTCGGCGCTGACCACCATCGCGCTCCAGCGCGTCAACGCGCTGGCGGCGGCCCAGTTGGGCGGCCTGGTGGACCCGGTGCAGGCGGCCAACGCCTACGCCGAGATCACGGTGCGCGTGCTGGGCGAGCTGGGGCTGGTCGGCGCGGCGGCCTGCGCGCTGGCGCTGCTGCCGGCGCTGCGCCTGGCGCGCGCGGCGACGCCGGCGCCGGCCGCGGTCGAAACGGCGGCGGCCGCGGCGGACGGCTGACACGCCGGTTTAAATGTATTGGCAGTGCCGGGTGTCATGTATTAAAACGGCCAGCGCGGGGCGGACAGACGCGGGAAACGACAGACGCCCTGGAGGGCAGGGCGTCTGGTGGGTTCAATGTGGAGCCTGTTAAAGAAGGTTCTCTTCAATAATGATTTTTCAGGCGGCCCCACACATCTTTCTGATTAACAGTATATAGGATTCCAGGGCGGAGTCAAACTTTCCTCTAACATCAGATGGCGGCACAAAACAGCGATTCTCGATAATTACAGAAGGAACAAATCAGCTTTTGTTCCAGAAAGCGCATTCTCACGGGCGATAAACGCGGCCAGTCCCGAACATAATGTTGAGAAAGCATTGATAGTTAAGCCGAGATAGGCCATATGCCAAGAGAGCGCCGCCAGCGCGCCGCCGCCAAGTTCATATAAGCTGCACAACTGTGCACTCGTCAGCCGAAGGCCATGCGCGCCAGGTCGCTCTGCGGCAGGTAGTCTGCGGAAACGATCTCGACGACCGTGCCGGTGTCGGCCCACTCATAAAGCAGGCGGGCGTTGTCGTTTTGTGACATCACACAGCCAAACGTGAAGGGCGAACCCACGTTACCACCGCCCAGGTAATTGCCGTTGGGCAGCAGCACCGCCCCGTGAAAGCCGTTCATCAGCCCTGGGATCACCTCGTAGATGCCCATGAACCAGTGCATCTTCCACTGGCCGCAGCCCTGGGTGTTGCACAGCGTGTAGCTGCTGCCCGCGGCGATGTCGTTGTGCGTGAGTATCTGGTAGACGCCCGGCGAGGTCGGCGCCTCGGCCATGCCGCTGGAGATCAGCCAGCTAAAGACCTGCTGCCCGTTCTCGTAGGCGACCAGCGACTGTGAGCGCAGGTCCACGATGATGCGCTTGTTGGGGACCGGCGGCAGCGGCAGCGCGACATCGCGCGAGGGCAGGTTCAGCGTGTCGCCAATCGCGAGCACGTTGAGGTCGCGGCCGGGGTTGGACTGTTCGATCAGGTAGAAGGGGATGCCGGTCTTGCGGGCGATGCCGGTCGCGGTGTCGCCGCCGACCACCGTGTACTGGGTGGGCCGGTAGCGGATGCGCAGGTCCACCGTGCCCTGCTTGAGGCTGATCGCCTCGCGCATTTTTTCGGTCGTTTCGGTCGTGTCGAGGTAGCGCACCAACTGGGACTGGCCGCCGCTGGCCAGCGAGCTGTTCTGCGCCTCCAGGAAGGGCAGGAAGGCCTGTTCGCGCAGCGTCAGGCTGTCCGTGCCGGCCTCCAGCCACGACACCACCACCTCTGGCGTCGTGCCCCAGGCGATTGTCTGGTCCAGGTACGGGTCATAGCCGCGCAGTTGGAACGGCTGGGCGGCGAAGGCGCGCGCCTCCTCCAGGTGCGCTGAGGCGTCGGTCACAGCCGGCGGCAGCGGGATCATGTGCAGCGGCAGCAGGCGCTCGCGCACGGCGGCGAGCGGGTCCTGCGTCAGCGTTTCCATCGTCAGGCCCACGTCCATCATGCGGCCGGGGCGGCCCTCGACGCTGACGACCTGCCCCTCGCGCATGGTATAGCCGGCGTTGAACGGCTCGACCTGCACCTGCTGCGCCAGGTCGAGCAGATAATTCTGCGCGGTGATGTATTCCAGCGTGATCTCTGGCTCAAGCGTCCAGCCCAGCGGGATGCCGGCCATGCCCACCGCGAAGGCGTCCTCGACGACCGGGCGCGGGTCGAAGGCCATGCCCAGGTCGGCCGGGGAGGCCGTCCAGGCGCGGCCCTCATCAACCAACTGGATGCGCACCTGGCTGTTCCAGGCGGTGCGCAGGGCGCTTTCGGCCTCGGCGGCGGTGAGGTCGCCCAGGTTGATGCCCAGCGCCCACACGTTCGGGAAGATGCGCCCGTTGACCACGTGCGACACCGCGAACGCCAGGAACAGGACGGCCATGATCAGCGCCGCGCCCAGCGGAATCAGCGGCGTGCTGCGCACATACCAGCCGGCGTCGCGCAGGTAGAGCGCGGCCCGGTCGCGCCAGGGGGCGGTGGTGTCGTAGGTCTGGTTCATGCGCGCGCTGATCGGCGTGCGCAGGGTCGTCAGGGTTTCGCGGCGGCGCTGCCGCAGGCTGTAGCGCTCGCGCGCCCGGCTGTGCCGTTTACGGGTGACATTCGCGACTGATTCGTCCATCGTTCCGCAACTCGCTGCTCATCACATACCATTACGACTGGCTGCTGTTCATTGTAGCACGGCTCAGCGCGCTTCTGTGCGGTAATCGTTGCGCGGGGGCGAGAACACGTCCAGCGCCAGCGTGTCCTTCAGCGCCAGCGCGCTGTGGACGACGCCGCCGGGGATCGCGTAGCTGTCGCCGCGCTGCATCACGCGCACCTGGCCGCCGATCGTCATTTCCAGCGCGCCGTAAGCGATGTAGCCGACCTGGTCGTTCATGTGGCTGTGTGGCGGCACGACCGCGCCCTGTTCGAGAAAGAACTCGCACAGCATCGCCTCGTCGGTGATCGCCATCGTGCGCCGGTGGATGCCCGCTGTCATTTCGACCTGCGCCGCGTCAGCAGGGGTGATAAAATAACCGTCGGCCATGCTTTGCCCGCCTGTGTCAGAATACCGTCTAAACTATAACGTATATTCGCCATTTTTTGTACGCGCCGGGCCGTGCGCCGCGTGAAATTCGTGTTATAGTGGAGCCGCGCCCTGGCCCCCCGGCCCCGCGCTCACGGCCTGGGCTGAGGGATGGGGCGCGGTGCAGCGGCCAGCACGAACGACAGGACGCGGTGAAGTGTTATGCACAACCGGTTGAAACAGACGCGCCTTGACCAGCTTACTTCAACCTACGGGCCGGACGAACCGCCGCGCCTGCCGCTGGAATTTGGCGATTATCTGTCGCTGCTGTGGCGGCTGGACAGCTGCGCCGGCCAGCCCAACCGCGTGCGCTATTACCGCCAGTGTGCGCTGGCGCTGGGCCTGGCGCTTGAGCTGGACGGCCGCGGCGTGTTTCGCCTGGTGGAGAACACGCCGCCGGGCGCCCTCTACCAGCAGCTTCCCAACACGCCCTACCGCGGGACCGCGCGCCTGATCGACGCGCACGATCGCAAGGCCGCGATCGCGCAGTTGGTGGAGCTGCGCGCCGACGTGCTGAAGATCGGGACTTACCAGGATCACTGGCCGGTGAGCTGGCCCGGCAGCGGCATTATTGACACCGAGCTGCGCGACCGCGTGTTCGCGGTGCTGTTCACGGCGCTGCAGGGGCAGTTCGACAGCTTTGGCCGTGTGCTGCTGGTGGTGGACATTGTCCTGGCGGACCTGCTGCTGGGGATACAGCCGGTGAAAGACGTGCCGTTACAGCGGCTGATCGCCGAGTTCAGCTACCCGAACCCGACCGACAGCCGCGTGCGCTGGGAGTATTACAGCGGCGGCAGCGACAAAAAGTAGCGGACGTTCACTCACTGTCGGGCCGGTCGCTGGCCGCGCTGATGTCCGCGTCCAGGGGGACGGACATCACCACAAACAGGCCGATGAACAGAATGAGGACAATAATAATCACCACCTGCATCGCGCTTCCTCCCGTCTCGCCCTCTGCCTGCCCGCGCGTGAGCCATTGTCTGTTACTATAGCGCAGCGGCGGCCAGAAAGTTTCGGTCAGGTGTGCTATCAGTGTATGAAAAAACGCGCCCGGCGGTACAGTGACTTTAGTCCTTATAAGTCGCCAGCTTACCGCCATCAGCTTGCAGTCGTCAGCGATCAGCGGTCAGCTTTCAGCTAAAGACAGCGGCGCATAAACTGCCGTCAGCGCCGCGCAGCTTGCTTTTAGCTGCAAGCTGACGACTGTAAACTTACCGCTACAAAGGGTAAATGTTGATGCCCAGGGCGGCGGCCAGCGCCACCAGCAGCGGCGCGATCACCAGCGCCGGCAGGAAATTCGCCACGCGCGGGCGCTTGATGTCCAGCAGCACCAGCGTCAGACCGATCAGCAGCAGCCCGCCCACCGCCGTCATTTCGGCAGCCATCGGCGCGGACATGAACGCGCCCAGGGCGCTGCCCAGCAGCGCCAGCCCCCCTTGCAGCACGACAATCGTGACGATGCTGAACAGCACGCCGACCCCCAGCGACGCGGCAAACGCCAGCGCCGCGAACATGTCCAGCACGCTTTTGATGGCGAGCTGCTGGAAGCCGATGGCCAGCCCCATGCCGTCCTGAATCGAGCCGACGAACGTCAGCGGGCCGACGCAGAACACCAGGCTGGCGGTGATGAAGCCGCTGACGAAGCGGTCGCGCGCCGCGCCGTCGCTCGCGCCGCCGAAGCGCCGCTGGAGCCAGCCGGCGAAGCGTTCCAGATAAGCCTCGATGCCGATCAGCTCGCCGACGACCGCGCCGCTGACGATGCTCAGCAGCGGGATAATCACGTTGCCCGTTTGTCCGGCGTTGCTGACGCCGACGTACAGTGTCACCAGGCCCAGGCCGGTCACAACCGACTCCTGGATGCGCTGTGGCAGCCGGCTGCCGATCAGCAGGCCGGCCGTGCCGCCGATCAGCACGGTAAGCACGTTGAGGATTGTGCCGCCCACCGGGCAGTTTCCTTTCGCTGCGCGCCCGAAATGCGCCGGGCGGACTGCGCCGCGCGTTACGGGCCGTCGTCCTGTGCGGCGATGCAGGTATTCACGATGGCGCGCATCTGCGCGGCGGCGGCGTAGATCTGGTGCGCGCAGGCGCGCGCCGGGCCGGGCAGCGGGCGGTCGGTGTCGCTGGCCAGCAGGTCGGCGGCGGTGATAAACAGCGCGATCTGCCCGATCACCGCGTGCAGCCAGGTGTTCAGCGCGGCGTGGTCGTCGCCCGCCGGGATGTGCACGAGGCGGCCGCTGGCGCGCAGGTTGGCGACGGCGGCGCTGATGATCGCCGCCAGCTCGGCCTGGTCCGGGCCAGCCAGCGCCTGGGCGTCCAGCGTGCTGCTGGCGGCGGCGATCGTCTCTAGCAGGGCGTTAAGGTCGGATGCGTCCATCGCAGGCCGTCAGCGAATGCGCCGGTCGCCGCCGCTGCCGCCCAGCAGCTTGCGGGCGCGCTCGCTGCTGACCGGGGACAGGTTGGTAACGGCGGCGTAGAAGTCCTCATCGTACAGGCGCGAACGGATCACGACCGGCATCGGCACGGCGTGCCCCACGATGATCGCCTGCTGGCGCGTGTCCAGCCGCGCCAGCACCTCGCGCAGGCCGCCCGCGCCGCTGATGCCGGTGAGGACGGCGGCGATGTCGCGCTCGTTGTCCAGCAGCGCCGTCACGCGCGTGCCGATCTGGCTCATCACTTCCTCGTCAATGCCGCTGGGCCGCTGGTCCACCACCAGCAGCGTCACGTTATATTTGCGCAGCTCACGGGCGATGATGCCGAAAATCGTGGCCCGCGCGATCTGCGGGTCGAGGAACTTGTGCGCTTCCTCGATGGTGATGAGCAGCTGCGGCGGCTCCATCGCAGAGTCGCCCAGCGCCTGTTCGACGCGGTCCACGTAGCGCTCGTGGATGCGGCGCGTGATGTAGTTGGCCACCAGGATATAGGCTTCCAGCGAGTTGCCGTAGCGCCCGAACTCCAGCACGACGCTGCGCTGCTGCTCCACCAGCAGGCGGATGATGTGCTCGACGCTGTCGGCGGGCGTTTCGGGGGCCAGGAAGTCCCAGCGCTCGAAGCGCTCCAGCCGCCGCTGCAGCGCGCTCAGCGTGCCGCCGAGGATGGTGGTGTGCTCAACGATGTCGTCCACGTCGTCCGGGTCGCCCTGGAGCAGGCGGCGAATCCAGCTTTTGCCCCAGCGCTTGTGCAGCATAAAGGCAGCGTCAATCATGGCGTCGGACAGGCTCATCGTCACGCGCAGTTGGGCGATGTCCTCCGGCTCGATCTCGTCGTAGCCGAGGCGCACGACCGAGTCGTAGCGGGCGCTGCGGCGGTTGGACGAGTCCGGGTCGAGCGTGAGGATGGTCACTTTGTCGGGGAAAAGCTGCTTCAGCCCCTTGACCT
>CAZDVL010000062.1:0-13468 GCA_964508745.1 uncultured Anaerolineaceae bacterium | reverse complement strand
GTTGATGGCTTCGAGGGGCAGCGCCACTTCGATGAGTTTCTTTGCGTGGGTCATGAATGTCCTTACTTCCTGGTAAATTGTTGTTTCCAGGTTTGGTAGCAGGCCTGGCACTGGTCTTGCCAGAAGGCTTCCGGGTTGTCACCCTCATGAAACAGCCCAAGCTTCTCAGCCCAGGGGATGAAGCCAGTGCCAGGTTTGCCAGCAGTGTTTACAACAAGGGCACTGAGCATCGGGCGATGATGTGACACTTCATTTTGGGCGACCGTGCCGAGCAGCTCTCCAATACGCTTACTCATATAGTTTCCACTCAGCGGCAAACCGACCACATGAGCCAGTTCCTGATAAGTAACTGTTCCGCGATGCCGTGCGGCCCTGATGAGTTCAGCGTAGATGAGGTGATATTCAACACTTTCGTAATCAGGGTTGTTTTCCATTTCAGCCTTACCTTATCAGTCCGTGTAAAAATATGACTCCAGGTCATCTTCAGAGGTGTACCGCTGCAAATCGCGGTATAAACGTTTGAGCATCCCTGCGGCGAGAACCTGATTGCCGTGTACAGGCACATTCACCGTCTGCGTTTCACCATCAACCACACGCCTCATGATATGATGGCTACCGCGAATACGCACGACCGAGAAGCCAAGTCCTTCCAGAATTTTGATGATGTCTTTGCCGCTCAGCCTACGCAATTTCGGCATAGTTTTCCGGCAGTTCCATCGTGATGACGATGCGCGGGTTGGGGACGAGATTATAAACTTCGACGGTATCTTCGCCCTCTAACGATGCCGCGATCATCTCGTGGATGTTCTGCATCAGTTGGCGCCAGGTGCGCCCATCCGTCACCGCGACAATTTCCTGACAGGATGCAACGTAATACGGATGACCGACATCGCCTTCTTCCTGCCCATCGTAAAATTCAACGATGATGTGCAGAGTATCATTGGGTTGGCTCATCAGTTCGGCTCCTCACTCATGTTCAGCAGTTCCTGCAAATCGAAGTTCACGCTGGATGCCAGCGGATCGGGTTCGCGGAACGAATAGTTTCGCACGTAGCGCGGGAGTCGGGCGGCGGGCGTGGGCGCAAGACCTTGCGCCCCTGCATGCGCCCCGGCGGGATCGACCTCGACCAGCGCCAGGATGAACCCTTCAGGGCTGTTCAACGCTCGGTACAGCTCATTATACGTGAGGGTAACCGTTTCTGCACCCGCGCGCCGCCCTTTGACCTCGATAAAGCGCAGCCGTCCGGTCTGCCCGTCGCGGCTTTCGATGTCGTAGCCGACGTTCTGGCTGCTCACATCGCGCGGGTCGTGCCCCAGCCGGATTTCCGTCTCCATCACCGCCCGCATGGCGATCTGCTCGGTGATACGTCGGTCCTGTGTAGGGGCGGAATATATTCCGCCCTCACTGATTAACAAACCAATCGGGATAATCAGCGCCCCACCGATAACGACAGGCGGCGCGGCGGCGATCTGGCGCTCCTGCGCGAGCTGCGCCCTGCGCTGTGTCAGGCGCTCGGCGAGGCGGTCAGCGCGTTCCTGGGCGCGCTGGCTGTTCAGGCGGGCATTGATTTTGCCGGCCTGCTCCTGGGCGCGAAGCTCGGCGGCGCGCGCGTCCCAGTAGTTGATCTCCTTCGTCAGGCGCTCCTGCACCGCCGCTTCGGTCTTGTCGATCAGTTCAATGCGCCGCGCCCGCACCCGTTCCAGGTGGCGCGGGACAAGGTGTTCGACGGCATACGACTGTGCCCGGTATGCCCATTCCATGCCCTGTAGGGGCGACTGTAGGGGCGCAATGTAGTGCGCCCCTACAACAGACGCAATTTCCTCCGGCGCTGCCGGGCGGTAGTCCAGATACGGCGCGCCGCCGGCTTCGCGCACGTTGCCCGCGCTGCCAAGCTCGACGAAATGCACCTCGCGCGAGATCACACGGCGTTCCCCATCGCGGCTCGGTGTCGCATCCTGTATCGCCTGCTCCAGATAAAACAGCGCCCGCAGTTCTGTGCCGGGGTCGGTTTCATCCACCAGCACGCCGCCGCGTTTGAGCGTGTCGCGCTCGCGCAGCAGCAGCAGGCTAATCGTGGCGTCCAGCAGCGGGTGTCCGGGGCAGATGAAGGTCGCCGTAGGGGCGGCATGCACGCCGCCCTTATCCGCCGTGTGGATCAGCGCCTTCTCAAAGCAGATGCGCTCGTATCGGGTTGAGACTGCCCCCAATCCGCGCTCTTTCGCGTGATTGCGGATGGCGGCGGGCACGTTGTTGATGCTGTAACGCCCGCTTTCGCGCTCGTGGATCGCGCCGCCAAAATACTCAAACGCCTGCAGGAAGAAGGCTTTAATGTAGAAGGGCTGCAAACGTCGGGCGGCCGCGCGCTCCATCTCTGCGCGGATGCGCATCACCTGGCGAACATCCATGCTGGCCGTCACCAGCGACTGGTGCTCCAGCAGGTCGCGCACGCGCTCGCGGTCAGTGGCGTTGTCCACCGCCTGCTCTAAGCGCGCGCGGACCGCCGGATCATCGCCGTAGCGCACGGCGTCCACCAGCAGCTTTCGCAGCGGCGTCTCCTGGAACAGCTTCCCCAGCACGTCAAAGACCTGTCCGTCCAGCGCGTGGCGCTCAATTTCCAGCTTCTGCAGCAGCCGCTGGTAGACCGCGCCCTCGCGGGTTTCGCCCGCAACCAGATTCCACAGGTGACAGACTTCCGTCTGGCCGATGCGGTGGATGCGCCCAAACCGCTGTTCCAGGCGGTTGGGGTTCCAGGGCAGGTCATAGTTAACCATCAGGTGGGCGCGCTGCAGGTTGATGCCTTCGCCGGCGGCGTCGGTCGCCAGCAGAATCAACGCCTCCGGGTCGTTGCGGAAGCGGTCTTCAACGTCGCGGCGGTCCTCGCGCCGTATGCCGCCGTGTATGGTGACAAGCGCTTCGTCGCGCCCGATGAGCGTGGACAGGCGTTCCTGCAGATAGTTGAGCGTGTCGCGGTGTTCGGTGAAGATCACCAGCTTGCGCTGCGCCCCCATCCCTTGCCCTTCGCCCACAGCGGAGGGAGGGGAATCCATCTCCTGCAGAACGCGCAGGAGTTCGTTCCATTTCCGGTCATTGCCGCCCCGGCGCACGCGCAGCGCCTGTCCTTCGAGGTTGCGCAGAATGACAATCTCGGCTTCAAGCTCTTCGGCTGTCCGGGCGGCAGTCGCGCTGTCGATCAGCTCCGCTTCGATTTGCTCAACTTCTGAGTCCGGCGCGTCCTCAAAATCGTCCCAGTAATCCTCGTCATAAGCTGGCCCTTCTGCCAGCAGGATGCGCTGACGGGCGCGCTGCGCCTCTTTCAGCCGCTTTTCCAGCCGTTCCCGCCGCCGCCTCAGCGACTGGTAGATGGCTTCGGGTGAAGAGGCCAGCCGCCGCTGGAGGATGGTCAGCGCGAAACCGACTGTGCCTTTGCGCCCGTCATTTTCGAGCTGCTCGGCGCGGTTGAACTCCTGCCGGACGTATTCGGTCACGGCCTTATACAACATATCTTCTTCCGGCGAGAGCGTGTAGTTGACGGTGTAGGCCCGCCGCTCCGGGAACAGCGGCTTGCCGTCGAACTTCAGCAGCTTCTCTTTGACCATGCGCCGTATCAGGTCGGACACATCCACCTGATGGACGCCATCGCGGAAACGCCCTTCAAAGCGGTCGGCGTCCAGCAGCGCCAGAAAGAGCTGGAAGTCCTCTTCTTTGCCGTTGTGCGGTGTCGCGGTCATCAGCAGGAAGTGGCGGGTCAATTCGCCCAGCCGTTTCCCCAGCCGGTAGCGCTTCGTCTCCTTCAGATCGCCGCCGAAGAACGATGCGGACATCTTGTGCGCTTCGTCACAGACAACCAGATCCCAATCGGTTTGCTGGAGGCGCGCCTGCAGTTCCTCGCTGCGGCTCAACTGGTCGAGCCGGACAATGAGGAGGTCTTGCTCGGCGAAGGGATTTCCACTGCGCGATGTTTCCACCATCTCGCGGGTCATGATGGTGAAGTCCAGTTGGAACTTCGACCACAATTCGTCCTGCCACTGTTCCGTCAGGCTGCCCGGCGCACAGATCAGGCAGCGCCGCACATCCCCGCGCACCACCAGTTCCCGAATCAACAAGCCCGCCATAACGGTCTTGCCCGCGCCGGGGTCGTCCGCCAGCAGGAAGCGCAGCGGCTGGCGCGTGAGCATTTCGTCATACACGGCTGTGATCTGGTGCGGCAGCGGCTCAATCAGCGAGGTGTGAACCGCCAGAATCGGGTCAAAGAGGTGGGCGAGGTGGATACGGTAGGCTTCCGAGACCAGCCGCAGCAGCGCGCCAGCCACGTCGAACGCCCACAGTTGTTCGGCCTGGACGATTTCCAGTTCCGCTTCGTTTTCCCGATAAAGCAGCGTGTCGCCGACCTTGCCATCGCTGCGGCGGTAGACCACCGTCACCGCATTCGAGCCGCTCCGCTCCACATTAAGCAGTGTGACGATTTGTCCGGGGACGATTCCGCGCACCATCAGGCCGTTCTGTAAGTGTTCAAGTGGTGTCATGGGGTTCCATCAATGTATTTAAGCTGATATGCGGCTTGTACTGCGCTGTTAACCGTTACCTAATGTTACTATAAGTTTGATGCGGTGGCTGATTGAGAGGAATGAATTTTCTGCGGCTGTATCGCTACCCTTCTCCAACGACACAATGCAAGAGAATCACAGACAGTGTGGAAGGACGATAAAGGCAGAAGAGAAGCTCTCCATCAGCGGCTGAGCGTGCCGGACGCGCTGCGAGACGACCGGCTGCGCCAGGCGCGCCGCGCGGTCTGCTTGACAACGAATGCGAAGCGTTATATCATATATGAAACTGCATTCTCATATCTGAGAATTTTTGATGTCGAACACCAATAATGTCGTTAAATCCCCTGCCCCTGCTGTGCCAGCGCTGGAAAAAGCGCTGGATATTCTTGAGTACGTCGCGCAGCACGGCACGCCCATCACCGTCAAACAGATCGCCCTCAACTTAGAACTGCCGCTGGCGACAACCTACCGCATCGTCAAATATCTGTGTAGCCGGGGCTACCTGAGGGGCGAAACCGAGGGCGAGTACAGCCTCGGCCCACAGTTCCTCTACCTGGCGCAGGTCGTGACCGGCCAGTTCGACCTCATCAGCCAGGCCAAGCCGATCATGAACGCGCTGGCGGCCCAGACCGGGCAGACGGCCCAACTGGGCATCCTCCAGGATTCGGGCGTGATCTATATCGAGCAGGCCTTCCCCAGCAAGCCCGTCAACATCGTGGCGGCGCTGCGCACCGTGATCCCTGTCAACCTGAGCGCGTCGGGCAAGGTGCTGGTGGCTTATCTCAACCCACAGGAACAGGCTTACTTTCTGCAAAGCGCGCCGCTGGTGATGCAGACCCGGCGCAGCATTGTTGACCGCGAGACGTTCCAGGCGGAGCTGCTGGCCGTGCGCCAGCAGGGCTACGCGCTGGACCAGGAAGAATATGCGCGCGGGATCGGCTGTGCGGCGGCGCCGATCTGGGATTACAGAAACCAGGTGATCGCCGCCATCGGCATTACCGGGCACATCAAGGATTACAACGACCCGCAGGACCTGGCGCAGGTTGTCGGGCGCGTCACAGACGCGGCGCAGGCGATTTCGCGGCGCATCGGCGCGCGGACAGAGGACGGGGACACCGCTTCCTCATAGTGTATCTCTGGTTTGGGTGTAGGCTGCTGGCCGCGCTGGCGCGGCGGCGGTTGAACACAACGGGGCGGGGCAGGCCACCCCGCCAACGCGGCCGCGCCGCCAGGTTTCCGCAGTCACCGGGGAAGCCCGGCGGTCCCGGTGACTCGTCAGGTTAATCTTATCTGCTAAGTCAGGAGGCAACGCATTATGCGGTCTAAGCTGTCAAAATTAGTGCTTGTCGTCGTGCTGCTGGCCCTGTTCAGCACCTTCGCTGTGACTGCGCAAGAGCAGTTCGTCATCGGCGTAACTGTCCCGACGCTGGATGCCCAGTTCTGGAACAGGTACGTTGAATTCATCCGCCAGGGCGCTGAGGCGCTGGGCGTCGAGGTCGTCGTGCTCAACGCCGACAACAGCCCGGACACTATGGCCAGCAACATCGAGGACCTGGTGGCGCGCGGCGTGGATGGCCTGATCCATGTGCCCTACTGGAACACCGGCATCAAGGCCCTGCTGGAGGCCGGCAACGCGAACATTCCGGTTATCATGACCGACGTGTACCTGGAGGACATCGCGCCGCAGTCGCCTGAGTTCCCGAACTACCTGGCGTTCATCGGGCCGAGTGACGAGGCCGCCGGTTACGCGATGGCGAACGCGCTCTTTGACGAGATGCGCGCGCGCGGGATGGACCTGGTTGTTGGCGTGGTAGACGGCACACCGGGCACTTCGGTGGCGATTGACCGGCGCAAAGGTTTCGACCGCGCGCTGGAAGAGAACCCCGACATCACCCTGGCGGGCGCTGTCACCGGCAACTTCGTGCGCGACGCTTCGCAGGAAGCCTTCGCGGCGCTGTACCAGGGCAACCCCGAAATCAAGGGCGTGTGGGCCGCGAACGGCGGCACAGCGACCGGCGTGATGGCCGCGCTCAAGAACGCGGACAAAGTGCCCGGCGAAGATGTGCTGGTCGTGGCGATGGACCTCAACCCGGAGAACGTGGACGCGGTTGAGGCGGGCGAGCTGCTGTTCGACATCGGCGGCCACTGGCTCCAGGGCGGCTTCGCGCTGGTGCTGATGTTCGACTATCTCAACGGCGTCGAAGTCCCCGCCGAAATGGCGAATATCAAGCTCGACCTGCTGCCGCTGACGCAGGACACGGTTGAGCAGTTCCGGCTGGACTTCCCTGACGGCGTGCCAGACTACGATTTCCGCGCCCGTTCCAGCTTCCTGAACCCCGACGCGCCGACCGCGATCTTCGAGCTGCGCTACAGCAACGCCGAGGAACTGGAAGCCACACCAGAAGCCACATCTGAAGCCGGCTGACCCACCCAACCGGCAACTGCCAGGCCGCCGGGACGCTCGCCCTCATCCGCCGCTGTCCGTCCCGGTGGCCGGCCCTGTTGACCGTGCCAGACTGCGCAGCCCTGTTCACCGCTGCGCCTGAAAACAGCCTGGAGAATTGTGTTGTTACTAAAAGCGCAAAATATCAGCAAGTCCTTCGGCGCAACACAAGCTCTCAGCAGCGTCTCCATCAACCTGAAAGCCGGGCAGGTGCACGCCCTGGTTGGCGAGAACGGCGCGGGCAAGTCCACGTTGTTTAAAATCTGCGCCGGGGCCGTCCAGCCCGACGGCGGCACAATGGAGCTGGACGGCAAACCCTATGCGCCGCGCACCATGCGCGACGCCCAGCGCAGCGGCGTGGCGCTCGTCTTTCAGGAAATGACCATCAACCCGTCGCTGAACGTGGCTGAGAACATTCTTATTGACCGCATGTGGGACCACGCCGGCCCGCTGGGCCTCACGCGCTGGCGGCGGCTGCGCGCCGCTGCCCAGGGCCTGCTCGACGAAATCGGCTCTGGCCTGTCGGTAGAGCAGAACATCAGCGACCTGGACCTGGGCCAGTTGAAAGTGCTGGAAGTCGCCCGCGCGCTGTCCTACCGGCCGCGCGTGCTGCTGCTGGACGAGTCGACCGCGTTCCTCAACACGCAGGAAATGAGCGCCCTCTTTAACGTCATCAACAACCTGCGCGCCCAGGGCATCGCCATCGGCTACATCTCCCATCACCTTGACGAAGTCGAGCGTGTGGCCGACTCCATTACCATCCTCAAGGACGGCCAGTGGGTGGGCGATTACGAGCGCGCCGAGCTGACGAACGAGCAGATCGAAGCCCGTATGGTGGGCCGCGAGATCGGCCGGGGAATCTACCCGGAGAAGCCCACTCTCGCGCCCAACGGCGGCGGCCCGCTGCTGGCGCTGGCGCAGGCCAGCGTCGCGGGGCGGCTGCACAACGTCAGCCTGGACCTTTACCCCGGCGAAATCGTGGGCATTGGCGGCCTGAAAGGCGCGGGCGGCGAGTCGCTGCTGGGCGTGATTGCCGGGGATGTCGCCCTGGACGGCGGGCGGATGGCGTTGCGCGGCCAGCCGTACAGCCCGCGCAAGCCGTTCGACGCCTGGGCGCAGGGCATCGCCTACCTGCCCGGCGACCGCACGCGCGAAGGGCTGATCATGGATTTCAGCGTGCAGGATAACCTGTCGATGGCGGCGATCCCGCGCCGGGGGCCGCTGGTCAACCGCGCCGCTGAGCGCGCGCTGGTCAACAGGCTGATCCCCATGCTGCAGATCAAGGCCGCCAGCCCGGCGGTCGCGGCCAGCTCGCTCAGCGGCGGCAACCTGCAAAAAGTGGTGCTGGGCAAGTGTATCGCGTCCGAGCCGCAGGTGCTGCTGCTCGACAACCCCACGCGCGGCATTGATGTCGGCGCGCGGATGCAGATCTACGCCACCATCCGCGACCTGGCCGCCGCTGGCGTGTCGGTGGTTTTGCTCAGCGAGGACCTGCCTGAGCTGATCGGTATGAGCGACCGCATCGTGCTGATGCGCAAAGGCGAGATCAGCAGGGAATTTTCGCACACGGAATTTCCGTCGGAAGAAGAAATCATCGGCTACATTGTCTGAGCGCCATGTCAGCCGCTGGAAACCAGCAGTCGGGGTAACTGATGACCAACCAAACCACCACTGAGTTCACGTCTGTTCCTGCCGTTTCGAAAAGACGCTTCTCGTTCAGAACCTATTTTCCTGTTATTCTTTTTGTGGTGCTGGGCGCCATCTTCGGGCTGCTCTCGCCGCGCTTCCTGACAGGCTCTAACTTCGCCATTGTGCTGCAGCAGACGGTGGTGCTGCTGGTGGCGGCGCTGGGCATGACCTTCGTCATCATCGCCGGCTCGATTGACCTGTCGGTTGGGTCAATTGTGGCGATCGCGGCGCTGGTGGCCGCCTCGCTGTCCGATTCCTGGGGCATCGCGGCCATCGCCCCGGCGATGCTGGTCGGCCTGCTGGCGGGCCTGCTCAACGGGCTGATCTTCGCCAAAGGCAAGGTGCCGTCGTTTATGGTGACGCTGGGCACGATGGTGGCGTATCGCGGCATCGTGCTGTATTTTACGCGCGGCGCGCCGGTCGAGATCACCAATCTCGGCTTCCTGCGAACGTACTCCGGCAGGACGGCGGATATTCCGCACGCCGCCATCATCGCCTTTGTGGTGGCGATCATCGCCTTCATCATCTTCAACTACACCGTGTTCGGGCGCGAGGTGCGCGCGGTGGGCGGCGGCGAACGGGTGGCGCTGCTCACAGGCATCAAAGTGGACCGGGTGAAGATTCTGGTCTTTACGCTCTCTGGCCTGCTGTGTGGGCTGGCCGGGCTGTTGCAGTCGGCGCGCGTGTTCGCGGCCACCTCACAGCTTGGCCAGGGGCTGGAGCTGGACGTGATCGCCGCGGTGGTCGTCGGCGGAACGCCGCTGACTGGCGGCGTGGGCAGCATTCAGGGGACGGTGCTGGGTGCGTTAATCATCACCATCCTCAGCAACGGCATGAACATGCTGGGCGTTGACCCGTATGTGCAGAACATCGTCAAGGGCGTGGTGCTGGTCGCGGCGGTGTTCGTGACGATCGACCGCAAGAAGATCGGCATTATCAAGTAGGCCGGGCGCGCCGGCCCGCGCGGGCCAAAAGCCGCCTGTCCTGGAAGTAAGCGCATTTTTGCAACCAAGGAGATAGGGATTATGGCACTGCGGCAAAACCTGGAGAACGCGCTGAATGCCGGCCAGGGCATCCTTCACATGCTCCCCTGCTGGGTCCCGCGCAGCTTTGCCGTGCCGGGCCGCCGCCTGCGCCTGGCTGAGGACGACCTGTACGCGATGGGCCTCAACCGCGGCGGCCTCGACGAGCGCTGGCTGTGCTCAACCACACAGCCGGCCAACGGGCCAGACATGGAGCGCGATGAGGGCCTCAGCTTCGTGCTGGCCCCGGACGGCCAGCGTTTCACGCTGAAGGACGCCGTTGACGAGCACAGCGCCGCGCTGATCGGCGCCGCCATGTTCCAGAAGTACGGGCGCTGGCCCACCCTGGGCAAGCTGTTCGACAACCAGGGGCCGCTGCCGTACCACCTGCACCCCGACGCCGAACACGCGGCCCAGGTTGGCGAGGTGCACAAGCCGGAAGCCTATTACTTCCCGCCGCAGTACAACGCGCGGCTGAACGACTTTCCGTACACGTTCTTCGGCCTGGAGCCGGGCACGACGAAAGAGGATGTGCGCCGCTGCCTGGAGCGCTGGGACACGGGCGACAACGGCATTCTGGCCTTCACCAAAGCCTATGTGTTCCCGGTGGGCACCGGCTGGTTTACGCCGCCCGGCGTGCTGCACGCGCCCGGCTCGCTGGTGACATATGAAATCCAGTGGGGCACCGACACCTTCGCCATGTTCCAGTCGGTGGTGCAGGGCAAGACAGTCCCCTTCGACATGCTGGTGAAGGATGTCCCGGCGGACAAAAAGCGCGACCTGGATTACGTCATGGGGCTGATTGACTGGGACGCGAATATCCTGCCCAACCTCAAGGACACCTACTCGCTGCCCGGCAAGGCGGCGGCCAGCGGCGACGGCTGGGCCGACAAGTGGGTGATCTACGGCCACTCGCGCGGGGAGGACGTGTTCAGCGCCAAAGAGCTGACGGTTCTGCCGGGCGCAGCCGTGACCATCAAGGAGTCGGGGGCCTGCGGCGTGATCGCGGTGCAGGGGCGCGGCAAGATCGGCCCGCACCCGGTCGAGACGCCGACCTACATCCGCTACGGCCAGCCCACGCTGGACGAGTACTTCGTCACGTATGAGGCGGCCACAGCCGGCTACACGGTGGTGAACAACGGCAGCGAGCCGCTGGTGCTGCTGCGCCACTTCGGCCCGGACTGCCAGGCGTAAACCCGGTTTTCACAGCGTCACCGGCGCACCCGGCGCGTGCGAGCGCGCGCCGGGTGTGGTGTGACCCTGCTCTACGCTCACTTCGGCGACATCCTGATCGCCCCGTCCAGCCGGATCACCTCGCCGTTGAGGTACGGGTTCTCGACCACCGCCTGCGCCAGCCGCGCGTACTCGTCCGGCTGGCCCAAGCGCGACGGGAACGGCACCTGCTGCCCCAGCGACGCCTGCGCCTCCTCCGGCAGGCCGGCCATCATCGGCGTCTCGAAGATGCCCGGCGCGATCGTCACCACGCGGATACCGCTGCGCGCCAGGTCGCGCGCCACCGGCAGCGTCAGCGCCACCACGCCGCCCTTCGAGGCCGCGTAGGCCGCCTGGCCGATCTGCCCGTCGAAAGCCGCCACCGACGCCGTGTTGATCAGCACGCCGCGCTCGCCGCCGGCGTTGGCCGCGTTCTCCGCCATCGCCGCCGCCGCCAGCCGGATCACATTGAACGTCCCTACCAGGTTCACCAGAATCGTGTCGCGGAACGTCTCCAGCGCGTGCGGGCCGTGCTTGCTCAGCGTGCGACCGACCATCGCCATGCCGGCGCAGCTCACCGCGATATGCAGCGCGCCGAAGGACTCAAGCGCCGCCGCCACCGCCGCCTGCACGTCGCCCTCGCTGGTCACGTCGGCGCGGACAAAGCGCGCCGCGCCAACCTCCTCCGCGAGCTGCGCCCCCGCCCCGGCGTTCAGGTCCACAATCACCACGCGCGCGCCCTGGGCGGCGAAACGGCGCACACAGGCCGCCCCCAGCCCCGAAGCCCCGCCCGTCACCAGCGCGACCGCGCCTTTTAACTCCATAAGCTGTCCCCTCCGTCAATGTCTCCGTCCAGAACGCGGCGTCGGCTGGCTCAGCGGCAGTTCGCGCACAGGCCGTAAAGCTCCAGCAGATGGCCGGTCAAACACACGTTGTAGCGTTCCTCCAGTTCGTGCGCCAGCGGCCCCAGCGCGCATTCCTCAAACTCGATCACGCGGTGGCAGTTGGTGCAGATAATGTGGTGATGGTGGCCGTCCGGCAGCAGAACGTAGTTGGGCGTCGCGCTGCTGTCAATGTACGTGGGCCGGACGATCGCCAGCCGCGTGAACAGCTCCAGCGTGCGGAACACGCTCGCCCGCCCGATCTCCGGGTCGAGCTGGTTGACCGCCTCCAGAATCGCGGCAGAGTTCATGTGGCCGCTGCTGGCCTCCAGGGCGCGCAGCACCGTGAGGCGGGCGTTGGTGAGTTTGTGGCCGGCGTCGCGCAGGCGCTGCGCGCGCGGGCTGGTGGCGTTGACCATGTTTCCATCCTTGACAGCCGGCCCTCAGTGAGATAACGTCTCATTTAGGGCGGCGTATTCGGTTCGGCGGCGTCGCTCACGACCACAAGGATGCGCGATGAAACGCCCGCTTGCCTTCATTGTACCGCTTTTCCTGCTGGCGGCAGCATGGCCCGCGCCGGCCCAGGCCGCCGCGCTGAACGTTGTCGCCACCACCACGCTGATCGCGGACGTGGCCCGCAGCGTCGGCGGCGGCCGCGTGGCCGTGACGGCGCTGGTCCCGCCGGAGGGCGACGAGCACGCCTGGCAGCCCACCCCGCGCGACGCTGCGCGGGTGGCGGGGGCCGACCTGCTGCTGGTGAACGGGGCCGGCCTGGAGCTGTTCCTGGGCAGCCTGCTGGAGAACGCCGGCGCGGCGCAGCCGGTGGTCGTCTCCGACGGCGTGGCCGTGCTGCCCGCGCGCGGCGCGCGCGCCGGCTACCTCGGCCTGCTGGGCGTGGACCTCGCCTGCGACGATCACGATGAGCAGGAAGGGCGACACAGCGGCGCGCACGCGCACGAAACCTGCGACCCGCACGTCTGGACCGACCCGGCCAACGTCATGATCTGGGCCGACAACATCGCCGCCGCGCTGGCCGCCGCTGACCCCGCCGGCGCGGACGTGTACGCCGCCAACGCCGCCGCCTACAAAGCGCAGCTTGCCGACCTCGACGCCGAGATCGAGCGCATCCTGGCGGCGGTCCCGGCGGAGCGGCGCGTGCTGGTGACCAATCACAACTTCATGGCCTACTTCGCGCGGCGCTACGGCTTCGACGTGGCGGGCGTGGTGCTGGGCGAAACCACGCTGGCGGAGGCCGCGCCGCAGCAGATCGCGGCGCTGGTGGAGGCAATCCGCGCGGCGGGCGTGCCGGCCATCTTCACGGAGATGTCCGCCGCTGCCGGGCTGGCGCAGGCCGTCGCGGCGGAGGCCGGCGACATCACCGTTGCGGCGCTCTACAGCGGCGCGCTCAGCGCGCCCGCTGGCCCGGCGGCCACCTATTTCGACTACCTGCGCTACAACGCCCGGACGATCGCGGACGCGCTGGGCGGCTGACCGGCGGCGCTTAAGCGCCGTCCGGCGCGGCGATCTCCGCCAGGCGCTGCCCGCGCTCGACCACGTCGCCGGGGCGCACCAGCAGCCGGCTGACAACGCCGCTGACCGGCGCGCTGACGCGAATCTCCATTTTCATCGCTTCCAGGATCACCAGCGTCTGGCCGCGCTCGACCGCCGCGCCCGCCT
>CAZDVL010000061.1:0-13576 GCA_964508745.1 uncultured Anaerolineaceae bacterium | reverse complement strand
GGCGGGCGGCGCAGTTTCGGCGGGCGGCTGTCTGACGTATAATAGCGGCGCAGCGATAACGGATAGGTGAACCAGAAGAACACGCATGAGCGATTCTGAGACGTTTGAGGTCGCGCTGACCGGGATGGCGCACGGCGGCAGCGCGCTGGGCCGGCACGCGGGCAAAACCGTGTTCGTGCCCTACACGATCCCCGGCGAGCGCGTGCTGGCGCGCGCTGTGGAGGCGCGCGGGCGGGCCGTGTTCGCGGAGGGCGTGACGCTGCTGGACGCCTCGGCTGACCGTGTTTACCCGCTGTGCCGCCACTTTGGGCCGGGGCGCTGTGGGCGCTGCCAGTGGCAGCACATTGATTACGGCGCACAGCTTCTGCTCAAGCAGGACGTGCTGGCCGACCAACTGGCGCGCGTGGGCGGCTTCGACGACGCCGATGTGCGCCCGGTCATCCCCGCGCCGCGCCAGTGGGGCTACAACTGGCACGCGACCATGATCGCCGGCGCGGACGGCGTGCCCGGCTTCCCGCTGACGACGGGCGCGGGCGTCCTTGTGCCCGACGAGTGCCACACCCTGCACCCTGACCTGCTGGCGCTGTACCAGTCGCTCGACCTTCAGTTTGACGGTCTGCGCCGCCTCACGCTGCGGCGCGGCAGCGACGGCGGGCTGATGCTGATCGTCACGATGGCGGACGACGACGCGCCAGAGCTGCACACGGATATGCCGGCCAGCGTCAACATGCTGCTGAACGACGGCGAACCGGTCAACCTGATTGGCGAAACGCACACGCGCTGGGCGGTGCGCGGGCGCGTGTTCCGCGCCACCGCCGGCAGCGCCTTTCGCGCGTGTGTGCCGCAGATCGCCGCGCTGGTGGAGCAGGTGCTGGGGGCGCTGGACCTGCGCGGCGGCGAAACTGTGCTCGACCTTTACGCCGGCGTGGGCCTGTTCAGCGCGTTTATGGCGCCGCTGGCCGGGCTGGTGACGGCGGTGGAGAGCTTCCCGCCGGCGGCCACCGACGCCGAGACCAACCTGGCGGACCTGGACAACATTGACATTATCGAGGGCGCGGTCGAGGACGTGCTGTCCGCGCTTGACCCACTTTACGGCGCGGCGGTCGTGGACCCGCCCGGCGAGGGGTTAAGTGTGGAGGCGGTGGACGCGCTGGCGGCGCTGGACGTGCCGCGCCTGGTGTATGTCGGCGGCGACCCGGCCACGCTGGCGCGCGACGCGCAGCGGCTGGCCCGGCACGGTTATGCGCTGCGCTATGTCCAGCCGCTTGACCTGGCGCCGCAGACATACTACATCGAGGCGGTGGCGCTGCTGGAGCGTGGGTGAGCGCCCGCCGGGCGCGTTTAGGCCGTCGCAAATTCAGCGTTCTATCCTTGCCGGTGACAGCCACGCCGCCGGAGCAAAGGGTCAGGTTTTATGCGACGAACCATAGTTCTCATTGCCAGCGTCATTGTCAGCGGCGTGTTTCTGTGGCTGGCGCTGCGCGATGTCCCGCTGTCGGACGTGCTCGACACGATACGCCAGGCGAATGTGCTGTGGCTGCTGGTCGCCCTGGCGATGCTGGCGCTGGGACAATGGGCGCGCGCGCTGCGCTGGCGCGGATTAGTGGAGTTTCGGATTCCGCGGGTGCAGGCTTTCTATCTGCTGAACATCACGATGCTGCTCAACCAGATGCCGCTGCGGGCGGGCGAGGTGGCGCGCAGCCTGCTGGCGACGCGCAGCGGCGTGCCTGTCATGACCGCCGCGACCAGCATTGTGGTCGAGCGGATGCTGGACACGCTGCTGGTGGTGCTGCTGCTGGCGGCGGCGCTGACGCAGCTTCCTGACGCGCCGGCCAGCGCGACGCAGGCGGCGACGCTCTTTGGCGCGGCGACCGCTGCGGCGTTTGTCGTGCTGATTTTCTTCGCGCGCTTCCCGTCCGTTCCGCGCGCGGCGCTGGCGTTTGCCGAACGGCTGCTGCCGTTTCTCCGGCGGCTGCGCCTGGGCCGGCTGCTCGACCATGTGCTGGACGGCCTGCGCCCGCTGACCAACTGGCGCAGCGCGCTGCACGCCGTCTTCTGGACGCTGGTGTCGTGGGGGTTTTCGAGCATGACGTTCGTGTGTTACATGCTGGCGCTCAATGTCCAGGAAAACCTTCTGCTGATGGTGGTGCTGTCGATGACGCTGGCGTCGTTCAGCATCGCCATTCCGGTGAGCGTGGCCGCGATCGGCCCATATGAGGGGGCGGTGCGCGTGGCCGGCGACGCGGTGGCGATGGCCCCCACGCTGTCAACCGCGCTTGGCTTCCTCATTCACGGCGTGAATATTCTGGGCTACGCTATTCTCGGCGTTATCAGCCTGATCGTCACCGGCGTGTCGCTGGGCGACATGCTGCGCGAGGCCCAGGCTCCCGCCGCGGAGGCGGGCGAAGCGGCGGCGTCAACACTGGGCGGCGAATCAATTGGAGCGAAGTAAGATGCCATTTGTCGAGACACGCACCGGGGCGCGGCTGTACTATGACGAGGCGGGCGCGGGCCAGCCGGTTGTGCTGCTGCACGGTTTGATGGATGTGCCGCGCATCCACCTTAAGGCGGTAATTGACTGGCTGAGCGCGGACTACCGCGTGATCGCGCCGTCGCTGCGCGGCTACTATCAGTCCACGCCGAAGCCGCGCACGTTCCCGCCCGGCTTCTACCGCCGCGACGCTGAGGATGTGCTGGCCTTTGTCGAAGCGCTGGCGCTGGAGCCGGCGCATCTGCTTGGCTTTTCGGATGGCGGCGAGGTGGCGCTGATCGCCGCCGGGCTGGAGCCAGGACGCTTTCGCTCGGCGGCGGTGTGGGGCGCGGTGGGCTATTTTGGCCCGGATATGTACGCGGCGGCGGAGCGTTCGTACCCTGGCGACTGGATACCGGAGGCAGACCGGGCGCTGCACGGCATCGCCGACATCAACGCGGTGATGCGCCAGTGGGTGGATTCAGTGCAAGCGATGGTTGCGGCGGGCGGCGATGTCAGCCTGGGCCTGGCGGCGGGCATCACCTGCCCGCTGCTGCTGCTGCTGGGCGACGGCGACCGCCTCAACCCGGAGGCTTACGGCCAGCGCCTGGCCGACCTGGCGCCGGACGGGCGGCTGGTGATGGTTGCGGACTGCGGCCACGCGATCCACAAGCAGCAGTGGGAACAGTTCTGCTCGGTAGTGGGGGCCTTTTTACGGGCTGCTGGCGGGCGGCGCGCTGTTTAGCTGCTGCCACAGCGCGGCGGTCATGGCGTAGACCACCATCTGATTGTAGCGCCCGTGCAGCCACTCAAACTGGCGCTCGGTGTGTTCCTCAACGAAGTGAAGCCGCTGGGGGATGGCGCGGCTGCGCCCGTTGGCGGGCGAGCAGTGGATTTCGACGCGACGCAGCTTCAGCTCGTCAAAGACGTAAGCTGTCAGCGCCCGGCAGGCCGCTGTCATGTGGCCCTGGCCTTCGTAGGCCGCGCCCAGCCAGTAGCCGAATTCGGTCTGCCGCCGCTGGTTGTCAATGTAGTTCAGCGCCAGCACCCCAATCATTGTGTTCTGATGCCACAGGCCGGCGTAGAGCGCCTGCCCGGCCTCCGCCTGGCGTTCCGCGCGCGCGATAAAGCGCAGCGTGTCGGCGGGGGTGAGCGTGTCGTCAACCCAGGGGACCCAGGTGCGCAGGTGGGCGCGGTTGGCGTTGATCAGGTTGAACAGGGTCTCCGCGTCAGCGAGCGCCAGCGCTGCCAGGTGGGTGTTGGCGTTAACGGTGAGGAAAAACATCGCGGCGTGGGCTGTCAGGCGCGCACATTCAGCGGGCGGCGCGCGGCTGTCGCGTGTTCCATGCTCAGTCCCTCCGTTTCGGGCGCGGCCTCAACCGCGGCCCGCCTCTCAGGCACACCCCAGTTTAGCACGTTTGTCAGGGGTGTAAAACGCCGGCGGAGGCGGGCCGCAGGCTGTCAGCGCTGGGCGGCTTCCTGTTCGAGCAGGCTCTCTTTGCGCGCCAGCCCCCAGCGGTAGCCGCCCAGGCTGCCGTCTTCGCGCACGGCGCGGTGGCAGGGGATGATGAGCGCGACCGGGTTGTTGGCGCAGGCGCTGCCGACGGCGCGGGCGGCCTGCGGGCTGCCGATGCTGCGGGCGATCGCGCTGTAAGAGCGCGTTTCGCCGGCGGGGATGGCGCGCAGCGCCTGCCAGACGCGCCACTGAAAGGCGGTGGCCTGCACGTCCAGCGGCAGGTCGAGATGGGGTTCCTGGCCCTCAAGGTAGGCGACCAGCGCGGCCACCCACTCGCCCAGGTCAGCGTCGGCGCGCGCGATGTCGGCAGCGGGGTAATCAGCGCGCAGCTCGGCCTCCAGGTATTCAGGCGTGTCGCCCAGGCTGACGGCGCAGACGCCGCGGCGGGTGGCCGCGACCAGCAGGCAGCCGAGCGGGCAGTTTACGACTGTGTAATGAATGTGCATGCCTTTGCCTCCCTTGCCATACGTGGCCGGTGTCATGCCGAGCTGTTCGTTGGAGTTCTCGTACAGGCGGCTGCTTGAGCCGTAGCCCGCGTTGTAGAGCGCGTCGGTCACGGTGGCGCCGCCGCGCACCCGCGCCTTGAACGTTTCCAGCCGGCGCGCCTGGGTGTACTGGCGCGGTGTGATGCCCAGCACGCGCTTGAACACCCGCTGCAGGTGGTAAGGGCTGAGGCCAGCGCGCGCGCCCAGGTCGGCCAGGGTGAGGCGCTCCTCCAGGTTGGTGTCTATATAGCGGCAGAGCTGGCACACCAGTTCAGCCTGTGGGTGGGCGCTGTTGAGGGCGACGCTGTCGGTCACGCTGGTTTAGCTTCCTGCTTGCTGATTGATATACAACAGCATACCCCCAGGGGGCGGACAGCGTCTATCCGCTTCTTGCTTTTCTTCCGGCGCGCGGATAGCCGGACCCAGGGCGGCCCTGGCAGACGCGGCTAGGCGCCAGCTTCGAGCGCGCCCTGCACTTCCTCAGGGCTGTCCGCCAGCACCACCCGATCGCCGAGGCGGGGCGCGACGCGGCCAACCATCGTGAGGATTGACTGCAGGAACGCATTTGCGCCGACAATGACGATGCGGCGCACGTGCGGCCCGACAATCGAGTCGCGCCGGCCCATGATGTTGATCTGCGTCAGCGCGTCGTAGGGTATCTTGCGGGCCTGTGTCACGTCGAACACCACATCTATCACGGCCACGTTTTCCTGCTGGCGCATGGCGCGCCCCGCGGCGATGGCTGTGTAGAAATCGTCCCACTGCCAGGGTTCGACAATGGTGTAGCACATGTGTGTGCGCTCTTCGCTGCCCCATGTCACGGTGACAGGCATAAAACGTTCTCCTGGTGTAGCCCGAAGTAAAATCTCATTAGTTCCATTTTACACTTAACAAGCTGTAATGAAACAGAAGGTTTCACAAACTCGTAATGAATTACAAACACAGGGCCTGCGCTGACTTTGGGTTCAGTCAACACAGGCCCTGTAAGCGCCAGTTATGTGGCGGCTGTCAGGGGATGTTGGTCGCCGCGCCGTCGTCGGCCTGGGCAGCCGTGCGCGCGAACTTGGCCAGCACGCCGGAGGTGTAATGGGGCGCGGGCGCCTGCCAGGCGGCGCGGCGGCGCGCCAGCTCGTCGCTGCTCAGCTCAACGCTGAGGCTGCGCGCTTCGATGTCGATCACCACCATATCGCCTTCCTGCAGCAGCGCGATCGGCCCGCCGACCATCGCCTCTGGGGCGACATGGCCGACGCACAGGCCGTGTGTCGCGCCGGAGAAGCGCCCGTCGGTGATGAGCAGCACGTCGCGCCCCAGGCCCTGCCCGGTGAGCGCAGCGGTGACGCCCAGCATTTCGCGCATGCCGGGGCCGCCTACCGGCCCTTCGTAGCGGATCACGACCACGTCGCCAGCGTTGATCTCGCGCGACTGCACCGCGTGCATGGCGTCCTCTTCGCGGTTGAAGATGCGCGCCGGGCCGCGATGCACGCGCGGCTCTGTGCCTTTGAGTTTGATGACCGCGCCGGAGGGGGCCAGGTTGCCCTTAAGGATGTGCAGGCCGCCGCTGGCGCTGATGGGGTTGTTTAAGGGGCGGATGACTTCCTGGCCGGGGGTTTCGACGGCGCGCGCCGCCTCCTCGGCCAGGGTGCGGCCCGTGACTGTCAGGCAGTCGCCGTGCAGGTAGCCGCCCTCCAGCAGGCGCTGCGCGAACAGCGTGATGCCGCCAGCGTGGTGCATGTCGGTGGCGACGAAACGCCCGGTGGGCTTCAGGTCGGCGATCAGCGGGGTGCGCCGGCTGACCGCCTCGATGTCGTCAATGGTGAAGGGGATGCCGGCTTCGCGCGCAAACGCCAGCGTGTGCAGCACGGAGTTGGTCGAGCCGCCCGAACCGGCGGCAGCGGCGATGGCGTTTTCCAGCGCCGCGCGGGTGATGATCTGGCTGGGGCGCAGGTCGCTGCCGACCATCTGCACGATAAGCTGCCCGGTGCGGAAAGCGACATCGTCCTTTTCCCCGTCCATCGCCGGGACGCTGGCGAAGCCCATCGGGCAGATGCCCATGACCTCGCTGACCATCGCCATCGTGTTGGCGGTGAACTGCCCGCCGCAGGCGCCAGGGCCGGGGCAGGCCGCGTTTTCGATAGCCTTGAGTTCGGCGTCGTCAATTTTGCCGACCGCGTGCGCGCCGATTGCTTCGTACACGTCCTGCACGGTCAGATCGCGATCCTTGTAGTGGCCCGGCGCGATCGAGCCGCCGTACAGCATCAGCGACGGCAGGTTCAGGCGGATGAGCGCCATAATCGTGCCGGGAATGGTTTTGTCGCAGGCGGAGATGGCGATCACGCCGTCGAAGTAGTTGGCGCGCGCGACCAGCTCGATCGAGTCGGCGATGACCTCGCGGCTGATGAGCGAGGCTTTCATGCCTTCGGTCCCCATCGTGATGCCGTCGGAGATGCTGACGGTGTTAAATTCCAGCGGCGTGCCGCCGGCGGCGCGGATGCCTTCTTTCATGCGCCGCGCCAGGCGCAGCAGGTGGAAGTTGCACGGGCCGATCTCGGTCCAGGTGTTGGCGATAGCGATCAGCGGTTTGGCCAGGTCGTCGTCGCTCAGGCCGATGGCCTTGAACATGGCGCGCGCGCCGGCGCGGTCCACGCCGTCCAGCAGCGTGTGGCTGTGGCGGCGAAGTTGATCACGGATTTCGGGTGAATCGGTCATGAGAAACTCCTCCAGAGTGTGTGCGGCGATACTGCCCGATTGTAGCGCGAAACGTCTGGCGGCCGTTACAGGCGGCCCTCGCGGGACAAACGGCCAGGTTTAGCTGAGCGCCTGCTCAGGGCGCAGGCGATTATAACCCTTAGCGGCGGGCGGCGCTCAGGCGCGCTGGTGGAGCAGCACCTGCGGCCCGTCGAAATCGAACTGGAAGTCCATGCGTTTAAGGTTGAGCGCGTGCAGCGCGCGGGTCACGGCGGGCTGGCGGTCTTCGTGACAGTAGAGCATCAGAAAGCCGCCGCCGCCCGCGCCGGTGATCTTGCCGCCCAGGGCGCCGTTCTGGCGGGCGGCGTCGTAGGCCCGGTCGATCAGGTCGTTGGTCACGTCGCTGGCGACGCCGCGCTTCTGGGTCCACGACTGGTGCAGCAGGTCGCCGAAGGCGTCCAGGTCTTCGCGCTGCACGGCGTCGAGCATGTCGCGCCCCAGGGCTTTGATGCGGTGCATCCGCTCCAGCGTGGCAGGGTCCTGCTGCTGGCTGGCCGCCGACTGTTTCCTGAGGATTGTGCCTGAATCGCGCGATTTGCCGGTGAAAAACAGCATGATGCGCCGCTGGAAGGCGCTGAGCGCGGCCGGGGGCAGGCGCACCGGCGTGACCGTCGTGCCGTCGCGCGTGAAGGTGATATATTTCAGGCCGCCCACCGCCGAGCCGTACTCGTCCTGTTTGCCGCTGGCCAGGCGCATTTTGTTGATGCCGATGTCGCAGGCGACCTCCGCGATCTCGGTTTCGCTGAGCTGGCGCCCCTGCCAGGCGGCCAGCGCCTTCACCATGCACACCGCCACCGCCCCCGACGACCCCAGCCCGGTGCCCGGCGGGACCTGCGACGACAGGAAAATATCAAGCCCGTCGTAGCCGCCGAAGTCGCGCAGGATGGCCTTCGCCAGCCCCAGCTCGCCGTCGGCGTCCATCACCGAGTCGTCGTCGTGGCGGTAGAACACGCGGAAATCTGATGAGATGATTTGCAGCGCGGAGCTGGCCCCTTCAGAGATCACGGTGTAGATGTAACGGTTGATGGCCGTGTTCAGGACGGCGCCGCCAAACTGGGTGTAGTAAGCCGGCAGGTCGGTTCCGCCGCCGCCAAAGCTGATGCGCACCGGTGCGCGTGCGATAAGCAGCACGTTGTCTCACCTCCGCTGTGGACTCCTGTGATGCCACAATGATAACCGATTGCGGGGTTTCTGGCGCGGCAGCGTTGATTTACGGTTTATAGCGGCTGAATTTCGACAAACTCTGGCTGTCTCGCTGATTGACAGGCCGCGCGTTACAGGTAACAATCGTGAGGGCGACAGAGCAGGCACGTGCTGAGGGCGAATGTATCGGTTAGTCAGGGTTCTGCGCATCCTGCTCACAATCGGCGTGGTGGCGGGGGTAATCGCAGCGGTAGGTTATTTTATCAGCAGCAACACCAACCAGGCGGCGCGCGATCTGTACTACCGGCAGGCGACGGTCGTTGTTGAGACGGCGATCGCGGGCGCGCTGTTTGACGCGACACGCACGGCGGAAGCGCCGCTGCCGCAGTTCCGCCTGCTGCGCCCGGCCGCGGGCGAAAGCCTGGCGGCGCTGGCCGAGCGTTACGACACCACGCTGGAAGCGATCCAGATGGCCAACGGGCTGGCGGCAGATGTGACTGTTGGCGGCGACCAGGCCATTGTTGTTCCGGCGGGCGAGCGCACGCTTGATCCGCCCCGGCGGCTGGCGCCTTACACGGCCGGCGCTGGCGACACGCTGGCGGCGCTGGCCGAAAGCCGCAAGCTGCCGCTTGAGCTGCTGGAAGCTGACAACCCGGTGCTGGCCCGGCGCGGCCTGATTCCGGGCGATATCGTGTTTATCGCTGTGCCGCTGTGACCGATGGGAAAACTGTTGTGATGCGCCCACGCCTGACACATATGCTGCTGCTGTTGATTGTGGCGCTGGCTGCTGCCTGCCAGCCAGAGATTCCGCCGCTGCCGGACGTTACGGTGGTGATCACTGCAGTCAGCGACGAGGCCGCGCTGGCGGTGGCGGTCGGCGAAGCGCTGACGGCGACGGCGCAGCACCAGGTCGCCCTGACCGAAACCGCGCTGGCGCTGGGCGGAATCACGCGCACGCCGTCGCCCACGCCGACCGCCACGCTCACGCCGCCGCTGCCCAGCGCGACGCCGTTTCTTTCGCCGACGCCCAGCGCGACGCCCACGACCTCCCCGACACCCACGTTCGCGCCGCTGCCCACCAACACGCCCGCGCCGCCGCCGGATGTGCCGCCGGGCAGCGCGGGCCGCCTGCGCGTGCTGCACGCCCTGCGGCAGGACGGACTCGCCCCGATTGAGGTTTACATTGACGATGTGCCGGTGGCGCGCGGCATGAAGATCGGCGACGACAGCGGGTACATCGCCATCACCGGCCCCAGCGCCCGCGTGACGGTGCATCTGCTGCCAGAGCTGATGGCGGGGGGCGCCGCGGCGGACGAGAACGCGCCGCCGCTGGCGAGCGGCGTGGTGACGGTGGGGCCGGGCGCCAGCGTGTCGGTTGTGCTGACTGACCTGGGCCTGCTGACGCCGTCGCTGGTCGCCGTGCGCGACGAGACAGCGCCGCTGGCCACCGGTTTTGCCCGCCTGACCGTGCTGCAGGGCAACCCGTTCCTGCTGCGCGCCAACGCGATGATGCCGGGCCTGCGCGGCGCGCTGGCCTTCAACATGGCTATCGGTGACCAGGCCGGGCCGTTCGATGTGCCCGCCGGCAGCTACAGCATGAGCCTGTACGACGCGGACAGCCCGGACCAGCTTATTACCACCCTGGGCGGAATTGGCCTCAACAATTTTGTGAACTATCTGCTGGTGCTGGTCCCCGCCGCTGACCCGGTTTTCCGGGGGGACACGACCGAGTACCTGCTGTTTCCGGGCAGCGCCGGCCGCGCGCCCAGCGACGTAGCGCTGCACATCATTAACGCGGCGCCTAACGCTGGCCCGCTGACGATCGGCATTGATGGCATCGTGCTGGTCAGCAGCCTGCCGGTCGGCCAACAAACGGTCGCGCTGCCGCTGAGCCGCCAGGGCGGCACGCTGCTCGTCACCGACGCTGAGGGGGCGGACCTGGTGCTGGGCGGAATCGGCCCGTTCGCCACGCTCGACGATCAGATCGTGGTCATTATGGATGCGACCGGCACAGCCGCCCAGACAAGCCCGCTGCAGATCGTCATCTTCCCCATGAACGCGGTGTCGTCGAACGCGCGCGCCAGTGTGCGCCTGATTCACGGCCTTTCGGGCACGAACCGCACGCTTGACCTGGAGATGCGCGCCACGTCGCTCACGGAAATTGAGAGCATCTTTGGCGTGCCGCCGGGCCAGCAGGAAAGCACGGCGTTCGTGCCGGTGATCCAGGGTGTGCGCCTGGCGACCGCCTCAGATTATGAGGGGCGCGTGCCGGCGGTGTTCGATGTGCGCGCGGTGCTTTCGGGCACGCAGAGCGTGCAGGACGTGATCAGCGGCCTGCGGGTGCTGGCGGGCGGCGTGTACGACTTCGTTATCGTTCCGGGCGATCTGCCGGGGGTGGCCCGGCTGCTGCTGGTGCAGCCCGATGTGCAGATGGCCGGCCCCGGCATCAACCGGGCAGACCCGCAGGTTGTGCGGGAACAGGTGGAGATGGCGCTCACGGAGCTGGCGCCGGCGGTGACGGCCACCAGCACGGCCGTCCGCACGGCCACGGCGACCAGCTCGCCGGTGCCGACAAACACGCCGCGGCCCACCAACACGCCCTCGATTCCGCCGCCGGCGCTGGTCGTGGACCCGGCCCCGCCCGACGGGGCTGTGGACAGCTTTATGCTGACGGCGCTCAACTTCAAGGCGGGCAGCCGCTACACTATCAGCCTGGCGGGCGGCCCGGAGGACCTCAGCGGCAGCACGGGCGCTGACGGTTCCTTCGTGCGGATTGTCGCGATCCCGGCCGGGCTGCGCCCCGGCGCGTACACGGTGCGCGTCTGCGTGGACTGCCGGGCGGGCGGCGCGCAGCAGGAAGAATTTGCCGTGTTTGTTGTGGCCGACCCGGCGCGCACGCCGACCGCCACGCCCTTACCCTGAAAGGCGGTGTCGCGAGTGCAGGCCAGGCGCAGAATTATGCCAAAGCTGGTTTTGACCGTGCTGTTCGTGTCGCTGCTGGCTGTGCTGGCGTGGGGCGCAAGCGCGCAGGCCGGCGGCGCGGCTAACGCGATCAACCTGGGCGATTTGCGCATAGTCAACGGCTACACCAGCCTGGGCGGGGTTGATGTGTACATTGACGGCGTTCAGATGGCGTATGCGCTGCCGCCGGAACGCGCGACCACGTTCTTCGCCGTGCCGGTCGGGCGGCACAGCGTCGCGGTGCGCCTCGCCGGCGCCGATGCCCTCTCAGCGCCGCTGGCCGATGTGCTGGTGGATGTCAGCGCGAACCAGAGCTACACGGCCATCAGCTATCAGCAGCAGTTCGCGGGCGGCGAGCGCACGCCGCCGCTGGCGCAGTCGGGCGCGTTCCTGATCCTGAACGACGACCGCAGCCCGATTGACGTGGGCCGCACCCGCCTGACGGCGGCGCACCTGTTCCCCGGCGTGACCGGCCCGCTGAGCATCACCTACCCGGATCGTTCTTCGCTGCTGCACGAGATCAGCCCGGAGCAGCCTTACGGCACAATTGACGTGGGCGCCGGCGTGTATGCGCTGGCGGTGGTGGACGCTGGCAGCGCTGATCTGAACCGGCTGTACCTGGGCGGGCAGTATGCGTTTAATTCCAGCACGCTGTATACGCTGGTGATCGTGCCTGACGCGGCGGCAGCGCCCGCCGCCGCCCCCGCGCTGAACGCCCCGCCGCTGGCGCCGGCGCCGCGCCTGTTTATCGTCAGCGCGCCGATTGACCCGCCCGCCGAGGGCATCAGGCTGCGCCTGATTCACGCGGCGCACAACACGGCGGTCTTTGACCTGTTCATTGACGAGCGCCTGGCGCTGCCGCGCATGACCTACAGCGACGCCACCGAGTACCTGGGCATCCCCGGCTACAGCCACACCATTACGCTGCGCCGCCGCGACGCCGCCCCCAACGAGATGCCCTTCGCCACCGCGCGGCTGGACATCACACCGGAGAACCTGGAGCAGCAGCACTGGACTATCCTGCTGCTTAACGCCAACCAGGGCACGGTGACGACGATGCCGCTGGCCGGCGAAAACCAGGCGCGGGACGCCGGGCGCGCGGGCGGAATTGTCAACACGCCGGGCGGCCCGCTGGTGCTGGCGCTGCTGCCCGACAACATCGCCCAGACGCCGCGCGGCGAGGCGCGCGTGCGCCTGTACCACGCGATTGATGGCGCGCTCGACATCAGCCTGTTCACGCCGGCGCTGCCGCCGATCCTGCTGCCCGGCGTCACGCCGACGCCCCCGCCGACGCCCGTCGCCCCGCCGCCTCCAGTGCGCCTGCTGGAGCCGGTGATCTACGGCGCAGAGGCGAACGACGCCAACGTGCGCGCCGGCCTGTACACCGAACTCAATTTCGTGGCCGGCGGCAGCACGGAGGTCTACCGGCTGAACAACAAGCCCTTGATACCCGGCGTGGTGTACACCTTTGTTTTGATCGGCCAGCCGGGCGGCGAGCCGCCGGTGCAGGCGCTTCAGCTTGAGGATTTTGGGCGCGGCATCCCGCAGGACCGGCTGTACCTGGGCGAGATTATCTCCAGCACCGATGTTAATGTGCGCGACGCGCCGGTCAATTCGGCGAATGTGCGCGCGCGCCTGCCGAATAACACTGTTGTTGAGGTGCTGGGGCGCAATTTTGACGGCACGTGGGTGTATATCGGCTATCAGGACCCGGCCAGCGGCGCCGCGCGCAGCGGCTGGCTGTTCGCCCAGCTTGTGAGCGTCACGCGCCTGGGCGACCCGCTCAATGTGCTGTCGCTGCCGCTGGTGAACCCGTAACCATGATCCTTGACTGGCGCGATTACACGGCCAACAGGCCGCCGGGAACGCACACCGTTACCGGCTCGCTGCGCGTGCTGGACGACGTGTACAGCCCGCAGCTTGGCAACCGCCGCGACATCCTGGTGTACCTGCCGGACGGCCACGCGGCGGGCCGCCGCTACCCGGTGATCTATATGCACGACGGCCAGAACCTGTTCGACGAGGCGGCCAGTTTCGCCGGCGAGTGGCATGTGGATGAGATCATGCAGGCGCTGGAACGGGAAGGGACCGCCGCCATCATCGTCGGCATCCCCAACATCGGCGCTGGGCGCATGGACGAGTACAGCCCGTTTATCGAGCGCCGGATGAGCCAGGGGCACGGCGACCTGTACACGCGCTTCATCGCGGAGACGGTCAAGCCGCTGGTGGACGCCAGCTTTCAGACGCTGCCGGGCC
>CAZDVL010000060.1:0-13716 GCA_964508745.1 uncultured Anaerolineaceae bacterium | reverse complement strand
TGGCGCTGCGCATCACGCGGCCCGCGCTGGTCAACGCGCTGGAGGCGCGCGGCGTTGATTGGACGCAGGCGTCGCGCCAGGAAATGCGCACCTATGTCTGCGCCCAGTGCCATGTTGAGTACTACTTCCTGGGCGAGAACAAGGTCCTTACCTTCCCCTGGAGCCAGGGCCTGCGCATTGACGACATCGAGGCGCACTACGACATCTACGGGTTCAAGGACTGGACGCACGCCGAAACCGGCGCGCCGATGATCAAGATTCAGCACCCTGAATTTGAGATGTCCAGCACCGGCCTGCACGCGCGCTCTGGCGTCACCTGCGCCGACTGCCACATGCCGTTCATCCGCGAGGGCGGCGTGAAAATCTCTGACCACTGGATTCGCAGCCCGCTGACCAACCTCAGCAACGCCTGCCAGACGTGCCACAACATCCCCGAAGAAGACCTGCGCGAGCGCGTCGCCATCATCCAGGACAACACCGCGCGCCTGCTGCGCAGCGCCGAGGACGCCATCGTTGACGCCATTGACGCCATCGTCGTCGCGCGCGAGGCCGGCGCGACCGATGAGAACCTGGTGGACGCGCTGCAACTGCACCGCCGGGCGTCGCTGCGCTGGGACTTTGTCTCGTCGGAGAACAGCACCGGCTTCCACAGCCCGCAGGAAGCGGCGCGCGTCCTGGCCGACGCGATTGACTACGCGCGCCAGGCCCAGCTTCTCGCCGTCGAAACGACGAACACGCTCGCCGCTGAGAACGCCAGCCTCGTGCCGGTCAGCGGCGGCTAGACGCGCACCTGTACCACGTTGATCCCCCAGAGGGCGGCTCACACAGCCGCCCTCTGTGTTTGTCCGCCAATGGACTCATTGCGCCGCCCGCCGAATGGTGAACAATGAGAGCAGACACCGCTGGCCCATATCACGCTGAAGGTTGGTTGATTATGCCCCCCGATTCTGCCGCGCCGCCGCGCTGGCGCGTGTTGTTGGCGTTTGCCATCGTCTACCTGGTGTGGGGTTCCAGCTACCTGGCGATTCGCTTCGGCCTGGAGACGCTGCCGCCGTTTCTGATGGCCGGGGCGCGCTTCGCGCTGGCCGGGGCGCTGCTGCTGGCCTGGGCGCGGCAGCGCGGCGTCGCGCGGCCGACCGCCATGAACTGGCGCGCGGCGCTGGTCGGCGGGGCGCTGATGTTCCTGGTCGCCAACGGCGGCGTGGTGTGGGCGGAACAGTACGTGCCGTCCAGCATCGCCGCGCTGATGTCGGCCACCATCCCGCTGTGGATCGTGCTGATTGACTGGCTGCGGCTGGGCGCGGCCCGCCCCGGCCTGAGCGTGCTCGCCGGGCTGGCGCTGGGCTTCGGCGGCATCATGCTGCTGGTCGGGCCGCCGCCGGGCGGCGGTGACCCGCTGTACATGGCGGGCGTGCTGCTGCTGTGCGTCACGCCGATCGGCTGGTCGGCCGGCTCGCTCTACTCGCGGCGCGGCGGCCTGCCGGTCTCGCCCATCCTCGCCACCGGGATGCAGCTTCTGTGCGGCGGGCTGCTGCTGCTGGCCCTCGGCGTCCTGGCGGGCGAGCTGAACGGCTTCGCGCTGGCGGCGGTGTCGCTGCGCTCGTGGCTGGCGCTGGCGTACCTGACGGTCATCGGCTCAGTCATCACCTTCAGCGCCTACATCTGGCTGCTGCGCGTGGAGGACCCGGCGCGCGTAGGCACTTACGCCTTCGTCAACCCGCTGGTGGCGGTGGCGCTGGGGGCCTGGCTGGGCGCAGAGCCGATCACGGCGCGCACGCTGCTGGCGGCGGCGCTGGTGGTCGCCGGCGTCGTCCTCATCACGCTGTTTCGCGGCCGCGCCCAGCCGGCGCTGCGCCTGCGCGCGCTGGGCCGCAGCGCTCACTGAACCGACAGCGCGATGTGCCCGGTGTAGGGGTCGTGGTACAGCCGCGCCTCAATCTCGAACACTTTGGCCAGCCGCTCCGGCGTCAGCACCGCCTCTGGCGCGCCCTCGAAAACGACCTGTCCGCCGGCCATCAGCAGCAGCCGGTCGCACCAGCGCGCCGCCTGGCCGATGTCGTGGATGGCAGCCAGCACGCCCAGGCCGCTGTTGTGCGCCAGGTCGCGCGCCAGCTTCAGCACCTGGAGCTGGTGGCGGATGTCCAGGTTGCTGGTCGGCTCGTCCAGCAGCAGCAGGCGCGGCTCCTGCGCCAGCGCCCGCGCCAGCACCACGCGCTGCAGCTCGCCGCCGCTGAGCGTCGTCACCAGCCGGTCCGCCAGGTAAAGCGTGCTGGTGGTGCGCAGCGCGCGCTCCGCCAGCTCCCGGTCGCGCCCGCTTTCGATCTGAAAGCGGCCCAGGTGCGGGCTGCGGCCCATCAGCACCACGTCGCGGACGGTGAAGGCGAAATCAACGCGCGTGGACTGGGGCACGTGCGCCACCACCTGCGCGATCTCGCGCGCGCGGTACGCGCGCAGCGGGCGGCCCAGCAGCGCGATCTCGCCGGCCGCGCCCGGCCACAGGCCGGAAATCACCTTCAGCAGCGTGGTCTTGCCCGCGCCGTTGGCGCCGATCAGCCCCACAAATTCGCCGGCGCGCAGCTCCAGGTCCACGCCGGTGAGGATCGGCGTTTTGCCGACGCTGAAACGAACATCGCGCGCGCGCAGCAGCGGCTGCAGATCGGGCATGGCGACAGCTCCTGTGTACGTGGCCTGAGCGCCCCCATTGTGACGCCTGCGCGCCAGAATACAAGGGGCGAGCCGGGCGCGCGGCCCGCCGCTTTTTATCGTTTTCTTACGCTGCTGTGCTATAACAACAGCGTCTTTAACACCCTGGGAGTCAGACATCAGCATGGCCGAAACCTTTGCCTTTAAAGCCGAAGTTCAGCAGCTTCTCAACATCCTGGTGCATTCGCTCTACACCGAGCGCGACATCTTCCTGCGCGAGCTGATCTCCAACGCCTCCGACGCGCTCAACCGCGTGCAGTTCGAGCAGCTCACCAACGCCGACGTGCGCGACGCCGACGCCGAGCTGTACATCGAGATCAAACCGGACGAAGCCGCCGGCACGCTCACCATCAGCGACAGCGGCATCGGCATGACGCAGGCCGAGCTGGTGGAGAACCTGGGCGTGATCGCCCACAGCGGCGCCAGGGCCTTCATCGAGACGATGAAAGCCAGCGGCGGCGCCGCCGCGCAGGACGTGATCGGGCAGTTCGGCGTCGGCTTCTACGCCGTGTTCATGGTGGCGGAGCGCGTGCGCGTGGTGTCGCGCTCTTACCGGCCCGACGCCGCCGCCTGCGCCTGGGAAAGCGACGGCGGCGACAACTACACCGTCGAACCCGCCGAGCGCGAGGCGCGCGGGACCGACGTGATCATCCACCTGAAGGACGACGCCAAAGAGTACCTGCAAGCCTGGAAGCTGCGCGAGATCGTCCGCCGCCACTCCGACTACATCGCCTTCCCGATCTACGTCGCCGGCGAGGAAGAGCCGGCCAACAGCCAGATCGCCATCTGGCGGCAGGACCCCAAAGACATCAGCGCCGAGCAGTACAACGACTTCTACCGCAGCCTGACGCTCGACTTTCAGCCGCCGCTGCACCACATCCACGTGCGCGCTGACCTGCCGCTCCAGTTCTACGCGCTGCTCTACATCCCCGCCAGCGCCGAGGCGTCGCCGTTCGGCCTGCGGCGCGAGCCGGGCCTCAAGCTGTACGCGCGCAAGGTGCTGATCGAGGAATACAACAAGGACCTGCTGCCGGAATATCTCCAGTTCGTGCAGGGCGTGGTGGACAGCGAGGACCTGCCGCTGAACGTCAGCCGCGAGAGCGTGCAGGCCAACCGCATCATGGCCAACCTGCGCGGCGCGCTCACCGGGCGCGTGCTCAACGACCTGAAACGGCTGGCGAAGAACGACACGCCGCGCTACCTGGACATCTACCACGCCTTCGGGCGCTTCATCAAGCAGGGCGTGGTGGTGGACGCCGAGCGCCGGGCGGAGATCGAGCCGCTGCTCTACTTCCCCAGCACGCGCGACGACGACCCCGACGAGCTGCACACGCTGGCGGATTACGTCGGGCGCATGGCGCACAACCAGGCCGACATCTATTACGTGATCGGCGCTGACTTCCACAGCGCGCGCCGCAGCCCACACCTGGACGCCTTCCGCCAGCGCGGCGTCGAGGTGCTCTACTTCACCGACCCGCTCGACCCCTTCCTGCTGATGGGCCTGACGGAGTTCCAGGGCCACAGGCTGCGCAGCGTGGACGAGGCCGACATTGACCTGCGCGAGGTCGGCGCTGAAGCAGCCGACCCCGCGCCGCAGCCTGAGCCGCTGGACGCGGGCGCGTTCGGCGCGCTGCGCCAGCGGGCCGCCGCCGTCCTGGGCGGGCGCGTGCGCGACGTGCGCGAGAGCAAAACGCTCAGCGCCAGCCCGGCGCGCCTGGTGAGCGACGACAGCGCGCCGCAGCGCAACCTGTTCCGCATCAACCGCCTGCTGGACCGCGAGTACGAGCTGCCGGTGAAAACGCTGGAACTCAACCCGCGCCACCCGCTGCTGCACAACCTGAGCGCCATGCTCGCGGCCGCGCCCGACAACCCGCTGATTGACGTGGCGGTTGAGCAGCTTTTCGAGACCGCGCTGCTCCAGGACGGCATCCACCCCGACCCGGCGGCGATGGCCCAGCGGCTGCACCTGCTGTTACAGGCGGCGACCGGCCCCGCGCCCGACGCCGACGCGCTGCGCGCGGCGCTCACGCCGCGCCCGCCCGCCGCGCCGGAGGCCGAGGCCGAGGCAGAAGCGGACGCGGACGACGCCGACGCGGGCGAGTAAACCAGAACGCCCCCGGCTCGCTGATGAGCGCGGGGGCGTCCGGTTTTAAGCGCGGGCGGCGGCTAGGCCGTCACCGGGATGCGGTTCAGGTCCGGCGTGCCCTGGATGATGCCGAAGGCGCCGCTCACCCAGCCGACGATGCCGTTGTAGTCCACCTGCCACCAGGTCGCGGCGGCGTTGCGGCCCACGACGGCGGCGCTTTCGCCGGCGCGCATGGTGGCGAGCTGGCGGAAGCTGGTCGCCGGGCCGCCGCGCACGTTGACATTGAAGCTGGCGACCACGTTGAAGCCGGTGGGCGCGGGCTGTACGCCGCTTGACGGCACGTTGCAGGCCGCGTTGGCGGTGCTGACGTAGCCGCCCGACACCCAGCCGACCGTTCCGTTCACATTGATCTGCCACCATGTCCGGTCGGTGTTGCAGCCGACAATCGGGTACGTCTCGTTACGGCTGATCTTGGTCAGAATCTGCGTATTGGCCGCCGGGCCGCTGCGCACGTTGAGGCGGGAGGCTGTCACTGTCACGGTCCCGCTGGCCCCGCCCGCCGGCGGCGCCGGCTGGGCCGCGCTGACCGGCACAAAGCTGAACTCAAGGTAGGCCAGGCCGCCCAGCTCCAGAAACTCGACGGTGACGGTGTGCGAACCCGCCGTCAGCGTGACATCGGCGGTGTACGTCTGGCCGCTGGCCGTGCCCCAGCGGTCAAGCAGCATGCTGCCGTTGACCAGCACGCGCACGCCGTCGTCGGCCTTCGCCGTGACGCGGTACACGCCCGCCGCGTAGTTCTGCGTGGACACCCAGCGGACGCTGAAGTTGTCCGCCTGGACGCTGGGCAGCGGCGAGCCAGCGCCCCAGTTGCCGCCGGGCGCGCCCACCGACACGATCGCCGCCGGCGTGCCCGACAGGTTGGTGTTGTTGAAATAGTAGCCCAGCCAGGCGCCCCCACCGCCGACCGGCGGGATCGTGGTGGGCGGCGGCGGCGCGCCCACCGGGGCCAGGTTGAACTCGATGTAGGCGTCGCCAAAGACCTCGAAGTACTCGACGACCACGTTGTGCGTGCCCGCCCCCAGGTTGACATCGGCGGTGTACGTCTGGCCAGACGCCATCGTCCACTGGTTAATCACCAGCGCGCCGTTGACAAAGACGCGCACGCCGTCGTCGGCGCGGGTGGTGACGCGGTAAGTGCCCGCGCCCAGGTTCAGGTTAGAGGTCCAGCGGGCGGAGAAGTTGTCGTTCGGCACGCCCGCGCCCGGCGAGCCGCCGCCCCAGTTGTTGTTCGGGCTGGCCTCGCCGCGCACCAGCACCGGCTGGCCGAACAGCGTGGGGTTGTTGAAATACTGCGCGGTCCACTGGCCCGACACCGACGGCGGCACCGGGCTGATCGGGAAGTTCGGCCCGGCCGGGTTGGTCGCCAGGTTAGCCCAGGTGACATAGACGTAGGCATCGCCGGTCTGTTCGCGGTAGTCCACCTGAATGTGGTGCGAGCCAGCGCCCAGCGTCACGTCGGCGCTGACAAGCTGGCCGACCGCCGGGGTCTCGAAGGTGTCCAGCAGGGGCCGGTAGCTGAAGTCAACGGTGATGCGCACGTTGTCGTCGGCCAGCGCCCAGAAGCGGTACGTGCCCGCCGGCAGAAACACGTCCGTCGCCCAGCGCACGCTGAAGCCGTCCGCGCCGACGCCCTCGCCCGGCGCGCTGCCCCCCCAGTTAAACGCGATGGCGTTGTCCTGCCGGCTGAACGCCGGCGCCCCCAGCAGATACGGGTTGTTGTAAAACTGTCCGGTCCAGACCGCCCCGTTCTGCGCGACAGCCGGCACAGCCGCCAGCGCGCTCAGCGCCGCCAGCAGCAGGGCCGCCAGAATAAGTTTGCGCCACATGTTACCTGCTCCTTACTGCCGCCTGTCCCGCGCGACACACCCCTCACACACCGCTCAGAGCCGTGTATACTTACTGACAGTCTAAGCGGGCAACGTTAGAAAAGCGTTGTGTCCCAACTCTTCTTAAAGATAACCCAGGGCGCGCCGGCGCGATGGACGGGCGCTGTACTGCTGCCTGACGCTTGCCTGACGCCCACATTGCGCTATGATTGGCGGCGCACACCGCGCCGCCGCGCGCGGCCGTTTTAGCCGCCCGCCCTCGGAGGAACCGCGTCACGCCTATGATCCCTATGCTGCTGGCCGCATTCGTTATCGGGGTTGTTGTCGCTATTCCGCCGGGGCCGGTCACCGTCGCCACCGGCCAGCGGGCCATCGTCAGCGGCTTCTGGCCGGCGTTCGTGTTCAACCTGGGGTCGGTCACGTCGGACGCGCTCTACGCCTTCGCCGTCTACTTCGGGCTGGCGGCGCTGCTCACGCAGAGCGCGCCGCTGCGGCTGGCGCTGTGGGCGCTGGGCGGGGCCTGGCTGTGCTGGCTGGGCCTGGACGCCATCCGCACGCGCATTGACCTGACCGCCGGCGGCGGCGCGCAGCTCGCCACCGGCTGGCACGACTACCGCGCCGGGCTGCTGATCACGCTGTTCAACCCGCTGACGATCATCGGCTGGGTCGCGCTGGCCGGCAGCTTCTTCATGCGCTGGGACGCAAGCTGGCCGTCGCTGGAGACGGTGGGCGCGCTGGCGGTCGGGGCGATGCTGGCCGGGGCGCTGGCCTGGTTTGTGGTGCTGTCGCTGGCCCTCAGCGCGGCGCGCCAGTGGGTCAGCCAGCGCGCCGTGCGCGTTCTGTCGGCGGTCAGCGGGCTGGCGCTGCTCGGCTACGGCCTCAGCGCGTGGTGGGCGGCGCTGGGGCTGCTGCTGGCCCCGGCGTGAGCGCGGCGGCGCGGCGCGCGCGCCACCACAGCCACAGCCACACCAGCGCGCAGGCCGAAAACAGGAACCACAGCGGGTCGGTGGGGACGCGGTAGCGCGTGGACGGGTGGAAAAAGACGTAGACGGCGGTCATGCTGAGCTGCGCGAACCACAGCAGCGAGACTTCGCGCCAGCGGCGCGCGCTGGCGGCCACGCCCAGCAGCCCCAGGGCGAACAGTCCGCCCCAGTAGAAGCGGTGCACGGCGCGCCCGATCTGGTCGAACAGCGGCGTCGAGTAGGCCTCGACCGGGTCACCTTCCGGCAGGCCGGTCATCGCCATGCCGTCCGCGCCGCTTTCGATGGTGACGCCGCCCTGATAGTCAATGGGCGGCAGCGCGCCCGCCACCGGGTTGAAGCGCGGCGCGATCTCAACGCTCCAGTGCACCAGAAATTTTGTCCACAGCAGTTCGGGAATTTTGTCCGGGTTCTGGCGCAGATAATCGAGCGCCAGCGCGAAGCGTTCGGCGTCGGCCTCGCGGCTGTTGAGGTCAGCGGTTTGCAGGTCGGGCGATGTCCACTGCACATCGTAGCCGGCGCGGAACACCGGCACGGTCAGCGGGTTGTTGCCCTGCCAGAAGTTGGCGCCGCTGGTGGTGGTCATCGGCACGAACGCGCCGTAGATGGCGTAGTTGCGGGCGACCCAGGGGGCCAGCGCCGCCGCGCCGATCAGCGCGACCGGCAGCAGCCGCGCGAGCGTCTGGCGCAGGCTGAGCCGGAACAGGAACCACACGCCCGCCAGCGCGGCCAGCGGCGGCGTGATCGGGCGCGTCAGCAGCCCCAGGCCCAGCGCCAGCCCGGCCAGCGCCGCCAGCGCCCAGCCGGCGCGATCCATGCGCGGGCGCGCGCGCAGCAGCACCAGCAGCAGCAGAAACGCATACAGCCAGAACATGAAAAAGGGCGTGTCAATCAGCGTCAGGTTCTGGAACACCAGGTAGGGGTAGAGCGCGTAGAACAGCCCGGCCAGCGCGCCCACCCAGACGCCGCGCGCAAACAGCCGTTTGCCGATGTGGTAGAGCATGGCGATGCAGGCCGCGTCCAGCAGCGTGTGGAACAGGCCCACCTGCCAGTAGCCGCGCCCGAACAGGCCGTAGACCAGCGCCAGCGCGTAGCTGTACAGCGGCGGGATGGCGGCGTCAGGCGCGCCCGGCGCGCGCCCGTAGACGCCGGTCGCCAGCAGGTTTTGCGCGTAGGCGTCGTAAGCCTCAGAGCCGTGCACCGTGCCGGTCTGCTCGAAGGCGAACACGTCGGGGAACAGCAGCAGCACGCTGACGCGCACGATCACCGCCAGCAGCAGCACGCCGGGCAGCAGATACGGCTCCAGCGGGCGGCGGGGCGCGGCGGCAGATGGGCGGGTTTCGGGTGGTGTCATGGCTGAACCGGGATAACCTTAAACCTGTCTTTGAGCTGCAAAATCGGCTGCTCGAAATAGTAATACGAAAAATGGGCGACCAACAGCGTCAGCCCGATGATAACCGGATAAACCAGAATCATGTAGAGGGTCATATCCAGTTTGCCGTAAAACAACTTATAGAACGCCAGCAGCAGCAGCGGGTGATACATGTAGATGCCGTATGACAGGCGTCCGCCGTGTTCCAGCCAGGGGTGTTCCAGCTTCAGGAAAAACCGCGCGTTGGTGCTGACGTTGACGATCAGCACGCCGAACGCCGCGGCGGTCACAAGCGTGTAACTCAGCGGCACAGGCGGCTGAGCGAACAGCGCGGCGGCAGCGACAGCGCCGACAGCGGCCAACCCCGCCGCCGGATGATAGATCAGGCGCAGCGCTGGCCAGCGATAAAAGACGGCGCAGGCGAATAAACCGCCGACCGCAATGCAGTCATAGCGCATCAGCTCCAGCAGCGCCACCAGCGGCGGCATAAACACCTGGGCCGCCAGCCAGATCAGCCAGTAAACGAACAGGAACAGCAGCAGCAGGTGGTGCAGGGGCCGCCTGATGCGCAGCAGATGCGGGGCCACCAGGTAAAACTGTTCCTCAACGGCGATTGACCACAGGTGCTCAAGCGGCGGAAAAGGGAAGTACAGCGCGAAGGCGAGGTTGCCCAGCAAAAAGATAAGCAGCGCCGTCAGCGTGGGGTTGGACAGCGGGCTGTCAAAACCGGGAATAACCAGCGGCAGCACGCCGCCGGCCAGCAGCAGCACGAAAAAATAGAGCGGCCAGATGCGCAGGATGCGCCGCAGATAGAACTTGCGGACGCTGACCGTGCCGGTGAAATTCCGTTCCGACAGCAGCAGGTACATGATCAGAAAGCCGCTGAGCACGAGAAAGAGGTTCACAGCGTCCACGCCGTTGATGAACAGGCGGCCCAGGGTGTCTGGCAGGCGCGGCACGCCTTCCCAGTCAGACGGGCTGAAGGCGATGTGCTGGACGACGACCGACACCGCCGCGTACAGCCGCAGCGCGTTCAGGCCGCGAAAATAGGCGATGCGTGCGGGGTTGGCCGGCTGCATGGCTCAGCCACCAGCGCGGCAGATCGCCAGCGCCAGCAGCAGATTGCGCCAGTCACGCAGCCAGCGCGTCAACGCCGCCCTTTCGAGGCGCCCACCGGCGCACAAGCGTCTGGACGTAGACGGCGGCTGGCAGCGCGGTCATCAGCTTCAGCGCCTGCCATTCAAAGACAGCGAACAGGAAGCCGGCGTTGCCCAGCAGCCCCACCCAGCCGATCGGCAGCACCAGCAGCATCAGCAGGTCCCCCTGCTGGAAATAGGGCGATGTCAGCGCCAGCGTGGCCGTGATCTCCGGCAGGGTGCGCGGCAGGCGCAGCCACAGCAGCAGCGCCAGCGGCCCCACCCACTGCCACAGGGAGATGTTGCCGGCGGTATTGGCGGTGCCCACCGTGCCGATAATGTCCAGCGGCCAGCCCGGATACAGCGCCAGCGACGCGGCGACCACCAGCAGCAGGACGAGCAGCGGGCGCGGATGCCGCCCTTCCAGCAGCCAGATCACCAGCCCCAGCGGCAGGCCCAACTGCATCTTGGCGGCGGCGACCGCCCACGCAGCGCCCGCCAGCGTCCATTTCTGGCGGCGCAGGCTCCACTGCATCAGCGCCAGCGCGCCAACGATCACGCCGACGACGTTGCCGTACCACAGCACGCTCAGCATCTGGTAGCTGAGCAGGGCGATCAGCAGGCTGCCCCCAAAAACGCGCACCGCCCACCAAACCCCGGCGATATTGCCGCACGCCAGGACCAGATAGCCGACCGGCAGCGGCAGCAGGCTGAGCAGTTGAAAGGCGGGCAGCAGCCAGTAGCCGTACAGGTAGACGGTGAAATCCGGGCTGCTGCGGTCGGTGACGGCGGCGATATACGTGCGGTAATCCGGCGCGACCACGCCGGTGAGCGCGAAAACGACCGACAGCCCCAGCGTGAGCAGCAGGGCGAAAGCGCGGCTCAGGTTCCGCAGGCGGTTCGCTTGCATCGCCAGCGGCCCGGCTTACCGTTTGCGGGCGGTGACCGCCACGATGTCAAACGGGTTGACGTAGGCGGCCCGCTCCGACAGCTTCAGCGTGCGCTCGAAGAAGGCCAGCAGGCCCGCCAGCCGGGGGAAGTACATGCCCAGCCGGTCAATGAACAGGCGCAGCGTGACGTATTTGCCCACGTGGCGCACGTTCACCACGTCGAAGCCGGACTCGTCCAGCATGCGCGTCAGCGTGCCGACCGAGAAATAGTAGATGTGTTCCTCCGAGAGCTTGAAGCCCACCCAGCGGCGGCCCGCCAGCCGCGCCGGGACGCTGCCCACGTCGGGCGTCGCCAGCACAATCACGCCGCCGGGGCGCAGCAGCTCGGCCGCGCGGCGGATGTACGCGCGTGGGTCGGGCACGTGTTCGATCACATCCCACAGCGTCACCAGGTCATAGACGCCGGCGGGCAGCCCGACTTCGGTGAACGGGCCGAGGTGCGCCGTGTGGCCGAAATGGCTGCGGGTGTATTCGACCGCGAACGAGGACACGTCCAGCCCTTCCACCTGCCAGCCGCGCTGGTGCGCTTCGTCAATGAAGAAGCCAGCGGCGCAGCCGACATCAATCATGCGGCCCGGTTTGATGAAGCGCTCCAGGTGCCTGAGCCGCCGCCGCGCGGTGCGCCGGATGTTGGTCTCGTCCCTGATGTAATCGCTGTAACCGACCACGCCGGATTCGTTGTTGTGGAAATAGGTTTCGCCATAGAGCGCGTACAGCTCAGCGGCGTCGGGCCGGGGGCTGACATAGACCAGGCCGCAGCCCTGGCATTCGACCAGGCTCAGGCCGTTCTCCGGGCAGAATGGGCGGCGATCGTCGCTGCCGCACAGGTTGCAGGGCACATGGCGGCGCGCGACATCCTGCGCGACGCGCGGTGAACTGGCAGCGGCAGAGTCAGGGGTTTGTTTGACCAACGGTGTATCCTCTTGAACGCGTGTCCGGGCTGGGGAAGGCTCCCCTCTTCTGTCTCATTCTATAGTCAAGAGCAGGACCTAACAATAGAGGATTGGCGCCCGCGGGCGCAGCGGCGGCCAAAGCGCCCCCGGTTCGATATTCACAGGCGCGCATTTTCAGTTAGTATTAGGCCGTGCCAGCCGCCCGGCAGCGCCGGGCGCGGGAAAGGACAGGTCGTTAATGCAGCAGTATGCCCAGCCAGCCGCCACCAGAGCCAGCAGGCGCCGCCTCACCCTGAGCGTGGTGATCCCCTGCTACAACGAAGTCAGCACGATTGCCGAAGTGCTCCAGCGCGTTGAGGATGTGGGGCTGGCGGACGAGATCATCATTGTGGACGACGGTTCGACGGACGGCACGCGCGCGGCGCTGGCGGCCATCGAGGCCGAGGCGCGGCCCCATGTGCGCATCCTCTATCACGAGCGCAACCAGGGCAAAGGCGCGGCGCTGGTCACCGGGTTCGCCGCCGCCACCTGCGAGGTGCTGCTGATTCAGGACGCGGACTTCGAATATGACCCGCGCGACTACCCGGCGCTGCTCAAGCCGCTGGAAGAAGGCATCTCGAAGGTGGTTTACGGCTCGCGCTTCCTGGGCGGGCCGCGCAAGGCGATGAATTTCTGGAATATGGTCGCCAACAAATCGCTCACGCTGATCACCAACATTCTGTACAACGCTATCCTCAGCGACATGGAAACCTGCTACAAGGTGTTCCAGCGCGAGGTGGTCGAAGGCATGAACATCCGCGCGCGCAGCTTCGACTTCGAGCCAGAGTTCACGGCAAAGGTGCTCAAACAGGGCATCCGCATTTACGAGGTGCCCATTTCCTACAACGGGCGCGAGTGGGCCGAAGGCAAAAAGATCAAGTGGACCGACGCGCCGATCGCCCTGTGGGTGCTGATTAAATACCGCTTTGTGGACTGAGGCGCGCGGCTGCCTGGGCGTGGCTGTGCGCGCCGCCGGGGCCATCCTGGCGGTGTGCGCGCTGGCCGTGTGCGCGGCGCTGACCGCCGCCCGCGCCGCGCTGCCGGCGCCGCCCCTCAGCCGTCCGCCCGGTTTCGACGCCTGCGCGCTGCCCTGCTGGGCAGGCATCGTGCCCGGCGAAACCCCCTTCACCCAGGCCCCGGAGCGCGTCAGCGCGCACGTCGGCGCGGACGTGGCCTTCCGCACCACCGGCGACCGGCTGTTCTTTGAGATCGGGCCAGGGCCGGACCTCACCGGCGCGCTCTACAACGACCGCGGGCGGGTGGGCAGCATGCGCCTGGAGGTGGGTTTTCCGCTGTGGGCGCTGATGCAGACGCTGGGCACGCCGCGCTGCGCGCTGGCCGGCGCATTGTCTGGCGGCCAGGCGCGCGTGGCGGTGTACTGGGACGCCGCGCCGGGGGCGCAGGTCGCCGGGCTGGCGGTGCTGAATGAGGCGGACGCCTGGCACCCTGGCACGCCGACGCGCACGCTGCTGGTGCTCCGCGATAGCGATTCGTGCCGCGACACCGGCGCAGCCCCCTGGACCGGCTTCGCGCCGCTGTGGCGCTACAACCGCTGATGGCGGGCGGCCGGGCACAACAAAAACACCCGGCAGCGACGCCAGGTGTCTGTTTGCGGCTGTGGGCAATATAGGACTCGAACCTATAACCCCTCCCACGTCAAAGGAGTGCTCT
>CAZDVL010000059.1:0-14116 GCA_964508745.1 uncultured Anaerolineaceae bacterium | reverse complement strand
TTTCGTTGGCTGAGCCGTGCCCGCTGATTGTAACACCGGGGCGGCGCGCTTACCCGCTGTTGGTGCGGCGCGGTATACTTGATCGTGATACTGCGCACAGGACAGGTGGAGGCAAAATGGCCGACAGGAAAAAGACCGGCTCACCGCTGGGCAGGCTGCTGGGGACGATCGCGCTGGTCAAGGCGGGCTGGATTGTCTACAGCGCGCTGGCGATCAACCATCGTATGACCATCGGCCCGGCGGTTGACGCGCCGCGCGAAATCTTCAACGGGCGCAGCACCGGCTTCCTCTCGTACTATGTGGACCGCGCGGCGGCGGGCCGCCCGCTGGTGCTGCTGCACAGCGTCGGCGCCGCCAGCAGCGCCTACGAAATGCGCCCGATCTTCGAGCACTACCGCACGCTGCGCCCGGTGTACGCCCTCGACCTGCCTGGCTTCGGCTTTTCCGAGCGCGCCAGCAAGGTCTACACGCGCGACACCTACAAGGACGCGATCCTTGACCTGCTGGCGGAGCGCGTGGACGGGCCGGCGGACGTGATCGCGCTGGCGCTGTCGGGCGAGTTCGCGGCGCGGGCGGCGCTGGAACGGCCCGACCTGTTCCACTCGCTGACGCTGATCGCGCCCAGCGGCTTCGCGGGCCAGGAACTGCGCCCGTCACAGCTTGCCGGCGACTATGGCCTGAGCGAGCTGGTCAACAACGCGCTGGCCTTTCCGCTGTGGGGGCAGGCCGTCTACGACCTGCTGGTGACGCGGGCGGGCATCCGCTGGTGGCTGGGGAAAAGCTTCAACGGGCCGGCGGACGAGGGCCTGGTGGCCTACAGCTACCTCAGCGCCCACCAGCCGGGCGCGCGCCACGCGCCGCTGCGTTGCGTCAGCGGCGGGCTGTCCACCCCCAGCATCCGCGCGGCGGCCTACGAACGGCTGGAGATCCCGGCGCTGGCGCTCTATGACCAGGGCTGCTGCGAGGCGCTGCCCGCCGCGCTTGAACGCTGCCCCAACTGGCGGGCGGAGCGCATCGCGCCGACGCGCGGCCTGCCGCAGTTCGAGCAGATGTCGCAGGTGGCGCGCGCGCTGGACTCGTTCTGGGGCCGCCTGTGAGGTTAACCGGCAGACAGCGCCCCGGCGGCGAGCACCTGCTGGTATTCCTGCTCTACCTGCTGGCCGCGCTGATCATCACCTGGCCGCTGCTGCTGAACATCGGCACGCACCTGGTCGGTTTTGCTTACGGCGACGGCGGCGAGATGGCGCGCCACATCTGGTGGTTTAACCACGCGCTGCGCACCGGCCAGGACCCTTTCTTCCAGCCGCTGCTGGCCTGGCCCGACGGCATGCCGGGCGGCGTGCTGCTGTGGTCGCACCCGCAGCAGTTCTTCCCGGCGTGGCTGCTGGCGTTCGTCCTGCCGCTGCCCGCCGCCGCCAACACCGCGCTGCTGTTGTATATGGCGCTCAACGGCTGGGCGATGTGGCTGCTGGCGCGCCGCCTGCTGGGCGGCGGGGGCGGCCCGGCGCTGCTGGCCGGGCTGGTGTTTATGGCCGCGCCCACGTTTCAGGCACACCTGGCGGGCGGCCACGCCGGGCTGATGGTTGGCTGGCCGCTGCCGCTGTACACGCTGGCGCTGCTGCGCCTGCGCGAACGGCCCGCGCCGCGGCGGGCGCTGCTGGCGGCGCTGTTCTTCTTCCTCAGCACCAACGGCCACATCCTCCAGGTGATCTACGCCGTGCTGCCGGTGACCGCCGCCGCGCTGCTGCTGCTGCTGTGGCGGCGCGAGCGGCGCGCGCTGGCGTGGACGGCGGCGGCCGCCGGTCTGGGCGCGGCGGCGCTGGCGCTGTTCCTGCTGCCGGTCATCGGCGAGACGTTCGGCACGCCGGCCTACACCGCCGAGGGCGGCTTCGTCCGCTACAGCGCCGACCTGCTGGCGATTGTCACGCCGTCGTTTTTCCACCCGCTGTACGGCGCGCTGGACTTCCCGCGGCGCGTGCTGGGCGTCAACCTGGAGGAAGGCACGCTCTACGCCGGCGTGGTCGCCGGGGCGCTGGCGCTGGCGGGCCTTTGGGCGCACCGGCGCGCGCGCGGCTGGCTGCTGCTGGCGCTGATCGCCTGGGTGGGCGCGCTGGGGCCGCTGCTGAAGGTGTTCGACGCGCCGCTGCGGCTGGTCGTCAGCGGCTACGAGACGTTCATCGCGCTGCCCTGGGCGCTGGCCCAGAACCTGCCCGGCTTCAGCCTGGCGCGCACGCCGGGCCGCTTCAGCTTCGCGCTGGCGCTGGCGCTGGCCGCGCTGGCAGGCTATGGCGCGCTGGCGCTGGCGGGCCGCCTTGTACGCGCGCGCTGGCAGCCGGGCGCGCGCCGCGCCGTGTGGGTCGTGCTGGCGGCGCTGATCCTGTTCGACTACCAGATGTACTGGCCGCTGCCGCTGATTCCGGCGGCCATCCCCCCGGCGGTGGCGGGCATCGCCGCGCGCGCCGACGTGCGCGCCGTGCTGGACCTCCCCTGGAACAACACGGTCGCCGCCAAGGACGCGCTCTACCTGCAAACGGCGCACCAGCAGCCGCTGGTCGCCGGGCACATCACGCGCAGCACGCCGGTCAGCCCGGCGAAGCTGACGCTGCTGGAGCAGACGCTCGACGCGGCGCTGCTGGACGCGGCGGGCGCGGACGTGGTGATCGTGCACCGCCAGTACGCCGCGCCGGGCTACGAGGCGTTCGCCCGGCGGCAGTTGGGCGCGCCGGCCTACGAGGACGCGCGCCTGCTGATCTTCGACGCGCCCGCGCCGGGCGCGCCGCCCGCGCTGCACACCTGGGCCGCGCCGCCGGGCGCGCTGGCTGGCCGCGCCGATTTTTACGTCTACGCGCCGGAGGCCGGCGTGATTGACTTCGCCGGGACGCTGGCCGCCGACGGGCGCGCGGTGGCGCTGCTGCTGGACGGCGTGCCGCTGCACCGCTGGGACGTGGACGGCGCGGCGGCCTTCAGCGTGCCGCTGCCGCTGCGGGCCGCGACGTATCACACGGTCACGCTGGCGGTGGAGCCGGCCTGCCCGCAGGGGTACGGCCCGGCGCTGCGCTGCCGCACGGTGGCGCTGGACGGCGTGCGCTTCGAGCATTATCGGCCAGGGGCGGGCGCGGGTTTCGTGCCGGCGACGTTCGCGCGCGGCGTGACGCTGGCCTTCGCCGACGTGGAGGCGTCCGCCGGCGCGGTGACGGCGCGGCTGCTGTGGCGCTTCGCCGAGCCGCTGACGGACGCTGACGTGCGCTTTGTGCACCTGCTGGGCGCGGACGGCCCGCCGCTGGCGCAGGCCGACGGCGCGCTGGGGGCCGTCAGCGCGGGCAGCGCCTGGGCGGAGACGGTCACGCTGGCGCTGCCGGACGGCCTGCCGCCGGGCGATTACGCCGTCTACGCCGGCTGGTACAGCTACCCAGGGCTGGCGCGCTTCCCGCTGCTGGCGGCGGGCGAAGGCGCGCAGGACGGCCTGGCGCCGCTGGGGACGGCGCGCGTCGAGTGAGGGCGGCGGGCAGGCGCAGCAAACGACACAGCCCCGGCTGCCTGAAGCAGTCGGGGCTGTGTCTGGAAGGCGATTGCGCGGCGGGCGCGCTTTAGTGCCGGTTCTGGGCGACCGGCGGGGCGCTCTCCGGCGTGCGCGCCGCGCCGGAACGGCGGCGGTAGACAAAGATCGCCAGCGCCAGCAGGAACGCCACCACCGACACCACCTGCGACCAGTTGACGCCGCCCACCAGCGTGACCTCCACGCGCAGAAATTCGAGCACGAAGCGGATGAAGGCGTACTGCATGACGTAGAGCAGGAAGATATCGCCGTGCAGCAGGCGGCTGCGGTAGCGCGTGAACACCTGCAGCAGCACGATGAACGCCAGCAGGCTCCACAGCGACTCGTAGAGGAACAGCGGGTGGAACAGCGTGGACGCCGGGTAATCCACCAGGCTTTCGTAGGGCGCGACACGGCTGGCGGCGTCAATCGTGATGCCCCAGGGCAGCGTCGTGGCCGGGCCGTACAGTTCCTGGTTGATGAAGTTGGCCCAGCGGCCAATCGCCTGCGCCAGCGGCAGCGCCACGCCGGCGATGTCCAGCCAGGGCAGCACGTTCATGCCGCCGGCGGGGAAGTCGCTCTTGAAGGTGGCGTCGGGCTTGAAGGCCGGGCGCGGCCGGCGCCGGATCACGCTCCACAGGGCGCGGAACACCCAGGCGATGGCGCTGAAAAGGTAAATGAACGGGATGGCGAAGAAGAAGAAGAAGCGGGCGACGCGGTTGTGCCAGGAACTGAAGTAGACCCACACGCCCAGCAGGCCGCCCAGCACCGCGCCGAACACGCTCAGGCCGCCGCTCCAGATGGCGATCGCGCCGTTTTCCAGGTTGAAGAAGTTCTCGAAGTAAAACTGCGGCGTCAGGCCCATCTCCATCTGCGCCGCCGACGGGAACAGGATGTGCCACAGGCGCGCGCCGATAATTGCGGGGATGATGGCCCAGGTGAGCGCCCCCCACACGTGGTCAGGATCGCGTCCGTCGCGCTGCGCCAGCCGCGCCGCCACGATCGCGCCCGCCAGCATAGCGACCACGATGATGATGCCGTAGTAGCGCACCTGGAGTGTGTTGAATAAGACGACGTATTCCTGCTGAAAATTCATATTGCCAACCCCCTCACAGTCCGGTTGTGTGTGTATGTCTGTAAACAAACCACAGGCGCTGCAGCGCCGTGATGTTTGTCCCCACCGCCAGGATCACCAGCGCCGGAACCAGCAGCGCGTCCGGCAGCAGCAGGCTGGGCAGCAGAATGACGCTGCGCTCCAGCCGGGAAAAAGCCCCCACTTTGACCGACAGGCCGGCCTCGCCCGCCCGCGCGCGCACATAGCTCACGCTGAAGCTGCCCACCAGCGCCGCCAGCGCCAGCAGCAGCAGGTCCGGGCGGTTGTGCTGGGTGGCGAAATAATACCCCAGCGCCGCGAAAATGGAACCGTCGGCATAGCGGTCGAGCGTGGAATCGAGCAGGCCGCCGAAGGCGTCGGTGCGCCGCATGGCCCGCGCCACCGCGCCGTCGAGCGCGTCCAGCGGCAGCGCCAGCAGCAGCACAAGGCCGCCCGCCTGCACCTGCCCGCCGCCGATCAGGACCGCGCCCGCCAGCACCAGGGCGAAGCCCAGCAGCGAGAGCGTGTCCGGGTGGACGCCGGCGCGGTGCAGCGCGCCGCCGGCGCGCGCCAGCGTGCCGCCCGCCAGGGCGCGCGCACGGTCGGTGAGGGTGGTTGGTGAATCAGCCATAGTGAGCCTTGACCCGCTGCCGGGTTCGCTGTAAACTGGGCGTCAGTTCGGGGCGTGGCGCAGCCCGGTAGCGCGCACCGTTCGGGTCGGTGAGGTCATGGGTTCGAATCCCGTCGCCCCGACACAACAATCCCGCTGTCACAGCGGGATTTTTTGTTCCTGCCCCCGGATGATACTACCCGCGGCTGTGCCAATCAAGTGGCGGAATCGGCGGGTGCTGGGCCGCCCACTCGCGGCGCAGCAGGCCGTAGAGCAGCATGTCGTAGCGCTGGCCGGCCCGGTGCAGGTGCTCGCGGTAGACGCCTTCGCGCACGAAGCCGAGCTTCTCGTACAGGCCGACGGCGGCGTGGTTGTAGGCGAACACGGTCAGCGCGACGCGGTGCAGGTTGAGTTCGTAGAAGGCGAAGTCGAGCGCCAGCGCCAGCGCCTCGCTGCCGTAGCCCTGCCCGCGGTACGCCCAACTGCCGATGCCGATGCCCAGGCTGCACGTCTGGTGCGTCCACTGGATGCCGTCCAGCTCCAGCCAGCCGATCAGGTCGTCGCTGCCCGTCAGGCGGACGCCGAAGGCGAAATAGTCGTGCGCGCGGCGCGTGCTGTCCAGCCAGCGCGCCACCTCGTCCTCGCTGCGCGGGGCCGCCGGCGCGGCGTCGAGCAGGCGCAGAAAGGTGCTGTCGGTGTCCCAGCCGGCGATCGTAGCGGCGTCCGCGCGCTCTAGGGCCGACAGCCACACGCGCTGGCCGCGCAGCAGTTGGCTCATGGCGGCGTTACCTTTCCGGGGGCGCGGGCCAGCATCAGCTGGCGGCCGGGCGCACAGTCACGTGCAGGAACTCGAAATCCTCGCGCGGGGGCAGCATCCGCTTGACTTCCACAATCTCGAAGCGCGCGCCGCCGATCTCCACCTGAGCGCCCACGACCGGGCGTTCCTGCTGGCTCATAACGGCCCCGGGGTGGGAATTCCCGATAACCACGTAGCTGACTGTGTAGATCATGCCCGCCTCTCCGCGCTGCGTTTAGAGACTGAAGTTCTGGTGGCGTATCTTGAAGCTCAGGTCCAGCGCCAGGTTGCGCATGAGGAGATAGCCCAGGCCGGTGTCGGCCTCGAACAGCGCCGTCAGGTCGGCCTGCGCCAGCGCGCAGACTTCGGTGTCCGGCTGGGCCGCCAGCACCGTGGCGGAGCGCGGCCCCTGGTCCAGCAGCGCCATCTCGCCAAAGACCTGGCCAGCCCCCAGGAAAACCGCCGCGTGCGGCGCGCCGTCGTCGCCCCGCACCTGCACCTGCACCTGGCCCTGCGTGATGATGTAGAGGTGGTCGCCAGGGTCGTTCTGCTGGAAGATCACCGCCCCGCCGGGGTAGCGCGCCACGCGCGCGATGCTGCCCAGGCGCTCGAACTGGGCGGGGGACAGCCCCCGGAACAGGTGGACGGTTTTCAGCCGCTGGATGATCGGTTCCATAGACCGCGCCTTCTGCCTGCGAACAAACAATTGCTGTTATTATATGTCAATTGTACCGCGCGCGCGGCGCGCCCGCCTTCGATGAAGGCTGGCTGAGAAAACCGCTGAAAACGAACAAATCTTACACGGTTTTTATTCGCGGCTGTTATGCTCAGCGGCAGGAGAAGCAGCGCCTTGTTTGGGTAAGGAAACACGCGCATGTTCATACGTTCGAACCGACCCTTTAACCCCCCGGTTGATGTCGTTGAACTGACGGATAAACTGCTGGTCATTGTGGAGATTGCCGGGATGGCCGCTGGCGACTTTAACATCACGCTCAACAACCGCCGCCTGACGGTGGCGGGCCAGCGCGAGCGCCCGCCGCTGCCGCACACCGCCTACTACCAGGTGGAGATCGGCTATGGCGAGTTTCAGATCGAGCTGACTTTGCCCTGGCCCGCCGACCGCAGCGCGGTCAGCGCCACCTATAAACACGGCTTTCTGCAAATTGAACTGCACCGCCGCCCTGCTGACCAGGTGTGGGTCGTGGATTTGAACGCTGAAGAACAGGACACACAGTCATGACTGACAATTTTGACCCGACGCTTTCCGCTGACCCGCCGGACGACAGCGCGGTGGCCGAAGACGACGCGCTCGATATCGAGATCAAGGACGAGGACGCCGCCAGCGGCGAAACAGGCTATTCGGACATCCCCGACGAGCTGCCCATCCTGCCGCTGCGGGGCGTGGTGGTCTACCCGCAGACGGCCATCCCGCTGACGGTCGGCCAGCCGCGCAGCATGAAGCTGGTGGACGACGTGGTGGGCGGCAGCCGGCTGATCGGCCTGTTCACCGCCAAAGACCCGGAACAGGAGACGCCCGGCCCGGAGGATGTCTACCAGGTTGGCACGCTGGCCTCGATTCACCGGCTGTTCCGCGCGCCCGACGGCACGATTCGCCTGCTGGTGCAGGGGCTGGCGCGCATCGCGGTTGACGAATACACCGCCGAGGAGCCGTACCTGCGGGCGCAGGTGCACCCGATTCCCGAAACCATCGAGGACTCGCTGGAGGTCGAGGCGCTCACGCGCAACGTCGTGGACCAGTTCACGCGCCTGGCCGACCTGGTGCCCAGCATCCCCAGCGAGCTGATTTCGTCGGCGCTGAACGTGGACGACCCGCTGCAGCTTGTGTACGCGGTGGCGACGTACATCCGCATCGAGCTGGACGAGGCGCAGAAGCTGCTGGAGCTGGACAGCACCGAAGCCAAGCTGCGCCGCCTGATGAACATCCTCGGCAAGGAACTGGAAGTGCTGGAGCTGGGCCGCAAGATCCAGACCGAGGCGCAGTCCGAGATGGAACGGATGCAGCGCGAGTACTACCTGCGCGAACAGCTCAAGGCCATCCAGCGCGAGCTGGGCGAGGGCGACGAGCAGACGGTCGAGGTCGAGGAGTTCCGGCGCAAAATCGCGGAGGCGGGGATGCCGGAGGAGGCCGAGAAGGAGGCCGTGCGCGAGCTGGAGCGCCTCTCGAAGCTGCCGGTCGCGGCGGCGGAGTACGGCGTGATCCGCACCTACCTTGACTGGCTCACCAGCCTGCCCTGGTCGCAGTCCACCACCGACAACCTGGACATCGCCCACGCGCGGCGGGTGCTGGACGAGGATCACTACGGCCTGAAGGATGTCAAGGAGCGCATCCTGGAGTACCTGGCGGTGCGCAAGCTGCGCAGCGAGCGCGCGGCGGCGGCTGAAAGCGATGCAGCCGAGGACGCCGGCGGCGAGGCCGAGGCGCCCCAGGATTACATCCGGCGCGAGCGCCAGGGCGCGATTCTGTGCTTTGTCGGGCCGCCGGGCGTCGGCAAAACGTCGCTGGGGGCGTCAATCGCCCGCGCGATGAACCGCCGCTTTATCCGCATGAGCCTGGGCGGTGTGCGCGACGAGGCCGAGATTCGCGGCTTCCGCCGCACCTACGTCGGCGCGATGCCGGGCCGCATCATCCAGACGATCCGGCGCGTCGAGTCGCACAACCCGATTATCATGCTGGACGAGGTGGACAAGCTGGGGCGCGACTTTCGCGGCGACCCGGCCAGCGCGCTGCTGGAGGTGCTGGACCCGGAGCAGAACAACGAGTTCCGCGACCATTACCTGGATGTCGCCTTCGACCTGAGCGCGGTGCTGTTCATCACCACCGCCAACGAGCTGGAGCCGATCCCGCCGCCGCTGCGCGACCGCATGGAGATCATTCACCTGTCCGGCTACACCGAGCAGGAGAAGGTCGCCATCGCCGAGCAGTACCTGGTCCCGCGCCAGATCCGCGAGAACGGCCTGCGCCCAGACGAGATCAGCCTGACGCGCGACGCGCTGCTGCTGCTGGTGCGCGACTACACGCGCGAGGCCGGCGTGCGCACGCTGGAGCGCGAGATCGGGCGGGCAGCGCGCAAGGTCGTCACGCAGATCGCCGAGGGAACCCAGGAACAGGTTGTGATTGACAGCAAAAAGCTGCGCGAGCTGCTGGGCAAGCCGCGCTATGGCTACCGCGAGGAGATCGAGGAGCGCACCGACCTGCCCGGCGTGGCGACCGGCCTGGCGTGGACGCCGGTCGGCGGCGAGATTCTGTTCGTCGAGGCGGCGCGCATGCCCGGCGGCAAGGGCTTCCAGTACACCGGCCAGTTGGGCGAGGTGATGCAGGAAAGCGCCCGCACCGCCCTCAGCTACATTCGCTCCAAGGCGGGCGACCTGGGCGTGGACGCGCATTTCTTCGAGAAGAACGACATTCACCTGCACGTCCCGGCGGGCGCGGTCCCGAAGGACGGCCCCTCCGCGGGCGTGACGATGGCGGTGGCGCTGGCGTCGCTGCTGACGCGGCGCCCGGTGCGCAGCAACGTCGCCATGACCGGCGAGATCACGCTGCGCGGGCAGGTGCTGCCGGTGGGCGGCATCAAGGACAAGGTGCTGGCGGCGCACCGCCTGGGCGTGGACACGGTGATTATCCCGCGCAAGAACGAAAACGACCTGGACGACCTGCCGGACGAAGTGCGCCAGGGGCTGACGTTCGTGCTGGCCGACAAGGTGGACGACGTGCTCGACGCCGCGCTGATGGATGTCGCGGTGGGGGCCGCCGCGCCCGCGCACAAGGCGGACGCGCCCGCCGAAGAACCGCCGCCGCAGAAGCGCAGCCGCAAGGCAAAGGGCCAGTAAAGCTGGCGGCTGATCGCTGTGTTAATTCTCCCAGCCCGCCCCGCGCCGGTTGAAACCGCGCGGCGGGCGCGGGCTGTCGCCGCCGCCGGTGAGGGCGCGGCGCGCCTTCTGCACGTCGCTCTCGTGTTTGAGCAGCACCGTGAGCGTGGTTTCCAGCGTCGCCTTGTCCAGGCTGTCGGCGTTGAGCATGACCAGCGCCCGCGCCCAGTCAATCGTTTCCGAGACGCTGGGGCTTTTCTTCAGGTCAAGCTGGCGCAGGCTTTGCACCACGCCGACCGCCTGCTCCGCCAGCCTGGCGGAAAGCTGCGGCACGCGCATGCGCACGATGTTCAGCTCGGCGTCGTGGTTGGGGTAGTCAATGAACAGGTAGAGGCAGCGCCGCTTGAGCGCCTCGGACAGCTCGCGCGTGTTGTTGCTGGTGAGCACCACCACCGGCTGGTGTGTGGCGACAATCGTGCCCAGTTCGGGCACGGACACCTGAAAGTCGCTGAGGATTTCCAGCAGAAACGCCTCAAACTCAGCGTCGGCGCGGTCAATCTCGTCAATCAGCAGGACGACCGGCTCAGGCGCGGTGATGGCCTGGAGCAGCGGGCGCGCCAGCAGGAAGCGGTCAGAGAAGAACACGTCCTCCTCGGCGGCCAGCCGGTCGGCGGCGGCGGTCAGGCTGTCGGCGGCGGCCAGCAGCTCGCTGAGCTTGTCGCGCAGAAGCTGCGTGTAGAGCATCTGCTTGGCGTATTCCCACTCGTAGAGCGCCTTGCTCTCGTCCAGGCCCTCGTAACACTGAAGGCGGATGAGGGGCTTGCCGCTGGCCCGCGCCCAGGCTTTCGCCAGCTCGGTCTTGCCCACGCCCGCCGGGCCTTCGGTCAGCAGCGGCTTGTCCAGCCGGGCCGCCAGGTACATCACGGTCGAAATTTCGTCGGTCGCGATATACTGCTGCTCGCCCAGCGCCTGCGTCACCTGGTTCACGTTGTTAAACATACATGCTCCCTTCAGGAAACAGCGTCCCGGCTATACCCCGCGCGCGGCGCGCGCGGCGTTTCCCCCGGATTCGTGCGCCTCAGCGCTGGTTGCGGACGGCGCGCATCCAGCCCCGGCGCACCGTGCGCGCCTCTTCAAGCGTGACGAACGTCTGCGGGAAGGCGCTGTGAATGGCCTTCAGCAGCGGCTCCACGTCCTGCCGGCGGACCACGCTGTGCAGCAGCTTGACCTCGCCGCTGCCGCCCAGCGCCTCGACCTCGGTCACGCCGTGCCCCTGCTGGCGGATCAGCGCCGCCGGGCCGCCGCTGGCGCTGCCGTTGCGCGCGACCAGCCGGACGATGACGTAGCTGGTGACGAAGCGCGCCTCCAGCACCATGCCCAGGTAGCTGCCGGTGGCGTAGCCCAGGCAGTAGGCCATGAGGTTGACGATGTTCTGCGACAGCGTGGCCAGCACGCCCGCCGTCGCCAGCGCGAAGATCAGCGCCTCGATGAACGCCAGCGCCATCGCCGCCCAGCGCCAGCCGCGCATGAGGAAGATCAGCCGGACCGTGCCCAGCGCGCTGTCGGTCACGCGCATCGTGAAGATGAACAGCGGAAACAATGCCGAATCGGCGGGCATCAGTCCTGTCCCCGCAGCGTGCGAATCCAGCCGTGATGCACCGACCGCGCCTCTTCCAGGGTCACGAAAGCTTTGGGGTTGAGGCTGTGCACCGTCCTGAGCACATCCGGCACGTCGCGGCGCTGCACGACCGAGCTGAGCATGGTCACGTCGCCGCTGCCGCCCGCGCCTTTGATCTCCGTCACGCCGTGCCCGCTGTCGCGCAGCGCCACCGCGATGCCGTGCCCCGCCTGCATCGAGATGATGTTGACAATCACATAGCTGGTCACCAGGCGCGCCTCGATGGCCATGCCGACGTAATTGCCCACCGCGAAGCCGCCGCAGTAAGCGGCCAGGTTGGGGATGTTCGACAGGTCCGACACGACGTTGGCGATCACCACCGCGAACATCAGCGCCTCGATAAACGCCATCCCCGACGCCAGCAGGCGGCGGTCGCGCGCCACAATGACCATGCGCATCGTCCCGACCGCGCTGTTGATGATGCGCAGCACGAAGATCAGCAAGGCCCACAGGAGTGGATCAACAGGCATACAGGGTTCCTACCGTGCATTCAAACGTATGCCGCACAGCCCGCGGCAGAACCGAGTATAGCCGCACCCGGCAGCGGCAACCAGCCCGGTATTTGCTTTTTGGGGGGACGCGGGGCAGCGCAGCGCCGTCAGACGGCGTTAAAGCGCGGCGGCTGGAACGGGCGCGTCAGCGCGCGCGGGCGGACGGGTCATCCAGCGGGGCGGTGGCCTGCTCCGTCCCTTTGCCGGTCGTCAGGTGGATGATATAGCCCTGGCGCTGGATTTTCAGGCCGGGCAGGCCGGCGCTGATGGTCTCGATGGAAGCCTGGAGCAGGCCGGTGGTCTGCGCGTGCTCGACCGCGGCCTGGTTGTTCCACAGCAGCACCAGCTCCGCCTGGTCGGGGTCGTCAATCTGTTCCAGCAGAAAAGCGGCGATAAAACCGGGGCGCTGGCGCACGACAGGCAGGTACTGCTCGCCAATCAGCCGCCGCAGCTCGCCGATTTTGCCCAGCGGCGCTTGCAGCACAGCTTTCTGCGCGTACATGAGGTGGCGTCCTTTCGCGCTAGCTTCAATAATTATTATAAAACACTTTTTTAATTGCGGCTGAAACCTCCACGAGAACTGTTTTTGTGGGTATTACACCGCTGGCCCGCTTTTTTGGCGAACAGGCGCGCGGCGCTCAGGCCAGCGCGACCTCGTCCACAATGCCGACGATCACCGCCCGCGCCGGGCCAAGCCCGCGCCGCCCGATCACCTGGCGGGCGCTGCCGCCCTCGTCCAGCACCAGCACCACGTCGCCCACGCCCGCGTGCACGTGGTCCAGGCAGATGTCGTAGTAGGCCGTTTCGCTGCCGTCCAGCTCCAGCCGCGCCACCAGCAGCAGCTTGTGGCCGTCGAACAGGTCGTGCCTGATGGTGCTGACGACTGTGCCTTTGACGCGCCCGATGTACATGTCAGGTGTTCGCTTTCTGGCGGCGGCTTTTGGCCTTGCGCGCCTTTTTGACCGGCGCGGCAGCAGCCGGCTGCGGCTGGGACAGGAACACTTTCCAGGCGACGCTGGCGGCGTCGTACAGCGGGCGGTCATCAACGTCGTCCACGATGCCGACAACGGCGGCGTCCACCGGGACGAACTGGTTGGGCAGGGCGAAGGCCGCCTCTTTGGAGGCGATGACGAACACCAGCTCGTCCTGGCCGGCCTGACCGGTGGCGTCCACCGCCACGTATGGCTCGCCGTCCGGCTGGCGGCGCACATCGAGCGGCTGCACGACGAGGAACTTGACCCCCTCCAGGCCCCGGTACTTCTGCGTGGCAACCAGGTTGCCGATCACGCGCGCGAACTTCACAAGGCGTTTCCTTTATGTGCGTCCAGCGTCGGCCTCATTGTAGCGCATGTCGGGCGTTTCGGGGCGGATAGGGTTGCCAGGTGCGTGTATAATGCCGCGCTATGCACATTGGCCTGAACGCGCATCTGCTGTCCAGCCAGGCGGGCTACCGTTCCGCCGGCATCCACGGCTACATCTATCACACGCTGGCGCACCTGCCCGCTGAAGCGCCGCCGGGCTGGACGTTCACGGCGCTGGTCGGCGCGCGCAGCGCCGCCGAGCTGCCGGGCGTGACGCTGCGCCGCTCGCGCTGGGACACACAGCCGCCGCTGCGCCGCATCGCCTGGGAGCAGTTTGTCCAGCCCTGGCGGCTGGGCGCGTTCGACCTGTACCACGCGCTGGCGTTCGTCGCGCCGCTGGCGCTGTCCGCGCCGCTGGTCGTCACCGTCTACGACCTGAGCTTTCTGCACTACCCGCAGACGCTGTCGGCGTCGCGGCGCGCTTACCTGCGCCTGTTCACCGGCCTGACCTGCCGCCGCGCCCGCCGCGTGATCTGCATCTCGCACAGCACCGCGCGGGATGTGATCGAGCAGTTGGGCGTCGCGCCGGAGCAGGTGGACGTGGCCGCCGCCGGCCACGACCCGGCCCGCTTCCGCCCGCTGCCAGCGGCGGAGGTCGCCGCCTTTCGCCGCGAGAAGGGCCTGCCAGAGCGCTTCTGGCTGTTCGTCGGCACGCTGGAGCCGCGCAAGAACCTGCCCACGCTGCTCCAGGCTTACGCCGCCCTGCCTGCCCATGAGCGCCCGC
>CAZDVL010000058.1:0-14245 GCA_964508745.1 uncultured Anaerolineaceae bacterium | reverse complement strand
CGGCGCGCGCCACGACCTCGGCGCGGTCGGCGTCATACGCGCTGAAATCCAGGTGACAGTGGGTGTCAAACAGTGTCACGGTCAGCGGCTGTTCTTAAGCTGCTGCAGATCTGAGGCGACCATCATCTCGATAAGCTGCTCGAACGAGACGCGCGGCTCCCAGCCCAGCGCTGTCTTTGCTTTGGTGGGGTCGCCCACCAGCAGGTCAACTTCCGCGGGGCGCATGTAGGCGGGGTCCTGGACGGCGTAGTTCTTCCAATCGAGGTCGAGGACGCTGAAGGCGACGTGCAGCAGGTGTTCGACCGGGTGTGTTACGCCGGTGGCGACCACGTAGTCGTCGGGCGTGTCCTGCTGGAGCATGAGCCACATGGCCTGGACATAATCGCCGGCGAAGCCCCAGTCGCGGCGGGCGTCGAGGCTGCCGATGCGCAGCTCGTGGGCCTGGCCCAGTTTGATGCGCGCGGCAGTATTCGTCACCTTGCGGGTGACGAACTCCAGCCCCCGGCGCGGGCTTTCGTGGTTGAACAGGATGCCGCCGCTGGCGTGGAGGTTGTAGCTTTCGCGGTAGTTGACGGTGATCCAGTGGCCGTAGACTTTGGCGACGCCGTAGGGGCTGCGCGGGTAGAAGGGCGTGGTTTCGGTCTGCGGAACCTCGCGCACTTTGCCGAACATCTCGCTGCTGGACGCCTGGTAGAAGCGAATCTCCGGGTTGATCACGCGCACAGCGTCGAGCAGGCGGGTGACGCCGAGGGCGGTCACGTCGCCGGTAAAGACCGGCTGGCTCCACGAAGTTTGCACGAAGCTTTGCGCGGCCAGGTTGTAAACCTCGTCGGGGCCGATCTCGCGCAGGGCGTGCATCAGGCTGGTCTGGTCGAGCATGTCGCCAGGGATGAGCGTCACCTGGTCCTGAATGTGGCGGATGCGCTCGAAGTTAAGCGTGCTGGTGCGGCGCACCAGGCCGAAAACCTGATAACCCTGTGTCAGCAGAAATTCCGCCAGGTAAGAGCCATCCTGGCCGGTGATGCCGGTAATCAGTGCGCGGCGTGCGCTCATCACAGTCTCCTGTAGCGTGCGTGTTTTAATGAGCAGATGCGGCGTCAATCTGCCGGCGGCAGCCGTCGAGCAGGTCGCGCAGCGTTTGTTCGAAGGGGATCAGCGGCTGCCAGCCGGTGGCGGCGCGCAGGCGTTCAGCGCTGCCCAGGCGGATGGGGACATCGGCGGGCAGGAAGCGCGCCGGGTCGGCGCGCACGGCGATGCTGGCGCGGCTGAGGCCGACAAGCGTGTCGAGGATTTCCTGGATGCTGTGCGCTGCGCCAGAGGCAACGTTGTAGGCCGCGCCGGGTTCGCCCTGTTCGACGATCAGGTGATAGGCGCGGACGATGTCGCGCACGTCGGTGAAATCGCGCTGGGCGGCGAGGTTGCCGACCTCCAGCACCGGCGGCTGCAGGCCGGCCTCGATGCGGGCGACCTGCATGGCGAAATCCGGCGCGACGAAGCCTTCGCGCTGGCCGGGGCCGAAGTGGTTGAAGGGGCGCGCGCGCACAACCGGCAGGCCGTGGCTGAGATAATACTGCTGGCCGAGCAGGTCCTGTGTGACCTTGCTCACACCGTAGGGGTTGGTCGGCTGAAGCGGCGCGTCCTCGGTGATGGCGGAGCCGTCGCCAGGGCCGTAAACCTCCGCCGAGCTGACGACCAGCAGGCGCGGGCGAATATCCGCCGCCAGGCAGGCCAGCAGCAGATTGAGCTGGCCGTGAATGTTGTTGGCCAGCGTGCGCCAGGGTTCCTGAAACGACGCCTTGGGCGACGCCTGGGCCGCCAGGTGATAGATGCGGTCGGGGCGCAGGCGGGCGATGAGGGCGCGGACGGCGTCCTCAGCGGTGAGATCGGCCACATGGCAGGCAGCCGCCAGATGTGCGCTGTCCTGCGCCGTGAGGGCCACGCCGTGCACTTCGGCGTCGGGTTGGACGGCGGCCAGGTGGCGCAGCAGATGCTGGCCGACGAAGCCGCCGATGCCGGTGATCAGTACGCGCATGCGATTTTCTCCGAAGCGCCGCCGCCGGTAGGATTATAGCGAAGCCGCGCCTGCCGGCTACCCCGGATTAACCGTCACCGGCACGACGAACCCCTGGACGATGGGCGAGCCGGGCTGCTGGAGCGCGTAGACATCGTAGCGCTGGCCGGCCTGCAGGCTGACGCGGGCGATGGTGGCGGCGACAGCGGCGGCGTCGGCGTCGAGAATCAGCAGGTCGAACACCCCAACAGGCAGCAGGCCCGGCGCCGAAGCGCCGCCCGGCGGCACAGAGTCGGCATTCGGGATGGGCTGCACGCCGAAGCCGATGGACTGGCGGTACGTCGGCGTGACCGGCGTGCCGGACAGCGCGCTGGTCTGCGGCGGGCTGCTGAAGCGGCCCGCGGCCCCGGCGGGTTCCACGCTGATGGCGTAGGCCAGCCCCAGGTTGACCGGCGCGCCGGCGCTGACGTTGATCAGGCGCGCCAGCGGCGCGTCGCCGGCGGGGGCTTCCGGTTCGGGCACGGGCAGCACGAGGGTGCGCTCCAGGCCGTAGCCCAGCACGACCAGCGTGTAGGACACGCCGGCGTCGAACACGACCTGATCCTGAAACAGCGGGTCGGGGGCGTTGGCGGAGCGCACTTCGACGGTGAAGACGCCCTCCGCGGCGGGCTGCGCCGGGCTGGCGTCGCCATAGTCAAGGCGCTCAGCCAGCGGCACGCCGTCCAGCAGCACGGCCAGCGGGCCGCTTTCGAAGGCGGCGTTGACGGCGGTAACGTAGGCTGGCCGGGGCGGGAGGGGGGTGGGCGTGGCGTCCTGCGGCGAGGCCGCGGCCGCCGCCCCCGGCAGCACGCCGACGCTCTCGCTCAGGATGACCGGCGGCGTGTCAATTCGCCCGGTGACCAGGTAGAGATAGCTGCGCCCGGCCTCGAACAGGACATCCTGCGCGATTTCGAGCGAGGCGGCGCTTTCGTCAGCGCCGGCGGCGTTCCAGTAGAACGTGTAGCCGCTGCCGGTCTGGAGGTCCAGCGGGCGCGACAGGTCGCCGTAATGCAGGACGGGCAGCGTGACCGCCCCGCTGTTCACAATGGCCTCAAGGCGCGGCGACTCCGCCAGAGTGTTGACGAAGGTCACGCGGGCGGCGCCGGGGGCGGTGGGCGCGAGGTCGTCGCGCAGGGCGACGAGCTGCGCTGACGGCGGCGCCCCCAGGATCACCAGCGTCGTGCCGCCGTCCTCAGCGGCGAGGATGTCGCCGCTGGCGAGCGGCTCGCTGGCGGCGGGGCTGGCCCCGGCGGGGTAGACGGCGGCGCGGTAAGCGCCCGCCGCCACCGTCTCGCGCGGCGACGAGCGGGTGTAGTCCAGCGCCGCCGCCAGCAGCGTGTCGTCCAGGTACACGTCCACCGCGCCCAGCGCGGCGGCCCCGTGCACGGCGCGCACCGTCGCCCAGCCGGGCATGCGGGCTTCCACGCGGATGATTTCGGGGGCGGCAGGCGCGCCGGCCAGCACCAGGGTGTAGGCGGTGCGCGAGCGCAGATCAAGCGGGTAGGTGAGCAGCGGCAGCCCGGCGCTGATGAAATCGAACACGATTTCGCTGGCGGGCGTGGTGGCGATGGTGTTGATCACGCCCAGGGGCAGCGGTGGGGTGAGGTTCACGCCGCGCTGCTGCACGGTGATTTCACCCACGCCGTCCAGCGCGTGAACGAAGCTGACGCGGCTCTGGCCCTGTTCCAGCGGCCCGACCATGTCGTCGTGGACCAGCAGCGTCAGGTCGCCGCCAGCGCTGGCGACCGTCAGCAGCCAGGCGCTGCCGGCGGGAAACTCGGCGCTGGCGGCGAGCAGCGGCTCGGCCTCGGCGGGGCGGCTGCCGGCGGGATAGACGCGGACGGTGTAGGCCCCCGCCGCGACCGGCGCGGCGTTGGTGTACTGGCGGTAGCTGAGGTAGGGCGCCACGACCAGTCCCTCGACGTACACATCCACCGGCGGCTGGCCGGACGCGGCGTGAATCACGCGGACGGACGCGGACGGCGCGGCTTCCTGCGCCAGCGGCACGGCCAGCGGCGTCAGCGTTGGACGCGGCGTCGGCAGGTCGGTCGGCGTGGGCGTCGTCGAAGCGGTGGGGGCAGGGGTGGAGGTGGGCGCGGCCGGCGCGCAGGCGGCGGCGGCGATCACCAGAAACAGCAAGGCGCGGCGCACGTTGAACATACAGGCCCTCGCAGGTTAATTTACCGCCATTGTACCCGCGCGGCGCGAATTCACCAGTAAGCAAAGAGTCCCGCGCTGGCTGCGCGGGACTCCGGTATGCGGTGGAAACTGCGGCGCGCGTCAGCCGGCGGGCGCGCCCATCGTGTCAACCTCGCCTTCGGCCAGCGGCACATCAACGAGCGCGTAGGGCGCGCCGTTGAAGCTGAGCCTGACAAAAACGGCGGTGTCGGTGCGGGCGGCGATCCAGCCGCCCTGGCCTTCGTAGGTGACCTGGAGCCAGTTGCCGTCGCCGGTGCGGGCGGTGACCACAACCTGCGTGCCGCTGAGGATCGGCGCGATCACTTCCGCGTTGACATCCGGCGTGCGGCGCATGTTGAGGTTGGCGCCGGGGTCGAGCGCGACGGTGGCGACCACAGCGTCTTTGGCCGGGTCAGCCGTCGGCACGGCGATCTGGGGCGCGCTGCCCGCCTCGATCGCGCCGCGCGTGTCGGAGGTGACGACCTGAAGCAGGCCGCGCTCGTCGAATTCCTCCAGGCTGGAGGGCTGGCCGTTGTACTCGTAGCTCAGAAAGTCGGTGCTGGCCCAGCCAGTGACGGAGATGCCTTCGGGGGCTGTGTAGCGCACGAAGGCCCAGGCGCCGCTTTCGTCAATGCCGACGAACTCGGCCACCGTGTTCAGCGTGAGGCGCGCCAGCACTTCGCTGTCGGCCAGCGGCAGGCGGCGCACGTTCAGGTTGGCGGTGGGCAGCATGTTGATCACGCGCACGGAAACGACGTTCTGGCGCCCGGCTGGCGCGGTGATGGCGGTGTTGCGGGCCTCGCCGGGGGTGTTGCCGGGCACGGTCGGCAGGCTGCGCAGCAGGACCGGCGCGCCGGTGGCGCCGCGCACGTCAACGTAGTCGCTGCGCACCCAGGCGTCGATCTGGCCGCCGTCGGGCGTGTCGTAGGTGATGAACAGCCAGGTCTGGTCGCGCACGAGGTCGTCGCGCTCGTCTTCGAGCAGCTCGACCGGGTCGGTGAATTCGTAATCCGGCGGAATCTGGGTGGCGCTGCTGAGGATTTCAGCCAGCTCGCCTTCGCGGCCGTTGACCGTAAAGACGGTGGTGAAGGGCACTGTGCCCAGCGAGAGCGCCTGCGCGTTGGGGTACTGGCGGAGCTGCAGGTTGCGATCCGGGTCCAGGTTGAACACGCGGCCTGTGAAGGCTGGCCCCGCCGATACAACAGGCGGCGGTGCGATCACGGGCGCGGGCGTCGGCTCAACCGGGGGCGCGACGGTCGGCTGTGGGGCTGGCTCCACCGGCTGGGCGGGCTGTTCTGGCAGGGCGGGCGCCTGGGCGACAGCCAGCGAGGCCGGCGCGCTGCCGACGCCGCGCGCCAGCGCGACCGGCTCCAGCGGGAACAACTGGGCGCCAGCGCCGCCAACGGCCAGGTACTCATAGTACTCGCCGCCGTAGAAGATGTCCGCGACCGGCGCCAGGCTGGCGCCGCCGGCGGTGACGTTCAGCGTGTATTCGCCGGGCGCGGGCGCGAAGAACAGCTCGCCGGGGTTGCCGGCGGGCACATCTGTCGCGACGGTGGCGCCGTTGTCGAGCGCGGCGGAAACGGTCTCGCCTTCAGGGCCGATGTTGGTCACGCGCAGCACGGGCTGCGTGGGCGTCACGGCGCTGAAGTCATCGGTGTACACGACCAGGCTGAGGCCGCTGTCGGTGTTGATGATGGTGACTGTGGTATACAGGCCGGGAAAAGTTTCAACCGGGGCGCTGACCAGGTCGTCCTGTGTGCCGGCGGCGCGCACACTGACATCGAGGCTGCCAGCAGGGAGGGCGATAAAACCGGTGGCATTCGCGCCGTCTGCGGGTTCGGTCAGGGTGGCGATAAGCGTACCGCCGGCGTAGACATCAACGGCGGGCGCGCCGGGGACGGCGTGCACCAGCCGGACGCGGGCAAACCCGGTTTCGCTTTCCGCGCGCACCGGCGCGGTCAGCACCAGGTAGCCGGGGTTGCTGGCCGTGCCGTACAGCACGAGCTTGTAGGACGTGCCGCTGAAGCTGACCGGCAGCTCCAGGTTGAACAGCCCGCCTTCGACGCCCGCGCCCGCCGGCGCGATCACCAGGCTGTAGGTGAACAGTGGGATGTCGAGCGTGCCGAACGGCTGGTTGTAGGCCTGGTTGACGACCAGGGTGCGCCCGTCCGCCAGCAGGATGTCAACGGCGGGCGCGTCAGCGATGGCGTGGATGCTGGTGAAGCGCGCCTGGCCGAGCGCCAGCGGGTCCAGGTCATTTTCGTCACGGTAGACGGCGAAGCTGGGGCTGTCGGGCGACGACGCGACCAGCGTGTAATTCGCGCCGCCGTCCGTGAGCAGCACCTGCTCCCACAGCGGCGAATCGGTGCCTGCCTGGCGCACGCTGATGCTGCGCTCCCCGGCGGGAATGGCGATGTAGGGTGTCGCCGCGCCGAACGCGAGATTGGCAGCGGTGAGCTGGCCGTCGGTGTAAATGTCCACCGCCGGCGCGCCAGGAACGACATGGACGAAACGCGCCAGCGAATCGGCGGCCTGCGCACCGGCGCCGACAGCGCTCAGAAGGAGCGCTGCCAGGACGAGCAGCAGCGCGGATAACTGCATGCGATGGCTCATTGGTTTCCTTTCCTCTCTCAATGCAGGCTTAGTTTGGCGCGCACAGAGCAATCAGGTGCCCTCTTCCCACTGGCTGAGGTAGTGCACCTGCTCAGGCGTGAGCGTGTCAATATGCACACCCATCGCTTCCAGCTTGAGCCGGGCGATCTCGTTGTCGATTTCTGCCGGCACAACGTAGACATCGGGCGAGAGGCTGCTGGCGTTTTTGAGCATGAATTCCGCGCCCAGAGCCTGGTTGGCGAAGCTCATGTCCATGACGCTGGCGGGGTGGCCTTCGGCGGCGGCCAGGTTGATCAGGCGGCCTTCGCCCAGCAGGTAGATGGGCCGGCCCGCGACCATGTATTCCTGCACGAAGGGCCGCACGAGGCGCGGCTCGCCGGCGCTCATCTGCGCCAGGGCGGGGATGTTGATTTCGACGTTGAAGTGCCCGGAATTGCAGACGATCGCGCCGGCCTTCATGCGCTCGAAGTGATGCGCGTCGAGCACGTTGAGGTCGCCGGTGGCGGTGATGAAGATGTCGCCAAGCGGCGCGGCCTCGGCCATCGGCATGACGCGGTAGCCGTCCATGACCGCTTCGAGGGCCTTAAGCGGGTCTACCTCGGTGACGATGACGTTCGCGCCCAGGCCGCTGGCGCGCATGGCGATGCCCCGGCTGCACCAGCCGTAGCCGGCGACGACGACGGTGCGCCCGGCCAGCAGGATGTTGGTGGCGCGGATCACGCCGTCGAGCGTGCTCTGGCCGGTTCCGTAGCGGTTGTCGAACAGATGCTTGGTGTTGCTGTCGTTGACGGCAATCACCGGGAAGGCGAGCGCGCCGTCGCGGGCCATCGCGCGCAGGCGGATCACGCCGGTGGTTGTTTCCTCGGTGCCGCCGATGATGTCCTGCAGCAGCTCGCGGCGGCTCTTGTGAATCGTGCCGACCAGGTCCGCCCCGTCGTCCATCGTGACGTGCGGCCTGTGGTCGAGCGCGGCCTTGATGTGGTCGTAGTAGACATCGTTGCTCTCGCCTTTGATGGCGTACACCGGAATCTCGTAGTGCGAGACCAGCGAGGCGGCGACATCGTCCTGGGTGGAGAGGGGGTTGGACGCGCACAGAATCACATCTGCGCCGCCCACCTGGAGCGTGTGCATCAGGTTGGCGGTTTCGGTGGTCACGTGCAGGCAGGCAGAGACGCGCACGCCCTCAAGCGGTCTTTCTTTGGCGAAACGCTCGCGGATGGCGCGAAGCACCGGCATTTCCTGTTCCGCCCACTCGATGCGGTAACGCCCGCCGGTGGCGAGATCCAGGCTTTTGACATCGTGTTGAATGCTCATTCACACTCCTGATACGCAGATGGCGGCCAACGCTGGCCCTGTAACGGCGCGATTTTAGCACACGATTAACCCGTTGTCGCCGGTACTTTCAGGCGCACCGGCGGGGGCTGTGAACAATGCTGCCCGCAGGTTTCGCGGGCAGCGCGGCGGGCAGGTCAGCGTTCGGCCCCGGCGCTGGCGGGTTCCAGCAGGCTGTCGAGCAGGCCGCCGTCGTCGAAGAAGGCGCGGAAGCGCTGCACGAATTCGGGCAGCGTGAACGAATGGTTCTGCGTGCCGACGTGTTCCAGCGCGTAGGTGGCGCACAGCGCGCCGAGCTGCCCGGCCAGCGGCAGCGGCCAGCCGGAGGCCAGCCCGCGCAGAAAGCCGCCGCGGAAGGCGTCGCCCGCGCCGGTGGGGTCCTTGATGCCTTCGCAGGGAAAAGCCGGGATGTCGTAACGCTCGCCGCCGGCGTAAATGTGTGAACCGTTCGGCCCCTGGGTGATGACAAGGATTTCAGTGGCGCGGCGCAGGTCGTCAACGGTCTGGCCTGTTTTGTGGCAGATAATCTCCGCCTCGTAGGCGTTGATGACCAGGGCGTAGGCGTTCTGCATGCTGCGGGCCAGCTCCTCACCGTTCAGGCGCGGGACCTGCTGGCTGGGGTCGTAGAGGAAGCGGATGCCGCGCTGGCGGCACTCGTCGGTCAGGTTGATCATGGCCTGCGGGTCGTTGGGCGAGATCACCACCAGGTCGGGGGTTTCCTGCCAGACATCGGCCAGCGAGAGGCTGCGGGCATAGGCCATCGCGCCGGTGTAAAATGAAGCGATCTGGTTGTTATCAAGGTCGGTGTTGACGAAGAAAGAGGCGGTGAACACGTCGTCAATCTGGCGGACGGTGCTGGTATCCACCCCGGCGTTTTCCAGCCAGGCGCGGTAGTCGCCAAAGTCGCGCCCGACAGTGCCCATCAGACGCGGACGCAGGCCCAGCAGGCCGGCGGTAAACGCGATGTTAGCAGCCACGCCGCCCCAGTGTTTGGTCATGTCGTCAACCAGAAAGCTGAGGCTGACCTGGTGAAGCTGGTCGGAAAGGAAGTGCTCAACAAAGCGGCCGGGGAAACGCATCAGGTAGTCATAGGCAATGGAGCCGGTAATAATGATGTTCATTGGGCGGCTGAAGACCTCGTGCTGGCGAGAGAACCGCTAGAGTATACCACAATCCCGTGGGCGTTGTAGAATAGATTGTGACAGGGCAGACGTGCGGAGGCGGCGTGATGATGACGAACGGCAGCGACAGCGGCGGGAACGGACGCGAAGCCGGCAGCGACCGCGAGCCGCGCCTGGTCGCGGGCCTGCTGGGGCGGCGGCAGGTGTCCTTGCAGGCGCTGCTGGAGCGTATCGAGGCGGCGTTTATTGAAGAATTTGGCGACACGCCGGCGCTGGCCGCGGCTGTTACGGCGGCGGCACGGCTGAAGCTGCTCAACGAGACGATCAGCTATGTGCTGGCGGTCGAGTCGGCGCAGCCTGAGGCGGCTGAGCGGGCGGCCCTGACGGAGATGGCCTACAGCGCGCTGTTCGGCTATGGCCCGCTTGACCCGCTGCTGCACGACGCAAACGTGACAACGATCGCGCTGGACGGCCCGGAAAAGGCGGCGGCGCGCTTTGGGCATGGCGACCTGGTGCCGGTTGGCCCGCTGTTCGACAGCGCGTCGCAGCTGCAGCGCGCCCTGCGCCGGCTGCTGCTTGACGCCGGAACCGACCTGTACGCGGACCAGCCGATAGTCGAAACCGGGCTGGTGATCGCCGGCAGGCGGGTGTGCGTCAACCTGATCGCCCCGCCGCTGGCGCCCGACTACACGGTGGACATCCGGCTGCACCCGGCGCAGCCGCCGTCGCTGGCCGACCTGGCGGCGGCGGGCTTCCTCACCGCTGAGGCGGCGGCGCTGCTGGAGAAGCTGGCGCTGTCGCCGCACGGCATCGCCGTCGTCGGCGACACGGAGGCGGGCAAGACGACGCTGCTGGGCGCGCTGGCGCGGCTGCTGCCGCGGCCGGAGACGGTCACAGCGGTTGAGCGCGCCGGCGAGCTGCACCTGCCGGCTGGCGCGCGGCGGCTGGTGGCGCGCTGGCGCGGCGCTGAACAGGAACCGGTGACGTTCGGCGAGCAGATTGGCGCGGCGCTGGCACAGTCCCCCGGCTGCCTTGTGCTGGACGAGGTGCGCGCCGACGAGCCGGAGAGCATCGCGCCGCTGCTGCGCGAGGACGGCGTGCCGCGCCAGTTGTGGTCATTTCGCGGGCCGTTCGACAGCAAGCGCCTGCGCAGCGCGCTGGGGATGCTGGCGCGGCGCTCGGACATGGGCCAGGGCGAGGCCCAGGCGGCGGCGCTGTACCGGCGGCTGCCGTTCGTGGTGACCGTGTGGCGCTCAGGCGGGGCTGTCGGGCTGTACAGCGTCGGCGAGTGGCAGTTCCGCCAGTCTGACGAGTACCCGGACTATGTGCTGCTGATGCAGCGGCAGGACGGCCAGTTGGCCGCCACCGGCGAACAGCCGGCGCTGCCGCTGGGCTGAGGGGGCGCGGGGGCGTCAGACTGTCGCGGCGCGATAGGACAGCCAGGCGCGCGCCAGCGCCAGCGCTTCGGCGGCGGCGCAGGCGGTGTGCTGCGGCGCGCCGACCCAGGCGCAGGCGCGGTCGCCCTCGCGCCAGATTTTGTAGTCCAGGCCGACGACCAGCCAGGTAGCGTCGTTGAGGTCTTCGTCCCAGCGCGGGCAGTTCTCGCTGTTCATGGCGGCGTGCCAGACGGCCGCGGCGGCGGCCTGCTCGTCGCTGAGGTCGGCGGCGGTCATTTCCTGCTGGTAGATGCGGCGGTCGTCGTGCGTGTAAATCACATAGTCATACTCAATGCCGCGCGAGCCGACGCGGATTTTGCGCAGGTGCCAGCCCAGGCGCTGCGCGATCGCGCAGCGCAGCGCCGGGCCGGGCGATGCGGCACACATATCAGGCGCCATACAGTCCGCACACCCTCTCTGGGTCACGAAGCTGGCGCGGGGCGGCGGCGTCCCGCTTACGATTGGGCGGAGAGCACAACCTGCCGGAGCAGCTCATACGCGACCGGGCCGCGGTTGAACACGGTCTCGCCGGCGCGGATAAACTGCGGCGCGCTGTCGCCGAAGCGCACCATAATGCTGGGCGTGCTCTGGATGCCCATGCTCTGGCCGACGCGAATGTCGGTCTGGTACTGGCTGGCGCTGCTGGCACAGGTCAGCAGCTCGCTGTAGTTCAGGCCCAGGCGGTCGGCCAGCGTGCGGGCGGTGGTGTCGTTGAAGCGCGCCCGGCTGCCCAGCTCGAACAGGATGTCGTGGGCGGGCCAGAAAGCGCCGTCGCGCTGCTGGTTGATGCACTCGGCGAGCTGCGCGGTGTACGGCCCGTAGACCGGGTCGGCGGCGCTGATGAACATGCGGTACTCCAGGCGCGCCAGGCCGGGGACAACGAACTCATCGACAAAGCGCTTCATCGTGGCGTTGTAATCCTGGCAGTGGGGGCAGGCAAAGTCGGCAAACTCGACAATTGTGACGGGCGCGTCGGGGCTGCCGAGGACGAAGCCGCCGTCGGACAGGCGCTCGAACGGAACGTCGTTGTAGGCGTCAGCCGTGGCGATGGGGGTGTTGTTGGTCGAAACGATGATGGCGACCAGCGCCACCGCCACGGCGACGACGCCGATCGCGCCGATCAGAAGCGGGTTCAGGGCGCGCTTGTGGGCGGCGGCGGGCGGGGCGGTTTGTGGCTTTGCGGGTTGTTTGGCTTCCATAGTTTTACCTGAGTTTTACCTGATGCGATGGTTGCGGACTGAATCTCAACTTTAGCTTATCCTGTGCGCGTCCAACTTAGAAATGCATGAGCGTTTTAGCGGCGGCGGCGGGCCGTGAATTACCCCAAACGCGGCGACCGCGAGTAAGATAAGAGCCACGACGCCGGCCCGAACCACAGGAGAAGAACGATGCGTGCCGTTGATGTGATTGCCAGGAAGCGCGATGGCCTGCCCCTGACGCGCGCCGAAATCGAGTGGTTTATTGACACGTACACCGCCGGAGACCTGCCCGACTATCAGGCGGCGGCGCTGCTGATGGCGATCTGTATCCGGGGCATGACGCGCGAGGAGACCGTGCAGCTCACGCTGGCGATGGCACATTCGGGCGAGGTGCTGGACCTGGCGGCGGCGCTGGGCGGTTACGCGGTGGACAAGCATTCGTCGGGCGGTGTGGGCGACAAAACCAGCCTGGTGGTGCTGCCGCTGGCGGCGGCCTGCGGCGTGCCGGTCGCCAAGATGAGCGGGCGCGGCCTGGGCTATTCCGGCGGCACGCTGGACAAGCTGGAGGCGATCGCCGGTTTTGATGTCAACCTGAACCGCGAGACGTTCCTGCGGCTGGCGCGCGAAAACGGGCTGGTGCTGGCGGGCCAGTCGGCGGACCTGGCGCCGGCGGACGGCAAGCTGTACGCGCTGCGCGACGTGACGGCGACCGTGCCCAGCCTGCCGCTGATCGCCAGCAGCATTATGAGCAAGAAGCTGGCCGCCGGGGCCAGCGGCATCGTGCTGGATGTCAAGGTGGGCGAGGGCGCGTTCATGCCGGATGTGGAGCAGGGGCGGCAGCTCGCGCAGGTGATGGTGGACATTGGCGTGGACGCCGGGCGCGACGTGGTGGCGCTGATTTCGGACATGAACCAGCCGTTGGGGCACGCCGTCGGCAACAGCCTGGAGGTGATCGAGGCGGTTGAGACGCTGCGCGGCGGCGGCCCGCCGGACTTCCGCGACCACTGCTTAGAAGTGACGGCGCAGATGCTGCGGCTGGCCGGGCAGGGCCGGCGCTGGGCCAGCCTTGAGGACGCGCGCGCCGAAACAGCGCAGCGTCTTGGGGCGGGCGACGGCCTGGCTGCTTTCCGGCGCATGGTGGCGGCGCAGGGCGGCGACGTAAGCATGGTGGACGACACCGCGCGGCTGCCGCGCGCCGCCATCGTTGAGACGGCCGCCGCCGCCGAGGACGGCTATGTCGCGCGCGTGTCGGCCCTGGAGATCGGGCGGGCGGCGTTCCTGCTGGGGGCCGGGCGCGAGAAGAAGGGCGACGCGATTGACCTGGCGGTGGGGCTGGTGGCGCACCTCAAGGTTGGCGACCGCGTGCGGCGCGGCGACCCGGCGGTGACGATCTACGCCAACGACGAAACGCGGCTCGCGGCGTGCCGCGAGGCGGTGACAGCGGCGTTGGCGTACAGCGCCGGGCCGGTCGAGCCGCTGCCGCTATTCTATGACACCATCTACGGGCATTAGCGCGCTGGTCGTCATAGCGAAAGCGGCGGATGGGCGCGCCCTGCCACCAGCCGCCGCTGAAGCGCAGCGTTCCCGTCAGGCCGTCGTAGCTGGCGTTGAGCAGCGCGCGCAGCGCGGCGGCGCGGTCGGGCGCGGCGGCGGCGACCTGGGCCGCCAGGCGCGCCGCGTCGTAGGTGAGCGTGGCGAGCAGGCCGGGCGGCGGCGCGAAGGCGTCGCTGGCGCGGTAGCGGGCGGCGAAGTCAGCGGCGGGCAGGGCGGCGCTGGAGGCGACGACGACGCCGGTGAGGTCGGCGCGCAGCAGCGGAAACTGCGCCAGCGCCAGCGTCTCCCCGCCGACCAGCGGCGCGGGCAGGCGCGCGGCGGCGGTCACGCTGATGCAGGGCGGCGCGGTGAGCGCGCGGTCCAGGCCGGCCGCCGCCAGCACGAACACCTCTGGTTTGGTGGGCTGCGCGCCCCAGTGACCGGCGACGAGCACCGGCAGATCGCCGAACGCGGCCAGCGTGTCGGCGCTGGCCGCGGCGCAGCCGAGCGCGATCACGACGCGCGTGTGCGGGTCGAGCGCCAGCGCGCGGGCGCGGCTGGCGGCGCTGTCGGCAGAGCCGCCGTCGTCCACCGGCAGCAGCTCGACCGTTGGCGCGCCGGCGTCCTGCAGCGCCAGGCGGGCCGCGTAGAGCGCGTTGTAACCGACCTCGCGGTAGCGGCCCTCGAAGGGGGCCAGCAGCGCGACGCGCACCGGCGCTCCGGCGCGCGCCAGCGCGCAGCCGGACAGGGCCAGCAGCAGGCCGGCCGCCGCCAGCAGAC
>CAZDVL010000057.1:0-14354 GCA_964508745.1 uncultured Anaerolineaceae bacterium | reverse complement strand
CGCTGATCGTCGTCGGCAACCACGTCGCCATCGTTGAAGTCATGCTGATGGTGCTCTACACCCCCTGGCAGATCGAAATTATCGGCACCGGCGACATCCCGGTTGACCCGCGCTTCGGCTGGATCGGCAGGCTGTGGGGCTTCCTGCCGGTGCGGCGCGGCAGCGTTGACCGCGAGGAAATGCGCGCGCCGCTTGACGTGCTTAAGCAGAACGGCATGGTGGGCATCTTCCCCGAAGGCGGCATCTGGGAGAACTCGCTGCGCAAGGCGCGCACCGGCGTCGCCTGGCTCAGCTACCACGCCGAGGCCCCGGTGCTGCCGATCGGCTTCGGCGGGATGCGCGGCGCGCTGCAGGAAGTGCTCCAGCTCAAGCGCCCGCGCCTGACGATGAACGTCGGCCAGGTGCTGCCGCCGGTGAACGTGAATATCGAGGGGGTCTCGCGCAAGGAGGCGCTGGAGCAGGGCGCGAACGCGATCATGGCGCGCGTCAGCGAGCTGATACCGGCGGAAGAAAAGCGCAGTTGGAAAGCGATTGAGGACGAGCGTTTCGACTTCAAGCTGGTGCTCCAGCGCCCCAGCGCCAGCACCAGCGGCGCGGTTGAGGAGAGCGAGGTCACGGTGCAGGAGGCGGCGGCGCTGGGCAAGTTTTTCCACCGCCCGGTGATCCTGGACGTGATGGCGCGCAACATGCGCCTGCCGGTGCGCCCGTTACAGCAGATCGGCCTCGAACACGACGCGCAGCGCATTGTCGAGGCGCTGGACGTGGCGATCGGGTTTCTGGACGACAACCCGCAGTTCCTCAGCTACCGCTTCGGCTATGACGAGGCCGGCAGGATGCGCGCCGGCGTGGACGAGCTGCGCGCGCTGGTGGGCGCGGCGGCCCGCAGCGGCGACTGGGTCACGCTCAAACCGATCCGCCGCTACCGCCGCGCCGACAGCGACAAAGAGATTGTCGAGGTCGTGCCCGGCATCATGCACGAGATGTAAGGCTGCGCGCCGCGTTCAGCGCGGCCTCGGTCGCCTCAAAATAGGTGTCGGTCGCCCTGAAGATGTGGTCAGTCCCCAGGTAAGCGGCGATGCCGGTGCGCGTCAGTTCGTCGTACAGCCCGGCGCTGACGCCCGCCAGCAGCAGGTCGCCGCCGCGCGCGCGCAGCGCGTCCGTGTAGCGCACCAGAAAGCCGATGCCGGTGCTGCCCAGGTGGTGCTGCCCGCGCAGCCGCAGGATCACGACTGTGCCGCTGGCGCTGTCGGGCGGCGGCAGCACCGCTTCCAGGTGGCGCACCGCCGCGAAATACAGGTTGCCGGTGACCGAAAAGATCGCCGGCGCGGACGGCGGCAGCGTGGCCGGCAGCGGCACCTCGCGGAAGCGGCGGTCATCAAGCGGGACGAGCTGCGTCACGTGCACCTCGCTGGCCGACGTGTAGACGTAGAGCGCCAGCGACAGCGCCACGCCGACGTAGACGCTCTGCTCCAGCGGCAGCAGCAGCGTCGAGGCGAAGGTGGCGAGCATCGCGGCGCGCCCGGCCCAGTGCACCCGCCAGACCAGCGCGATCGGCTGGCGTTTGATCAGGCTGGAGGCGGCCACCACCAGGTGGCCGGCCAGCCCGGCCAGCGTGACCTTCTCGATAACCGGCCCCAGCGCCAGCAGAATCGCCAGCACGAACACGCCCGCCAGCAGGTTCGCCAGGCGCGTTTTCGCGCCCGCGCTGATGTTCACCGCCGTCCGCGAGAGCGACCCCGCCGACGGCAGCGCCTGGAAGAACGAGGCGACGATGTTGGCCAGGCCCTGGGCGGCGAAGTCGCGGTTGGTGTCGGAGGCGCTGCCGTCCGGCTCGCGCGCGGCCTGCGTGAGCGCGGCGCTCTGGACGAGGCCCAGCAGCGCCAGCGCCGCCGCCGCCGCCAGCAGGTCGGGCGCGTAGGCCAGGTCGGGCAGGGCGGGGGCGGGCAGGCCGCCGGGGATGGGGGCCATGTCGCGCACCGTCGCCACGTCGCCCCAGCCGGCGGCCAGCACAAAGACAGATGTCACGGCCAGCGCCACCAGCGTGGCGACGCTTTTGAAGCGCGTGCGGTGCAGCCCGGCGATGATGATGGTGGCCGCCACGCCGATCACCAGCGTGTGCGGCTGGCTCTGCGGCAGGTGCACCAGCCAGTCCCACAGGCGCGGCAGCGGCCCGGCGGCGCGCGGCTCGTAGCCGGTGAGATGCGCGAGCTGCCCCAGGATGACCAGCGTGCCCGCCCCGCTGATAAAGCCGACCATCACCGCGTTAGAGACAAAGCGCGTCAGCGCGCCCAGGCGCAGCAGCCCGGCGGCAAGCTGAAACGCGCCCACCAGCAGCGTCAGCGTGAACAGCTTCCCGATCGGCTGTTCGCCGCCGCCCAGCGTGCTGAACACGACGATCACCAGCGCGTTGGTCGGCGCGATGGTCATATAGCGCGAGCTGCTGGCCAGCGCGCCCACGATCACGGCCACGGCGGCGGCGTACAGCCCGTAGACGGGCGCAACGCCCGCCACCAGGGCGAAGCCCATCGCCTGCGGCGCGCCCGCCACCGCGCCCACCAGCCCGGCGGCGAGGTCCTGCCGCAGCACGTCAAGGCGCTCGCGCGGGGCGATGCGGTTCAGCATAGAGAGCGGCCTTTCGGTGAAACCTGAACGCTGGGTGTGCATTATAACGCAGGGGCGGCGGCGCCATGCCCGCTTTTCGAAAACCGGCCGGGGGCGGCGCTGTTCCCGGCGCTGTCCCCTGCTATAATCCGCGCCTATGACGGACTCACGAGCGCTTTCCAACACGCAGATCGTGCGCGCCGCCGGCGTCGTGCTGGTGGGCTTTCTCGCCAGCGGCCTGCTGGGGCTGGCGCGCACCGCCATTGTCGGCGCGCAGTTCGGCACCAGCGCCGCGCTGGAGGCGTTTATCGCCGCGCAGCGCATCCCGGAGATCATTTTCGTGCTGGTGGCCGGCGGCGCGCTGGGGTCGTCGTTCATCCCCATCTACGCCCGCCTGCGCGAACAGGACAGCGCCGCCGCGTGGCGGCTCGCCAGCGCCGTGATGACGCTGGCGGCGCTGGCGGCGGCGGCGTTCGCGGCGGTGGTGGCGCTGGCCGCGCCCTGGCTGGTGAGCAGCGTGCTGCTGCGCCAGTCGCCGCCGGAGGCGCAGGCGCTCACGGCGCAGATGATGCGCCTGATGATGGTCACGCCGGTGATCTTCGCCGTCAGCGGGCTGGTGATGGGCATTTTACAGGCGCACGGCCTGTTTCTGCTGCCCGCGCTGGCCATCAGCATGAACAACATCGGGCTGATTATCGGCGCGCTGGTGATCGCGCCGGCGCTGCCGCCGGACGCCGGGCTGGGGCAGGTGGGCGGGGCCAACGTCTATGGGCTGGCCTACGGCGCGGTGCTGAGCGCGCTGCTGCACCTGGCGGTGCAGCTTCCGGGCCTGTGGCGCCTGCGGGCGCGGCTGCGCGTCGTGCCGGACTGGCGCGCGCCGGGCGTGCTGCGCGTGCTGGCGCTGATGGGGCCGCGCGTGCTGGGCCTGGGCGTGGTGCAGATCAATTTCGTGGTCAACATCGTGCTGGCCGACCGCATGGTCACCGGCAGCCTGGCGGCGCTGACCTACGCCTTCACGCTGATGTTCTTCGCGCTGGGCATGATCGGCCAGAGCGTGGGCGCGGCGGTGTTCCCGACGCTGGCGGCGCTGGCGGCGGCGGGCGACATGGACGGCTTTCGGGACCGGCTGGCGCGGGCGGTGCGCGGCGTGCTGTTTCTGGCGCTGCCGGCCACCGTCATGCTGATCGTGCTGGGCGAGCCGCTGGTGACGGTGCTGTACCAGCGCGGCGAGTGGACGGCGGAGGGCACGGCGGCGACGGCCTGGGCGCTGGCGTTTTACGCCACCGGCATCGCCGGCTTCGCGCTGCTGGAGGTGCTGTCGCGCGCGTTCTACGCGCTGGCCGACACCTGGACGCCGGTGCGCGTGGGCATCGTCACCATGCTGGCGAACATCGCCCTCAGCCTGCTGTTCATCCAGTTGATCGGCGAGCCGGGCAGCCTGGCGCGCGGGCCGTTCGCCGGGCTGGCGCTGGCGAACGCGCTGACGACGCTGCTGGAGGCGGCGGCGCTGTGGTGGCTGCTGCGGCGGCGCGCCGGCGGCATCCATGACCGCTATGTGCTGGACGGCGCGGCGCGCGCCGGGCTGGCGGCGCTGGCGATGGGCGCGGTGCTGCTGCTGGCCCGCGCGGCGCTGGACAGCGCGCTGCTGGCGCTGGTGGTGGGCGCGGCGGCGGGCGGCGCGGTGTTCTTCGGGGCGGCGGCGGCCCTGCGCCTGGATGAGGCGGTCACGGTCCCGCGCGCGCTGCTGCGCCGGCTGCGGCGCTGAGGCGGTTTATCCCAGGATTTCCCAAATTTGGGATAACATGGGATACGTGGGATTCTCAATCCAGGGGCGTGAGCGTGCCGTCGTCGTTGAGCTGGCTGACGCGCAGCTCGGCGCTGTCCAGCAGCGTCTGGCAGTGAGCGGCGAGCTGCCGCCCGCGCTCGTACAGCGCGACCGCGTCCTCCAGCGGCAGCTCGCCGCTTTCCAGCCGGGCGATGATGCCGTCCAGCTCGGCGTAGGCGGTTTCAAAAGAGAGATCGCTGATAAGGTTCATCGGGTTTTCCCCCCCTCTCTGTGGGCGCGGGCGCTGATGGTTCCATCGTGCAGGCGAATGTCCAGGCTGTCGCCGGGCCTGACATCGTTCACGCTGGCCACGCGCGCGCCGCCGGCGCTGTGGGCGACGATGGCGTAGCCGCGCGCCAAAATCGCCTGCGGGCTGGCCGCTTCCAGCGCGGCGGCGCGGGCCGCCAGCCGTTCGCGCAGCAGGGCGATCTGCTGGCGCTGCTGGCGCTCCAGGCGCGCGGCGCGGTCGTCCACGCGCTGGCGCAGCACGGCGATCAGCCGCGCCGGCGACAGGTGATCGAGCGTGCGCGCGGCGGCGGCGGTCACGGCGCGCAGGTGATCCACGCGCGCCAGCGCCGCGCTGTCCAGCGCCAGCGCCGCGGCGCTGAGGCCGGCGCGCAGGTCGGCGCTGTCGGGCGCGGCCTGTTCCGCCGCCGCCGACGGCGTGGGCGCGCGCAGGTCAGACACGAAATCAACCAGCGTGAAATCCGTTTCGTGGCCGACGCCGGTAATCACGGGGATGCGGCTGGCGGCGACGGCGCGCGCCACGCCCTCGTCGTTGAACGCCCACAGATCCTCGATGCTGCCGCCGCCGCGCACCAGCAGGATCACGTCGCAGGCGTCGTGCGCGTTGAGGCGCGCCAGCGCGGCGGCGATCTGCGCTGGGGCGGCGCTGCCCTGGACGGGCGTCGCGCTGAGGATAACCTGCGCCAGCGGGAAGCGGCGGCGCAGCACGTTCTGCACATCCTGGAAGGCGGCGGCCTCTGGCGACGTGACGATGCCGATGCGCAGCGGGAAGGCGGGGACGCGCTGCCGGGGCCGGTCGAACAGGCCCTCGGCGCGCAGCTTGTCCTTAAGCTGCTCCAGCCGGGCGTACAGGTCGCCCAGGCCGGCGCGCTGCACGGCGTCGGCGTAAAGCTGATACTCGCCGCGCGGGGCGTAAACGCTGACGCGCCCGTGCGCCAGCACCGCGTCGCCGTTTTCCGGCGTGAAGCCCTGGCGCGCCGCGTGCGAGCGCCACAGCGCGCAGCGAAGCTGGGCCTGGCTGTCCTTGAGCGTGAAATACCAGTGGCCGGACGACGCCACCACCATGTTCGAGATTTCGCCCTGCACCCACACGTCCTGGAGGGTGTCGTCGGCCTCGAACAGCGCGCCGATGTGGGCGGTGAGGTCAGCAACGGAGTAGGTGAGCAGTTCGAACATAGGCGCGTGGTCCACATTCAGCCGGCAGAGCGGGGGCGAGGCCCGCCAAGGACACATTGACCATTATACAGTTGCGGGCGATAATTGCCGAAGTTCGGGCAGACGGCAGTGAAGGGCAGGGGTTGATCGCGATGAATTATCTTACCGAACAGCAGCGGGCGGCGCTGGCGCACGACCTGAAACAGATGAGTTTCAAACAGGCCAACTGGAAGGTTAAGCGCATGGACCCGCACGGGCGGCTGGTGTTTTATCGCACCGCCCAGCGGTCCCGGCGCTGGCTCACCCGCTATGAGCTGGCGGGGCTGGGCACGCGGGTCACGCTGGTGGAAGACCACAGCGTGCACGCCAAGCTCAACAGCCCTCTGTTCGATTCGGACTTTGAGCTGGTGGACGTGATTGTTGAGCCGACGCCGGACAACCGGCTGTAAAGCGGCGCAAGCCGGAAAGGGGGCGCTATGCCAGGGCTGGACCAGCCTGTGACTGTGACATTTGTGCCGGAGCAGATCATCACCTGGCTGATTATCGGCCTGGTGGCCGGTTTCCTGGCGAGCCTGCTGATCGGCGGCGCGCGCCTGAACGCGACGACCAGCATCATTATCGGGCTGGTCGGCGCGCTGGTGGGCGGCTTTCTGTTCACCCTGTTTCAGATTCCGGTCGCGCCGGGGCTGCTGGGCGGCATCACCATCCGCTACATTGACGTGATCGTGTCATTTTTCGGCGCGGTGGTCGTGCTGCTGATCGTCACGATGCTGCGCCGGCGCTGAGCCTGCGCGCCCCTCGGCCCCTGCTCACCGGCGCACCGGAGCGGGGCTGAGGGACGGGGTTGACTACAGGTTGGCCAGGTCTTCCTCGGTGGCCGTCAGGCCGAGGATGTTGTAACCGGCGTCCACGTGGATGATCTCGCCGGTGACCGCGCTGCTGAGGTCCGACGCGAGCCACAGCGCCGCGTTGCCCACGTCCTCCTGCGACACCAGCCGGCGCAGCGGCGACGCTTTCTCTGAATACTTGAGCATCATGCGGAAGCCGGGCACGCCCGCCGCCGCCAGCGTTTTGATCGGCCCGGCGCTGATGGCGTTGACGCGGATGTTTTTCGGCCCCAGGTCGTTGGCCAGGTAGCGCGTGATCGTTTCGAGGGCCGCCTTAGCCACCGCCATCACGTGGTAGCGCGGCATAACCTTCTCGGCGGCGTAGTACGTCAGGCTCATGATGCTGCCGCCGTCGGTCATCAGCGGCTCGGCGCGCCGCGTCAGCGCGACCAGGCTGTAGGCGCTGATGTCGAGCGCCAGCGCGAAGCCGTCGCGCGTGACATCGAGGAAGCGCCCGTCCATGTCGGCGCGGTTGGCGAAGGCGATACAGTGTACCAGCGTGTCAATTCTGCCGAAGCGCGCCCCGGCCTTCTCGAACAGGGCGTCAATCTCGTCGTCGCTGGAGACATCGCACTGCTCGACAAAATCGCAGCCGATTTCCTCTGCCAGCGGGCGCACGCGCTTTTCCAGCACTTCGCCGGCGTAGCTCAGGCCGATGGTCGCCCCGGCGTCGTGCAGCGCTTTGGTGATGCCCCAGGCGATTGAATTCTTGTTGGCGACGCCGAACACCAGCGCCACCTTGCCGTCCATTAGTCCCATGAGTCTCCCCTCCCCACATACGTTTTTTTCGCGGCCATAACTGTAACTGTAACACGCAGGGCAGGCGGACGCTACGCGCAAAGCGGCGCGGCCGCGCCCGGCTGCGGCTTGCGCGGGCGCGCCACAGCGCCTAATATCTGCGCTGGACGAGCGCAGCGCAGCGAGGAACAGCATGACCGACAGCAGCCCTATCAAGGTGGTCGTGGCGATGGATTTCTCCGACGAGTTGATCGAACACCTGCGCGCGGTTTCGCCGCGCCTGCTGGTGGAGCGCCACTTCCCCAAAGTGCCGGAGAGCGCCTGGGCCAGCGCCGAGGTGCTGTACACCGGCAGCACGCTGCCCGAACCGTCCCAGGCCCCGCGCCTGCGCTGGATTCAGCTTCAGAGCGCGGGCATGGAGCACGTGCTCGACCGGGCCATCGTGCGCGCCGAGGACGTGGAGGTGACCTCCACCAGCGGCATCCACGCCACGCCGATCGCCGAATACTGCCTGGCGATGATGCTGGCGTTCGCTTACCGGCTGCCGCAGATGCTGGCGCTGCAGGCGCAGGCACAGTGGCCGGAGGAACGCGGCCGCATGTTTGCGCCGCGCAGCCTGCGCGGGCAGACGGTGGGCATCGTCGGTTACGGCAGCATCGGGCGCGAGCTGGCGCGCATCGCCGCCGCGCTGGGCATGGCGGTGGTGGCGACCAAGCGCGACCTGAAGCGCCCGGCGGACGAGGGCGAGTACCGCGAGATCGGCCTGGGCGACCCCGACAGCGACATTCCGACGCGGCTGTACCCGCCGGAGGCGGTTGCCTCGATGGCGTCGGTGTGCGATTACCTGGTCGTGGCGGCGCCGCTGACCGAGGCGACGCACCACATGATTAACGAAACCGTGCTCAGCCGCATGAAAAAGAGCGCGGTGCTGGTCAACATCGCGCGCGGCGCGATCGTGGACGAGGCGGCGCTGGTGTCCGCGCTGGCGGCCGGCGTGATCGCCGGGGCGGCGCTGGACGTGTTCGAGGAAGAGCCGCTGCCCGCCACCAGCCCGCTGTGGCCGATGGACAACGTGATTATCAGCCCGCACGTGTCCGGCAATATGGCGCGCTACCACGAGAAGGCGGCGGCGCTGTTCGCAGAGAACTTACAGCGCTACCTGGAGCACCAGCCGCTGCTCAACCGGCTGGACCGCAAGCGGGGGTATTAAGCGTGGCGCGCGGCAAGATGGTACAATCACAACCAGCCAGCACGGCCCGCCTGATGTCATTTATGGAGCAGCATTGATGCCCACGCCCGCAATCAGCGCCTATCTTGCTCGCAGCGGCCAGGACGGCCTGAACGAAGTGATTCAGGTGTTTCGCCACGACTTTGTGCAGTACATGGGCATGATTCTGTCGTGGGCGACGCTGATCGAGGGGGAGGCGAGCGCCGCGCCGGGCGCGGACCAGGCGTTCAAAGAGGCCGCCGCGCAGTTTCAGCGCAGCACCGAACACGCCTTTAACAGCGCCAGCGCGCGCCTGCGGCCGGAAATCCCGGACGGCGGCGACACCGCCGCGCTGCACCGCTTCTGGGACATGTTTCTGGTCACCTTCAAGGTGGACACCGCGCCGACGCTGGCCGCGCTGGAGGCGCAGACGCAGGCGCTGGTGGGCCTGCCGGCCTTCACCACGCTGATCGAGGCCAGCCTGGGCGTGATCGCCGAGGGCGACACGATCGGCGGGCTGCTGCTGCGCCCGTTCGAGCGGCTGCGCGTGATGCTCCAGCCGGACGTGTTCGACGCGCGCATGGCCGAAGTCATCGCCAGCCGCCAGCACAGCGGCACGCCGCCGAACGCCTGAACGCGCCCATGCCCGCACGCGCCCGCCCGCTGGCCTGGCATCACGCACTCGCGCTGCTGCTGGCGTTCTTCGCCGCCGCGATGAGCGCGCTGGTCAGCCGCGCCGTGTTCGAGCGCCTGCCGCACCTGGAGGACGAGGTCGCCTATCTTTACCAGGCGAAAACGCTGGCCGGCGGCCAGCTTGTGATCCCCATTCCTGAGCCGCGCCGCGCTTACTGGCAGCCCTTCGTGGTGGACTACGGGCCGTCGGGGATGCGCTTCGGCAAATACTCGCCGGGCTGGCCGCTGCTGCTGGCCCCCGGCGTGCTGGCCGGGCAGCCCTGGCTGGTGAACGCGCTGTGCGCCGCGCTGACCGTCGCCCTGGTCTACCGGCTGGGGCGCGAGCTGTTCGGGCCGGACGTGGGCGTGATCGCCGCCGCGCTGACGGCCTTCTCGCCGATGGCGCTGCTGCTCAACGGCACGCTGATGGGCCACACCGCCGCGCTGACGTGCGCGGTCCTGTTCATGTACGCGCTGTGGCGCATCGAGCGCGGGCGGCACGCGCTGCGCTGGGGGCTGCTGGGCGGGGCGGCGCTGGGGCTGCTGGTGATTAACCGCCCGCTGACGGCGGTCGGCCTCGGCGCGCCGTTCATCGTCTACACGGGCCTGCGCCTGCTGCTGGCGGGGCGCGGCGGCTGGGGCGCGTTCGGCGCGGCGCTGCGCCCGCTGCTGGCGCTGGGCGCGCTGACGCTGGCGGTCAGCGCCGCCATCCCGCTGTACAACTACGCCGCCACCGGCGACCCGGCCCAGAACCTGTACACGCTGGTCTGGCCGTATGACCGGGTGGGCTTCGGCGAGTGCTGCGGGCGCAGCGGCCACACGCTCGAAAAGGGGGTGCGCCACCTGCGCTTCGACCTGTCGCTGCTGGCGGCGGACCTGTACGGCTGGCAGTTGGGCGACATCACGCCGGAGCTGCAGGAACACCTGCGGACCGAGAGCGGCTACTGGCCGCTGCTCGGCATAAGCTGGGTGCTGCTGCCCGCCGGCCTGCTGGTGGGGGCGCGCCGCCGCTGGACGTGGCTGCTGGCGCTGTCGGCCTTCAGCCTGATCGCGGCGCACGCCGCTTACTGGATCGGCTCGCAGCGCTACAGCACGCGCTATTATTTCGAGGCGCTGGCGGCCCTGTCGCTCATCAGCGCGCTGCCGCTGGCGTGGCTGGTCCGCCGCAGCGGGCGGCGCTGGCTGGTGTACGGCGCGCTGACGGCGGCGCTGGTCTACAGCCTGTACGCCTACAGCACGCCGCGCATCAACGCGCTGTACGGCTTCAACGAGATCAGCCGCGCGACGCTGGACGCCATCGAGGCGCGCCGCGACGGCGCGCGGCCGGCGCTGGTGCTGGTCAGCGGGCCGGCCAGCGGCGACAACCGCGTGCGCTGGCGCGCGCTGGGCGCGCTGATGGCCGTCACCAGCCCCTACCTGGACAGCGAGATCGTCGGCGCGTGGGACACGCAGCAGCCCGGCGTGCGCGCGGCGATCCTCGACCGTTTCCCCGACCGCCAGGTGATCGAGATGCGCGCCGAGGGCAACCGCGCCGAATTCGCCGACACGGCAGGCGGGGGTTAGCGCGCCCGGCCCAGAGCAGGGGCGCTCCCTCGGCCCGCCGCCGCGCCCGTGCGACTTCACGCGAAGGTAAGTCGTATAGAAACATTGAGAGCTTTAGCCGCCGGCGGATGTATAATCGGGCGGCATCAATGGCAGAAGGACAACCATGAGAGTTATCGTACATACCGGCAAGGGCGGGGTGGGCAAGACCAGCATTTCGGCGGCGACCGCCCTGCGCTGCGCCGAAATGGGCCTGAAGACCATCGTGATCAGCACCGACACCGCGCACAGCCTGGCCGATTCGTTCGACAGGAAGATCGGCCCGGAGCCGACGCCCCTGGTGGACAACCTGTGGGGGCAGGAGGTGGACGCGCGCTATTCGATGGACAAGTACTGGGGGCTGTTCCAGGAGTACATGATCGCGCTGTTCAGCCGCCAGGGCGTGGACAACCTGGTGGCGGAGGAAGTCACGATTCTGCCCGGCCTGGAAGAAGGCGCGCACCTGCTGTGGATCAACAAGTATGTGCAGGACAACGAGTTCGACGTGCTGGTGGTGGACGCCGCGCCGACCGCCGAGACGCTGCGCCTGCTCAGCCTGCCGGACGTGACGCGCTGGTGGTTCGAGCGCCTGCTGACGGTGACGCGCGGCGCGGCGCGCATCCTGCGGCCGATCGGGCGGGTGCTGGGGCAGGGCGAGCGCATCCCCGACCAGGAAGCCTGGGAACAGGTGCAGAGCCTGTTCAAGACGCTCGACAGCGTGCGCGACCTGCTGGCCGACCCGGAAGTTGCCAGCATGCGGCTGGTGATCAACCCGGAGCGCATGGTCATCAAGGAAACACAGCGCACCTACACCTACCTGAACCTGTACGGCTACGCCACCGACGCCATCCTGTGCAACCGTGTCATCCCCGACGAGGTGGCCGACCCCTACTTCGCGATGGCGAAGGACAACCAGAAGCAGAACCTGGCGTTTATCCATGAGGCGTTTGGCGAGCTGCCGCTGCTGACGGCGCCGCTGTTCGGCCAGGAAGTCGGCGGCCTCGATTCGCTGCGCCGCCTGGGGGATGCGCTGTACAGGGATCGCGACCCATCGAAGAAGATGTTCGACGGCAAGACGCACACCATCGAGCAGGATGAAGAAGGAATCTACCGGCTGTCCGTCCCGCTGACCTTCGCCTCCAAAGAGGACATGGATATTTACCGGTCGCGCGATGAGCTGACGCTGCGCGTCGGGCCGTACCGGCGGAATATCGTTTTGCCCTACGCTCTATGGGACCTGGAAATTGCCGATGCCCGTTTCGAACAATCAACCTTACGCATCCGCTTCGCGCCCGACAGCCGCCAGCGCAGCAAGAAACAGCGCGCCTGACAGCGCCGCACTGCCAGCGCTGCCGCCGCCCGCCGCCGCGCCCGCGCCCAGGCCGCCGCGCCCGCGCTCGCTGGCGATGCAGTGGCGCTTTATGCGCTCGCTGGTGTGGGCCGCCCGGCTGCTGGTGCGGCTGCTGTTCTGGTACTTTCTGGTCGGGCGCGTCCTGGGCCGCCACGAGTACGTCCAGCGGCGCAACATCGCCATGTGGCGCGGCTACGCGGCGGAGTTCCGCGCCTTCGCCGTCTCGATGGGCGGCGTGATGATCAAGCTGGGGCAGTTTGTCTCGACGCGCATGGACGTGCTGCCGCCGGAGATCATCGAGGAACTGAAAAGTTTGCAGGACGAAGTGCCCAGCGTGCCCTTCCCGAAAATCCTGACGGTGATCGCGGCGGACCTCGGCCCCATCCCCAACCGCTTCCAGTGGTTCAATGAAACGCCGGTGGCGGCGGCGTCGCTGGGCCAGGTGCACCGCGCGCAGCTTCTCACGGGCGAGCGCGTGGTGGTCAAGGTGCAGCGCCCCGGCATTGACCGCGTGGTTTACACCGACCTGGCGGCGCTGGAGATCGTGGCGCGCGTGGCGATGTGGTTCGCTTTCGTGCGCCGCCGCGCCGACGCCCGCGCGCTGATCAAAGAGTTCGGCCGGGTGCTGCAGGAGGAGCTGTCGTATGAGCACGAGGCGCGCAACGCGCAGCGCTTCGCCGCCATGTTCGCCGACGACCTGGGCGTGTACATCCCGATGGTCTACACCGCCCACTCGACCAACCGCGTGCTGACGATGGAGGACGTGACCTCCATCAAGATCAACGATTACGAGGCGATTGAGGCGGCGGGCATCAGCCGCAAGGTGGTCGCCACCCGCCTGATGGACACCTACCTCAAGCAGGTGTTCGACGCGCGCTTTTTTCACGCCGACCCGCACCCCGGCAACCTGTTCATCTACCCGCTGCCGGTGAGCAACCCGCACGCCGATTTCGGCCCGGAAGGCCGCCCGTTCTACGTGATTTTTGTGGACTTTGGCATGAGCGGCCAGCTCACAGAGGCGATCAGCGCCGGGCTGATCAACACGCTGGCGGCGGTGATCCGCCGCGACGCGCGCCAGTTGGTGCGCAGCTACGCCGAGCTGGGCTTCCTGCTGCCCGGCGCGGACCTCGACCGGCTGGAGGAGGCCGCTGTCGCGACGTTCAACCGCGTGTGGGGCCTGAGCATGGCCGAAATCCGCGAGCTGGATGTCAGCGAGATGGTGGAGATCGGCCAGGAGTTCAGCGACCTGCTGTACGACATGCCATTTTATCTGCCGCAGGACTTTGTCTACCTGGCGCGCGCGATTGGCATCCTCAGCGGCATGTGCACCAGCCTCGACCCGGAGTTTAACCCCTGGCTGGAATTACAGGCGCACTCGCAGGTGCTGCTGCGGCGCGCCATCACCGGCAGCGGCGCCAACGGCGCCGCGCCGACCGGGCTGGACGCGCTGTTCAACGGGAACGCCGCGCAGGTGCTGCTGGAGGCGGGGCAGGCGCTGCTGACGCGGACGCTGACATCCCCCGGCGCGCAGTTTATCGAGAAGGTGGAGCGCGGCGAGATCAAATTTCAGGTTGAGCCTGGCTACAGGCTGCAGCGGCAGTTCACGCGCCTGGAGGCGCAGGAGCGCCGCACGACGCGCGCGGTGGTGGGCGGCAGTTTTCTGGTCGCGGCGGCGGTGCTGTACAGCAGCGGCGATGTCGCGCTGGCGCTGGTGGGGTTCGGCGCGGCGGGTGTGGCGTTCCTCAACGTGCTGTTCGCTAATCGGGACTAAAAAAGCCTCACCCGCACCCCTCTCGCGCAGAGGGGGACAGGTATTCAGTTCCAATTGCTGACCCCTCCCCTAAATCCCCTCCCCGTCCCGCGGGACTTCCTGCGGTCGCTGGCGCAAGGAGGGGACTTTGTAACACACGCGCCGTCTTGCTCCCTTCCCCTGTGCTAACGGGGGAAGGGCCGGGGATAGGGGTCAGCGCCCGGCTCAGTCCACTTCGACCTTGATTTTAGCCGGGCCGGTCGTGGAAGGGCGGTCGGCCTGTTCTTCGGCTTCCTTCTCGATCTGCTTGCTCACCTTTTCCAGCTCGGCGATCACCGCGT
>CAZDVL010000056.1:0-14550 GCA_964508745.1 uncultured Anaerolineaceae bacterium | reverse complement strand
CACCTGCAAAAGCTGCTGGCCGACCTGCCGCCAGAGGCGATGGCGCTGGTGCAGAGCGCGCTGGACCGGCTGGTGATCCCGGACGAGATTGAGCGGCTGGCCGAGGAAACCGCGGCTGAGACGGCCGCCGACGCTGCGGCGGCGCAGCCGGCTGCGGCTGCCCTTGAGGCGGAGGCCGAAGCTGAAGCGGCGGAAGCCCCGCTGGGCGCGTTTGGCGACGAAGCCGCGCTGCCGCCCGCCGCTGGCGAGGAGGCGGCTCAGGTTAAACCGGCGGCTGTTGGCGCGGCGGAGGAGGCTGAGGAGGAGGAGGACGGCGACCTCGACGCCATGCTGAGCGGCGACAAGGGCGGCGGGACGGGCAAGAAGAAGAAAGAGGACCGCCAGCGCCGCCGCCAGTTGGTGTTCGATGAGGAGCTGGGCGAGGTGGTTTCGAAACGCCGCCGCAAGGGTGGGCGCAGCCGCGATGACTGGGACGATTACCTGGGTTAATGCCCGGCTATGAACGACGGACGCACACCGGGCCGGAAGCATATTCCGGCCCGCACCTGCGTGATCTGCCGCACGCGAGACGCCAAGCGGGCGCTCACCCGCGTTGTGCGCACGGCAGAAGGCGTAGTGGTTGATCTGAGCGGCAAGCTCAATGGGCGCGGGGCGTATCTCTGCGATCAGGATGCGTGCTGGCAGCGCGCGCTCGACGGCGACGCGCTGGGCCGGGCGCTGCGCACCACGCTGACCGACGCTGACCGGGACCGTCTGCGACAGTCCAGGCCCGCGCGACCATGAGCGGCGCACGGTGCAGGCCACAACAGGCGTCAACAACAATGTACAGGGTATGCGCGATGGGCAAACCGTAGCTGGTTGTTGACGGCTTTTCCTGGCCCATCGCCTGACAGGTGGAGGTACTGATGGCAACGGAAAAGCAGATCATTCTGGTCCCTGATTTTCTCAGCGTGCGGGACCTGGCGGAGCTGATACACGCCAGCCCGATTGAAGTGATGAAGCAGTTGATCTCGAACGGCATCATGGCCTCGATCAACCAGCAGATTGACTTCGACACGGCCGCGATCGTCATCGCGGAGATGGGGTTTGAGGCGCAGAGCCAGAGCGCGCTTGAAACCCAGGCGGAGCGCGAGGAAGCGGCGAAATCGCAGGAGTGGCGCCAGCTCTACGCGGGCGAGAAGCCGGAAAATCTGGCGCCGCGCGCCCCGATTGTGACCATCCTGGGGCACGTGGATCACGGCAAGACCACGCTGCTCGACACCATTCGCCAGGCGCACGTGGCGGCGGGCGAGGCCGGCGGCATCACGCAGCACATTGGCGCCTACCGCGCGCGGCACGGCGACCGGCAGATCACCTTCCTCGACACGCCGGGCCACGAGGCGTTCACCGCGATGCGGGCGCGCGGCGCGCAGGGCGCTGACATCGCCGTGCTGGTGGTGGCCGCCGACGACGGCGTGATGCCCACCACGCGCGAGGCGATCAACCACGCGCGCGCCGCCAACGTGCCGATCATCGTCGCGATCACCAAGATTGACAGGCGCAACGCCAACATCGAGAAGGTTAAGCAGGAGCTGGCCGAGGTGGGCCTGGTGCCCGACGAGTGGGACGGCAGCACGCTGGTCGTGCCGGTGTCCGCGCCGGAGAACAAAGGCATCGAGGACCTGCTGGAAGCGATCCTGCTGGTGGCGGACGACCGCGACATCGTGGCGAACCCGGCCGCTGAGGCGGCGGGCGTGGTGCTGGAGGCCGAGGTTAACCCCAACCGGGGCAACATCGCCACGCTGCTGGTGCTGAACGGCACGCTGGAGCGCGGCGACACGATCGTGGCCGGCGACGCTTACGGCCGCATTAAGGCCATGTTCGACGAAACCGGCCGGCAGATCGCCGCCGCCGGCCCGTCCACGCCGGTGGCGGTGATGGGCCTGAGCGCCCTGCCGCAGCCCGGCGACAGCTTCGCGACCGTCAAGAACGAGAAAATCGCGCGGACGATTGTGGACGAGCGCCGGTCGGCGGCCAGCGCCGCTGCCAGCGGCGCGGCGCGCCCGGCGGTGACGCTGCAGGACATTTTCGCGCAGTTCGAGGCCGGCCACGCCAAAGAGCTGAACCTGATCGTCAAGGCGGACGTGCAGGGCACGCTTCAGCCGATTCTCGATTCGCTTGAGAGTCTGTCGGAAGGCAACGCTGAAGGCATCCGCGTGCGCGTCCTGGCGGCGGACATCGGCAACGTCACCGAGAACGATGTGATGCTGGCGAGCGCCTCCGGCGCGATCGTGATCGGCTTCAATGTGGATGTGGACAACGCGGCCCGGCGGTCGGCTGACTCGCAGGGGGTGGACATCCGCCAGTACGACGTGATCTACAAGCTGCTGGAGGACATTGACCTGGCGCTGAAGGGGATGCTGGAGCCGGTCTACGCCGAGAAGGTGATCGGCGTGGCGGAGGTGCGCCAGGTGTTCAGGATTTCGAAAGTGGGCGCGGTCGCGGGCAGCTATGTGCGCGAGGGCGAGATTCGCCGCAACGCCAGGGCGCGCGTCAAGCGCGGCGGCAAGGTGCTGGCGGAAAACCTGCCGGTGGCGTCGCTCAAGCGCGTGACCGAGGATGTGCGCGAGGTGCGGTCGGGCTTCGAGTGCGGCATCAGCCTGTCCGGCTTTAACGACTACCACGAAGGGGACAGCATCGAGTTCTACGTGACCGAGCGCGTCAGCTAAACGGGCCGGGGGGCCGGCGGTTCGCCGCCGGCCCCCCGGCGCGGTGAAAGGAAAGCGGCATGTCAATCAAACAGGATCGGGTGGCGGAGCGCGTCAAGGTTATTCTGAGCGAGCTGCTGCTGCGCGAAGTGTCTGACCCGCGCCTGCAGCACATCACGGTCACCGGCGTCAAGCTGGACCCGGAGCTGATGTTCGCCGATGTTTACGTGAACGCGCTGGGTGACGAGGACCGCCAGGCCGAGGTCATGCGCGGGCTGGCGCGCGCGCAGGGCTTTCTGCGGCGCGAGGTGGGCAAGCGGGTGCGCCTGCGCACCTCGCCTGAGCTGCACTTTCACTGGGATGCGACGCTGGCGCGCAGCGAGCAGCTCAACCGGCTGATCTCGTCGCTGGACATCCCGCCCGACGAAACGCCCGCGCCGGAAACGAACGCCGATGGCTAGCGCGGCGAACTGGGCTGAGGCGGCGCGCGCGATTGACGCGGCGGCTTCAATTCTGCTGGTGACACACGTTAACCCGGACGGCGACGCCATCGGGTCGCTGCTGGGGCTGGCGGCGGCGCTGCGCGAGCGGGGCCGCTGTGTGGAGGCCGCGGTTGACGGCGGCGTGCCGGAATTTCTCGCGTTTCTGGCGGGCGCGGACCAGGTGCGCAACAGGCTTGAGGCCGACGGCTGGGAGCTGATGATCTCGCTGGACGCCAGCGATGAGGCGCGCAGCGGCGACGCCGGCGCTTACGGGCGCGCGCGCAGCCGGACGGTTATCAACTGCGACCATCACCCGACCAACACGCTGTTCGGGGACATCCTGCTGGTGCTGCCGGAGGCGGTTTCGACCAGCGAGATCGTCTGCCGGCTGCTGCGCGAGCTGCGGCAGCCGCTGTCGGCGGACAGCGCGCCGGCGCTGCTCACCGGCCTGGTGACCGACACGCTCGGTTTTCGCACCAGCAACGTCACCGCCGACACGCTGCGCCTCGCGGTCACGCTGATGGAGGCCGGCGCCTCGCTGCGCGACATCACCGCGCGCACGCTCGACAACAAATCGTACCAGATGCTGCTGCTGTGGCAGCGGGCGCTGGGCGCGATGGCGCTGCACGGGCAGGTGATCGAGACGGTGCTGACGCAGGCGGACCTGCGCGGCGTGGGCGTGACAGACACGGCCGAGGCGGGGCTGTCCAGCCTGCTGGTGTCCACCCGCGAGGCGGTGATCGCGGTGGTGTTCAAAGAGCTGCAGGACGGGCGCGTTGAGCTGAGCATGCGCAGCAAGCCCGGCTACGATGTCGGGGCGGTGGCGCTGGCGCTGGGCGGCGGCGGGCACGTGCAGGCCTCCGGCGCGACGGTTGACGGCCCGCTGGCGGCGGCGCGCACGCGCGTGCTTGAGCTGCTGCAGCAGGCGGCCCGCGCCGGGAACGCCGCCGGCTGACCGGTTAACCCACTATTTGCTAAAACGCGCGCGAAATTATAATCTTGCTGATTGTCAAAACTCAGCGAGAGGCCAGCCATGAGCACGAATGTTGAAATACCGAGTTTGCTGCTTAAACAGCTTTATACCTTCAGCAGCCTGGAAAACACCGACGACGGCTACACATTTGCGCTGAAAAACCGCCTGACGAGCACGCGCGTGCTGGCGCTGAAAACGGTGCGCGTGGACGGCGCCGACGTGCCCAGAGGCCGCTTTTCGGTGCTGAACAGCGCGGGCGAGGCCGTCGTGCCGGCGGGCGAGGCGCCGCACACCCCGTTTGATCTGCCGCTGGGGACGGTGCTGACGGTGCGGGTTGTGGGGCAGCCGCTGTCGGCAGGCAAACACCGGATCGAGATCGCGTTTGAGGCGGAATCGTTTGGCGAGCTGGTCGTCGAGGTCGAGGACGCGATCGCGGCGGACCGGCAGGACCTCACGCGCGTGCCGCGCAGCGCCAGCGACGACTACAGCGACGAGGCCGTGCGCGAGCGTCAGCGCTTTGTCGAGGCGTTCACCGGCACGCAGCCGCAGCACCTGTGGCAGTACTCTTTCGACCCGCACCTCACACAGGGCAACTGTGAGCTGTTCACCGGCGTGGCGCAGGTTCCGCTGGGGTTCGCCGGGCCGATCCACGTCAACGGCGAGCACGCCCAGGGCGAGTTTCTGATTCCGCTGGCCACGTCCGAGGGCACGCTGGTCGCGTCGTACAACCGGGGCATCAAGCTGCTGAACCTGTGCGGCGGCGTCCGGTGTTCGGTCGTCGGCGACGCCATGCAGCGCGCGCCGGTGTTCGTGTTTGACGATGCGCGCGCCGGGCGCGAGTTCGTGAAGTGGGTGAACGCCAACTACGACACAATCCGCGACCATGCCGAGGCGACCTCCAGCGTGGCGCGCCTCCAGTACATTGACCCGTACCTCTCCAACAAGTTCGTCTACCTGCGCTTTAACTTCTCGACCGGCGACGCCGCCGGGCAGAACATGGTGGGGCGGGCGACGTTCGCGGCGTGCAGTTGGATTCTGGACCACTGCGAGGGCATCAGGCACTTCTACCTGGAATCGAACTTTGCGACCGACAAGAAAGCGTCGCAGATTAACGTCATGCGCACGCGCGGCAAGCGCGTCACGGCGGAGGCGGTCGTCAAGCGCGACGTGCTGATTCAGCAGATGCGCGTTGAGCCGGAGAGCCTGCACTACCACGCGCAGGTGTCGAACGTGGGCGCGTTTATTTCCGGCGCGAACAACAACGGCGCGCACTCGCCCAACGCCATCACGGCGATGTTCATCGCCACCGGGCAGGACGTGGCGAATGTGTCGGAGGCGTCGGCGGGCATCCTGTACTCGGAGCTGACGCCAGAGGGCGACCTGTACATTTCGATCACGATCCCCTCGCTGATCGTGGCGACGTATGGCGGCGGGACGGGGCTGCCCACGCAGCGCGAATGTCTGGAGATTCTGGGCTGTTACGGCAAGGATCGGGTCAACAAGCTGGCGGAGATCGTCGCCGGCGTCGTGCTGGCGGGCGAGCTGTCGCTGGGGGCGGCCATTTCGTCGCTCGACTGGGTTTCAAGCCACGAGAAATACGGGCGCAACCGGTGAGCCAGGCGCCGCCGGCCAGCGGCTTTCTCAACGTGGACAAGCCGCTGGGCATGACCAGCCACGATGTGGTGGCGGCGGTGCGGCGCGGCCTGCGCGTGAAGAAGGCCGGCCACGCCGGCACGCTTGACCCGCTGGCGTCGGGCGTGCTGGTGGTCTGCGTGGGCGCTGCCACCCGGCTGAGCGAGTATGTGATGGCGTCTGACAAACGCTACCGGGCGCGGGTGTGCCTGGGCGTGGAGACAGAGACTTACGACGCGGAAGGCGCTGTGACCGCCGCGCGCGACGCCAGCCACGTCACGCGGGCGCTGTTCGAGCAGGCGCTGGGGCCGCTGCGCGGCGAGATCGCGCAGATCCCGCCGATGTACAGCGCGGTCAAACAGGGCGGGCGCCGGCTGTACGCGCTGGCGCGCGCCGGGCAGACCGTCGAGCGCGCGGCGCGGCCGGTGCGCATCGAGGCGCTGGACGTGGTGGACTGGGCGCCGCCGCTGGTGACGCTGGAGGTCGTGTGCAGCGCGGGCACGTACATTCGCAGCCTGGCGCACGACCTGGGCGCGGCGCTGGGCACGGGCGCGCACCTGGCCGCGCTGGTGCGGCTGGCGAGCGGTGCGTTCACGCTGGAGGACGCCGTCCCGCTGGACGCGCTGCTGGCCGACCCGGAGTGGACGCGGCGGCTGGCCGCGCCGGGCGCGGCGCTGGCGGGCTGGCCGGTGGTGGCGCTGGACGCTGAGGCGCTTTGGCGGGTGGCGCACGGGCAGGCGCTGGCGGACGCGGGCGCGGCGGCGGGCCGGCTGGCGCAGGGCCGCGCCCCGGACGGGACGCTGGCGGCGGTGCTGGAGGGCGACGGCGCGGGCTGGCGGCCCGTCAAGGTGTTTGTGCAGCAGGATTAACGGCAGGGATATTACGTATGCAGCAGATCTATGGGCTGGCCGCGGCGCGGCTGGAGCAGCCTTCGCTGGTGACGATTGGCGTGTTTGACGGCGTGCACCGGGGGCATCAGCACCTGCTGCGCCGGCTGGTGGCGCAGGCGCGCGCCGACGGCCGGCTGGCCGTCGTCCAGTCCTTCTTTCCGCACCCGGACGTGGTGCTGCGCGGCCTGACCGGGCGCTACTACCTCACGTCGCCCGAACAGCAGGCGGCGCTGCTGGCAGAGTTAGGCGTGGATGTGCTGGTCACGCAGACGTTCGACGACGCGCTGCGCCAGGTGCGCGCGGGCGACTATGTGGACCTGCTGCTCGACCGGCTGCAGATGCGCGCCCTGTGGATCGGGCCGGATTTCGCGCTGGGCTACCGCCGCGAGGGCGACGCCGCGTACCTGCGGCAGCGCGGCGCGGAGGCGGGCTTCGAGCTGCGCGTGGTTGACCTGCTGGCCGACGGCGGCACGGAGGCGATCCGCAGCACCGCCGTCCGCCAGGCGCTGGCCGACGGCGACGTGGAGCAGGCGCGGGCGCTGCTGGGGCGGCCCTACGCGGTCGCCGGGCCGGTGGTGCAGGGCGACCGGCGCGGCCACCTGATCGGTTTTCCGACGGCGAACGTCGGCGTGTGGGAACAGCAGATGGTTCCGGCCAACGGCGTCTACGCCGGCTGGGCGACGCTGGGCGCGGACCGGTTGATGGCCGTGACCAACGTCGGCGTGCGGCCCACGTTCGGCGGCCAGGACGTGACCGTTGAGGCCTACCTGCTCGACTTCGACGCCACGATTTACGGCCAGGAGCTGACGCTGACGTTCGAACGGCGGCTGCGCCCGGAGATGAAGTTCAGCGGGATTGACGCGCTGGTGGCGCAGATCAGGGCCGACGCTGAGGCCGGGCGCGCCTACCTGAGCGGGGTCAGTCTTTAGGGACGCGGTAGCCCAGGCGGCGCAGCAGCGCCTCGTCGCTGCGCCAGTTCTTCAGCGTCTTGACGCGCAGGTCCAGGTAGACCTGTGTGCCCAGGGCGTCCTTGAGCTGCTGGCGCGCGTCGGTGCCCACCTGCCGGATCATCGCCCCGCCTTTGCCGATGACAATCGCTTTCTGCGAGTCGCGCTCGACGTAGATGATGGCGCTGATGTACGTCAGGTCGGCGCTGCGCTCGCTGAAGCTGTCAATCTCGACGGCGACAGCGTGGGGGATCTCCTCCTGCGTCAGCAGCATGATCTGTTCGCGCACGATCTCCGCGGCGATAAAGCGCATGTTGACCTCGCTCACCTGGTCGGCGGGGTAGTAGCGCGGGCCGGGCGGCAGGCGCTCCATGAGCGCGTCCACCAGGGCGGGCACGCCGTCGCCGCTGAGGGCGCTCAGCAGCAGCGCGGCCTCGTGCGGGATCAGGGCGGCGCAGGCGGCCTGGGCAGCGTCGCGGCTGGCGCCGCCCCCCAGCAGGTCGGCCTTGTTCAGCGCCAGGATGACGGGCGTCTCGCCGCGCAGCCGGGCGATTGTCTCGGCGATGTGCAGGTCGCCGGGCTGCGGCGGCGCCGAAACGTCCAGCACCCACAGGATGATGTCGGCGTCGCGCAGGGCGTCCTGGGCGATCGTGACCATGAACTCGCCCAGCTTGTGGCGCGGGGCGTGCAGGCCGGGCGTGTCCACAAAGATGATCTGGCCGCGCGCCTCGGTGTAGATGCCAAGCTGCCGCCGCTGCGTGGTCTGCGGGCGCGGCGTGACGATGGCGATCTTCTGGCCCAGCAGGGCGTTAATCAGCGTGGATTTGCCCACGTTGGGGCGGCCCACCACCGCCACGACGCCGGAACGGTGGCCCTCAGGCAGAGCATCATCAAAAACAGTGTCCAGGTCGTTATTCATGGGCGGTCCGCCAATCAGCGAGCGAGTCAAAACGGGGCAGGCAGGCCAGCAGGCGCGGCGGCAGGGCGGCCGCGGCGTCTGGCCCGGCGATGAGCGCCAGCGCGCGCGCCAGCGGCCGGGCCGCGTCTGCGTCCGCGTAGGCCCACACCTGCACCGGCTGCGCCAGGTCAAGCAGCTTGACCAGCGTCATGTCGTCGGCGCCGTCGGTGCGGAAGCCGAACACGTCGGCGCGCGGGTGCAGGTTGCTGCGGCGCAGCAGGAAATCCCAGGCGGCCTCGCCGGTGAGCGTGTCGCCGTAGTCGAGCGTGACCAGGCCCGGCACGATCGCCAGGCGCGGTTTGCCGAGGTATGCAAGCGCGTAGCGCACGGTCAGCGGGCCGCTGGCGACCAGCTCTGCGCCGGCGAGCGCCTCAAGCGCCAGCGCGTGCCCTGCCTCGGCGCGCAGCAAAACGCCGGCGAAGGTGTCGCCAATGGGGCTGCGTTCGGGGATCGGCCGGCTCACTGGCGGCTTATCAGTGGGTGCGCGCCAGGTCAGCGGGCGGGGCGACGGCCAGCGCGGTTTCGCTGGTGTGCGGTTCGGCGTGCGCGTCGTGGTGGTGCTCGTCCGGCGCCGGCTGGTTGATGTCGTCAAAATGGGTGAACGGCCGCACGACCGCCAGCCACGCGCCGACGCCGCCCACCAGCAGCACGACGCCCAGGGCGAACAGCAGGCCCAGGCTTTCCGGGCTGCTGGCGGCCTCGCCCTGAATCGCGCCGACGGCGGCGACAGTGACCATCAGCATCAGGCCCGCCCCGGCGATAAACGACAGGCCAGCAACCAGCGATTTTGACGGATGATTGGTTTCGGTAGCCACTAAACGTTCACCCCCGCTTGTGATAGACTGAATGTTCGTTAATTGTGCCGCCACAGTGGACGCCCGTCAACCCTGCGCGGCCAGATCGGTAAGGTTGATTGGGTAATGCCCGGACATGTGTATCTGATTCGGCATGGCGAAAGCGACTGGAACGTCGCGCGGCGCTGGCAGGGCTTCGCGCCGACCGGCCTGAACGACGTGGGCCGGCGGCAGGCGCAGGCCCTGGCGGACTTTCTGCGCGGCCGGCCCATTCACACCGTGTACAGCAGCGACCTGCCGCGCGCGCTGGAAACGGCGCGCATGCTGGGCGCGGCGCTGGGCGTCACGCCGCGGGTGGACGCGCGCTGGCGCGAGATCAACGTGGGCGTGTTTCAAGGCCTGACCACCGCTGAGGCAGAGCAGCACTACCCGGCGGAGCTGGCGGCCTGGCGCGCCGACAGGCCGGATTACCGCGTGCCCAACGGCGAATCGCGGCGCGAGTTGCAGGACCGGGCGGCGGCGGCCTGGCAGGATGTGGCGGCGGGCGCGGGCGGCGGCGCGGCGGCGGTTGTGTCGCACGGGGGGACGATCCGCCTGCTGCTGCACCGTTTGTTCGGCCCGGAAGTGTTGGACGGCCGCTCGCTGCCGAACACCTCCATCACCACGCTGGCGCGGATGGCGGACGGCGGCTGGGCGCTGGCCGGCGCGGGCGAGACGCCGCATCTGGGCGCGTAGGGCGAGCGCGGTTGGCGCGCGAAGGTTATCGAACGGCGGCGCTGGATTGTGTTATAATCGCCACAATGTTTTTACCTGCGTTGTAAGGAGATTGGATCTCAACTATGGCGCGTAAGAAAGTCACAATTGTTGGTGCCGGGAACGTCGGCGCGACCTGCGCCCACTGGATCGCCGCCAAGGAGCTGGCGGATGTCGTGCTGGTGGACATCGTCGAGGGCGCGGCGAAGGGCAAGGCGCTGGACCTGCTTGAATCTGGCCCGGTGATGAGCTTTGACCTGAGCATTGTCGGCGGCAAGGACTATGAACAGACGGCAAACTCTGACGTGGTGGTGATCACGGCGGGGGTGCCGCGCAAGAAGGACCCGGTCACGGGGCAGTTCCCCAGCCGCGATGAGCTGGTGAAAACGAACCAGGAAATCGTGGGCGAGGTGGCGCGGCAGGTGGCGAAATACTCGCCGGACAGCGTGGTTATCGTCGTGTCGAACCCGCTGGACGCCATGTGCCACGTGGTTTACGAGGAGAGCAAGCTCCCGGCGGAGCGCGTGATCGGTCAGGCGGGCGCGCTGGACACGGCGCGCTACAAGACGTTTATCGCGCTGGAACTGGGCGTGAGCGTGCGCGATGTGCACGGCATCGTGCTGGGCGGCCACGGCGACACGATGGTTCCGCTGCCGCGCCACACGTCGGTGGCGGGCATCCCGGTGCGCGAGCTGCTGGCCGAGGACAAGCTCCAGGCGATCATCCAGCGCACGCGCCAGGGCGGCGGCGAGATCGTCGGGCTGCTGGGCTACAGCGGCTACTATGCCCCGGCGGCGGGCACGATCGAGATGGTCGAGGCCGTGCTTAAGGACCAGAAGCGCGTGATTCCGTCGGCGGTGCTGCTGAACGGCGAGTACGGCTACAAGGGCCTGTACATCGGCGTGCCGGTGGTGCTGGGCGCCGCCGGCGCCGAGCGCGTGCTGGTGATGGACCTCAACGACGAAGAGAAGGCGATGCTCGACAACAGCGCCGAGGCCGTGCGCTCGGTCGTGAGCGTGCTGGGCTACTGAGTTCGGCTAATGCTGTGTGTGGCCGAGGGCGGGCAGTCGCTCGCCCTCATTACTTGTCAGAGCGGTGTGGGGAGCGGTTATGTCGCGGCGTGTACTCGACATTGACGACGGCCTGGCGATGGTGGTCACGGACCTGCACGGTTCCTGGGATGTCTACCGCCGCCTGCGCGACCTGTTTCTGGAGCAGCAGGCCAAAGGCAGCCTTGACCGGCTGGTGCTGTGCGGCGACCTGATCCACAGCGAAGGGCCGGACGATGTCGATTCCAGCCTGGAGATGCTGCTCGATGTTATGTCGCTGCAGGCGGAGCTGGGCACAGACCGCGTCATTATGCTGCTGGGCAACCACGAGCTGCCGCACATCTACGGCCTGTCGCTGGCCAAAGGCTCGACCCAGTACACGCCGCGCTTTGAAACTTCGCTGACACGCCTCGACCAGCAGTACCGGTCGCTGTACCGCCGCAAAAACGTGATTCAGTTCCTGGCGTCGCTGCCGTTTTTCGTGCGCACCCGCGCCGGCGTCATGCTCACGCACGCGGGCGCGGCGTCCGATGTCGCGTCCGCGGAACACGTCAACCGGCTGGCCCGCATTGACCATTACGAGCTGATCGCGGCGGCGGACCGCGAGCTGAACCGCTACGACATCGAAAGCCTGCGGCGCGGCTATTCGCACTTCACCGGGCTGTCCTATGAGGAACAGGCGCGGCGGTATCTGGCCGTGACCGGCGCGGGGGACCCGCGCTACAACGACCTGCTGCGCGTGCTGTTCCTGACGGGCCAGAACACGGAATTTGACCTCATGTGGAACACGCTGTTTTCGCAGAACGAGCTGGTGGACGGCAGCGGCAGCTATGTGGACACCGTTAAGGTGTTTCTCCGGTTCGTGTCGGAGGTCAGCCCATATGATCAGCAGGTGCTGGTGGCGGGCCACATTACCGCCAAGAACGGCTATGAACTCATCGGCACGCAGAAGCTGCGCGTCGCCAGCTTCACCCACGCCATCCCCCGGCGCGCGGCCCGCTACCTGATCCTGGACTGCGCCAGGCCGGTGAGCAGCGCGGCTGACCTGGTTCCGCACCTGCGCCCGGTGTTCACCGAGGACGGGCAGGGCGCTGCTGCCGGGTCTACGTCAACTGTGAGTGAACAAAGTCCTGACGTCCGCGCATAAAATCGGCGGCGGCGTGCGGTGTGCGCCCGGCGAGCTGGACGACGTGCGGATAGAACAGCCCGCCGCCTGTGCCGACGGCCACGTGTTCGCCGTGCATGACCACCGCGCCGGGGGCCGCTGTGCCGGGGCCGGCCGCGCCGCTGTGGAACTTGAGCTGCTGGCCGTTCCACAGGGCGTAGGCGCCGGGCCAGGGGTTGAAGGCGCGCACCAGCCGTTCGATGGCGGCGGCGCTCTGCCGCCAGTCAATGTGCCCCTCGTCCTTCCTGATGACCGGCGCGTAGGTGCTGCGCGCGTCGTCCTGCGGCTGGGGGGCGACGCTGCCGTCCAGGTAGCCGGGCAGGGTTTCCAGCAGCAGGTCCGCGCCCAGCAGCGCCAGCCGGTCGTGCAGCGACTGGCCGGTTTCGTCCGGCGCGATGGGGATGGCGCGCTGCGCCAGCGTGGGGCCGGTGTCGAGGCCCGCGTCCATGAGCATGATGGTGACGCCGGTTTCGCGGTCCCCGGCGCGGATGGCGGCCTGGATAGGGGCGGCGCCGCGCCAGCGCGGCAGCAGCGAGGCGTGCACGTTGATCGCGCCGCGCGCGGGAATATCGAGCACGGCCTGCGGCAAAAGCTGCCCGAAGGCGGCCACGACAAACAGCTCCGCGCCCCAGGCGCGCAGGGTGGCAACCGCTTCGGGGCGGCGCAGCTTCTCTGGCTGGAACACGGGGATGCCGGCGCGCTGCGCTGCGACCTTGACGGGCGGCTGCTGAAGCTGCTGGCGGCGGCCCGCGGGCCGGTCGGGCTGGGTCACGACGCCGACGACCTCGTGCCGCCTGATAAGCTGTTCCAGCGGCAGCACAGCGAAATCTGGCGTGCCCATGAACACGATGCGGGCCATGATTCCTCCCTGGGCCGCTTGTGCCGGCCCCGGCGACATGATAGTATCAGCACCCTAGCGCCTCCAATTGTAGACCGTGTGTTCGCCTATGTCCACGCCTGATCGCCGGTGGCGGCTGCGCCGTGAAAAAGAACCGCTGACCGAGCACAAACTGAAAGCCTTCACCAACGCCGGCATGAGTCCCGTGCTGGCGCGGGTGCTGCATAACCGGGGCCTGGCGGACCCGGCCAGCGCGACGCAGTTTCTGTGCATCAAGGACACGCTCTACAACCCGCTTGGGCGGGACACCGAGCTGAAGGGCGCGCGCCCGGCTGCCGTGCGGCTGCTGGAAGCCATCAAGCGCCGCGAGAAAATCGTCGTCTACGGCGATTTCGACGCCGACGGCGTGACCTCGACAGTGCTGCTGGTCGAGGTGCTGCGCGGCCTGGGCGCAGACGTGGAGCCATATATTCCGCACCGCGTTGACGAAGGCTACGGCCTGAACACAGAGGCGCTGAAAAAACTGGCGGCTGACGGCGCGAAAGTCGTCGTGACGGTGGACTGCGGCATTCGCTCAGTCGAGGAAGTCAACGACGGAAAGGACGCCGGCCTGGTGATGATCGTCACCGACCACCACTCCATTGGGCCGACGATTCCGCAGGCACACGCCGTCGTCAACCCCAAGCAGCCGGACCGTCGCTATCCCGAAGACATGCTGGCCGGGGTGGGGGTGGCCTATAAGCTGGCCAGCGCGCTGCTGCAACTGCGCTATAAGGATCACAAACCCGCGTCGGAGCGGCGGCGGCTGATCCGCGAGGCGCTGGTGAGCGTACAGGACCTGGTCGCCATCGGCACGGTGGCGGACCTCGCGCCGCTGGACCGGCTCGAAAACCGGGCGCTGGTGCGGATGGGGCTGGACGCGCTCAACCGGGCGCAGCGGCCCGGCATCAGGGCGCTGCTGGAGGTGTGCAGCGTGAAGCCGGGCGATGTCACGGCGATGACGATCAGCTTCGCGCTGGCGCCGCGCATCAACGCGGCGGGGCGGCTGGACAGCGCGATGCTGGCTTACGACCTGCTGGCCGCGCCCGATGACGAGACGGCGCTGCCGCTGGCGCAGGCGCTGCAGGCGCTGAACGTCAAACGGCAGGAGCTGACGCGCGAAGCGCAGGACGCGATCCGCAGCCAGCTTGAGGCCGACGGCGTCGCGGACGCGCCGCTGATCTTCGCCCAGGGCGAATTTCAGCCGGGGATTGTCGGGCTGGTGGCGGGCCGGCTGGTCGAGGAATTTTACCGACCGGCAGTTGTCATGGAGTTAGGCGAGACCGAGAGCCGCGCGTCGTGCCGCAGCATCCCGCAGTTCGACATCACGGCGGCGCTGGACC
>CAZDVL010000055.1:0-14858 GCA_964508745.1 uncultured Anaerolineaceae bacterium | reverse complement strand
GGCGCGGTGGCGCAGCCGGGGGCGCTGGTGACGCTGCCCGCCGGCAGCCGCGTCGAGGACGCGCTGGCGGCCGCCGGCGGCCCGCTGGCCGACGCCGACCTGGAACGGGTGAACCGGGCGCAGGTGGTGCGCGACGGCGACCAGATTCACGTGCCGCGCCAGGGCGAAAGTGCCGCGCTGCCCACGCCCCCCGGCGGGCTGGTGCGCATCAACCACGCCAGCGCCGACGACCTGGCCGCGCTCCCCGGCATTGGCCCCGCGCTGGCCGGGCGCATCGTGGCCTTCCGCGACGCCAACGGCCCGTTCGAGGGCCTGGACGCGCTCGACGCGGTCAGCGGCGTTGGCCCGGCGCTGCTGGAACAGCTCGCGCCGCTGGTGGTGTTTGATTAGCAGTCGCTGGTCATTAGTCGCTGGTCGCTAGCTGCCAGCACAACCACTAGGCGCGCCGCCCCTCAGCCGATGCGCTGGCCGCTGCGGCCGTCGAAGAACAGCAGGCTGTCCGCGTTCGGGCGGCAGCGAATGGTCGAGCCGATCTCGATCTGCTGGTGCAGCGGCGCGGTGAACGACCAGTGCTCGCCCGCCAGGTGCACCTCGACCAGCCAGTAACGCTCGCCAAAAAAGGGAATCGTCCGCTCCACCACGCCGTACACGCCGTCGTCGTCCAGGTGGATGTGCTCTGGCCGCACGCCCATGATGACCCGCGTGCCGTCGGGCAGGTCGCCGCGGAAGGGGAAGGGGCCGAAGTTCTCGCCGACCCACTGGCCGCGCTCGGCGCGCCCCTCAAACACGTTCATCAGCGGCGTGCCGACGAACGTCGCCACGAACAGGTTCACCGGGTTGTGGTAAAGCTGCTGGTACGTGCCCACCTGCTCGATGCGCCCGTAGCGCATGACGGCGATGCGCTGCGCCAGCGCCACCGCCTCCACCTGGTCGTGCGTCACATAGACCGAAGTCACCGGGAACTCGTTCAGCAGCCGTTTGAGTTCAACGCGGGCGCTGGCGCGGAATTTGGCGTCCAGGTTGGCGAACGGCTCGTCGAACAGGAACACGCGCGGGTCGCGGGCCAGCGCCCGCGCGATGCCCACGCGCTGGCGCTCGCCGCCGGAAAGCTGCGCCGGGCGGCGGTCGAGCAGGTCCTTCAGCCCCACGCCGGTGATCTCGGCGATGCGCGCCACCCGTGCCGGCACTTCGGCCGCGCGCTGGCGCAGCGCCAGAAACAGGCCGACCGTGCGCCAGCCTTCCCAGTGGGGCATCAGCGCCCCGTCCTGGAACACCATGCCCACGCCGCGCTCGCGCACGTCAATCTCGCGCAGGTCAACGTTGTCGTACAGCACGCGCCCGGCGTCTGGCGCCTCCAGCCCGGCGATGAGGCGCAGCAGCGTGGACTTGCCGCAGCCCGACGGCCCCAGCACCGCCAGCACCGCGCCCGATTGCAATTTCAGGTTGATATCGTCCGCCGCCGTGATTACGCCGCGTTCCCCGGCGACCGGCTGGTGAAAGCGTTTGGTGAGGTGTTCCAGCGTGATCGTGGTCACCGTGGCGGCTCTCTCTCGAACAATGCTGCGCCCGCGCGCTGATTTCCATTGTAACCTGTATCCTGGCATGCGAAGGCGTCTTGTCAATTGGTGGTGAAACGACTACCATCAGCTCAGCGCAGTTTGGAACAACCGCACCGTGTTTTGCGCGCTGTCGCGACGATATTCATAAATACCTGGAGGCCGACAAGCTCATGGTTGATGATTTCGCCATGTCCGCAATTGATCTGCGCAGCGACACCGTAAGCTGGCCCACGCCAGAGATGCGCGCAGCGATGGCCAGCGCCCCGCTGGGCGACGATGTCTACGGCGAGGACCCGACCGTCAACCAGCTTGAGGCCGAGGCCGCCGCGCTGCTGGGCAAGGAGGCCGGGCTGTTCGTCGCCAGCGGCAGCATGGGCAACCTGGCCGCCGTTCTCACGCACTGCGGGCGCGGCGACGAGATGATCGTTGGCCGGCAGGCGCACATTTTCTGCTACGAGGCCGGCAGCGCGTCGGCGCTGGGCAGCGTCCACCCCCTCACAATCGAGGTGCAGCCGGACGGCACGCTGCCGCTGGACGCCATCCGCGCGGCGATCCGCCCCGGCGGCAACGACCACTTCCCGCGCACGCGCCTCATCTGCCTGGAGAACACGCAGGGCGCGGTCGGCGGCGTCCCGATCAGCCTGGATTACACCGTGCAGGTGGCCGAGATCGCGCGCGAACGCGGCCTGCGCCTGCATATTGACGGCGCGCGCATTTTCAACGCCGCTGTCGCGCTCAACGTGGACCCGGCGGCGCTGGTCGCGCCGGCGGACAGCGTGATGTTCTGCCTGTCGAAAGGGCTGTGCGCGCCGGTTGGCTCGCTGCTGGTCGGGTCGCGCGAATTTATCGAGGGCGCGCGCCACAACCGCAAGCTGCTGGGCGGCGGGATGCGCCAGGCGGGCGTGCTGGCCGCCGCCGGCCTGCTCGCGCTGCGCCAGATGCGCCTGCGCCTGGGCGAGGACCACGCCAGCGCGCGCACGCTGGCGGAGGGGCTGGCGGCGATCCCGCACATCGCCGTTGACCCGGCGGCCATCAGAACGAACATGGTCTTTATACGCCTGCTGCCCACCGCCCCGCTGACGCCTGACCAGCTCGCCGAACGGCTGCGCCGCGACTACAACGTGATCATCAGCGCGCGGCCCGACGGCCGCGACATCCGCCTGGTGACGCACTACTGGATCACGCCGGAGCGGGTGCAGACCGCGCTCGGCGCGCTGCGGGCGCTGCTGACATGAGGCCGCCGAACGACCTGCCGCCAGATTACGAGGCCGACGCCGGCGAGCACGACCTGCCGGATTTCAGCCTGCCGCCGGCCAGCCGCGGCCTGAGCAGCGACCCGACGTTCGGCTACCTGATCGCGCTGGCGCTGGCGGTCGGGCTGGCGGCGCTGCCGGCGGCGCAGTACGACCTGCGCTACACGCTGCTGTGGATGCTGCTGGCGGGCTTCGGCGTGCTGGCCTGGCTGCTGGGCACGATGACGCGCATCGGCCAGGAAACGCCAGAGAACCTGGCGTGGGGCGTGGTCTTTGGCCTGATCGTCGCCACGCCGCTGCTGGCGGTCGGCGGCAGCACGCTGACCACGACCGTCAACCTGCTGTTCGGCACGCTCTCCGCCGGGGCGCTGCTGGCGTACCTGGTGTTTGTCATGCCGCTGGCGGAGACGCTTTTCTTTCGCGGCGTCCTGCAGGATCAGCGCCCGTTCTGGCTGGTGGGCCTGATGAGCAGCCTGTGGGGCGCGCTGCTGTTCTTCCCCGTGCTCGACTTCCAACGCTACCCGGCGGTGGTGGTCATCATCGGCGTGGCGCTGGTGATGATGAACCTCACCTACAGCTATGTGCGCCAGCGCAGCGGCCTGGCCGCCGCCTGGGTCTGCCAGATCGTGGTGAACCTGGTGCTGCTGTTCGTGCCGTTCGTCAGCCAGTGAGCCTGCTATAATAAGCGCAGAGTGAAAGGGCGCTGCGATGACTGTGCGCGAACAGATTTACACCGCCGCTGACCTGTGGGCGCTGTCCCATCACCCGGATTACGCCAATCTGCGCCTGGAGCTGGTTGAAGGGACGCTGAACCTAATGACACCGGCGGGTGGCGAACACGGCGGCCTGGCGCTCAGAATTGGCGCGCGGCTGTACGCTTTTACCGAAGCAAACCATCTGGGTTACGTCACTGCCGCTGAAACCGGTTATATCCTGTTCCAGGACGCGCGCGGCAAAGACACCGTGCGCGCGCCCGACGTGGGCTTTGTGGCGGCGGCGCGCCTGCCGCACGGCCTGCCGCAGCAGTACATCCCCTTTGCGCCCGACCTCGCCGTTGAGGTTGTTTCTCCCAACGATGCCGCTGACGACATTCACCAGAAAGTGCAGGATTTCCTGCGCGCTGGCACGCGCCTGCTGTGGGTGATTTACCCGCGCACGCGCACGGCAGACGTGCACACGCCCCAGGGCGCGCGCACCCTCGCCGGTGCCGACGCGCTGGACGGCGGCGCTGTGCTGCCGGGCTTCAGTCTGCCGCTGGACGACATCTTCACCGCCTGAGCCGCGCCTATTCCGCCGTCCACCCCGCCGCGTCCAGCGTGTCCAGCTCCAGCAGGTCGCTCATCAGCAGCGCGCCCTCGTTCTGGCGCGGCAGACGGCTCAGGTAGCGCTCGGTCACGGCGGTGCTGCGGTGGCGCAGCAGCCGGCTGATCGTCTCCACCGGCACGCCCGATTCGTGCAGCGCCCCGGCCACCGACCGGCGCAGGTCGTGCGGGGCGACGTGGCCCAGCCCGGCGGCGGCGGCGGCGCGGTCAATAATCAGCCAGATGCCCTCGGTCGTCAGCCCCTGCCCGCTGACGCGCCCGCCCCTCCACAGCCGCCGCACCAGGTGCGAGCGCGGGTCAGGGTGCGGCTCGCCGGGCGCGACGGCGCGCCGCCAGTTGTCGAGCGCGCCCAGCACGGCGCGCGGCACGTCAACCACAGCGGTGCGGCGGCCCTTGCCGTGCACGCGCAGCACGGCGCGGTTGTTTTGCAGGCTGAGGTCGCCCCAGCGGGCGCTGGCCAGCTCCTCGCGGCGCAGGGCCATCGTGCACAGGATGGTCATGACGACGGCGTTGCGCTTTTCCTGGTTCTCTGAGGTGGCGATGCGGCGCGCCGCCAGCATCAGCGCGCGGATTTCGTCGGTCGAAAGCCACTTGCCGGGGCGCTGGCCGTCCTCGGCGCGCGGCGGGCGCACGTTGGCGACGGTGGCGCTGACGTATTCGTTAACCCAGCCGGCCTCGGCCAGCAGCAGCGTCAGCGTGACCAGCGCCGCCCGCGCCTGGTCCACGCCCTGCTTGCCGTGCCCCTGCGCCGCCAGCATCCCCAGCCAGGCGCGCACCTGGGCCGCGCTCAGGCTGGCGTGCAGCGTGGCGACGGGCAGCGCGCTCATGCGCAGCAGGCGGGCGTCGCCCTGGGTGGGCTTCAGCCCGGCCACATCCACCAGGTACTGGTCCACCCAGCGGAAGTAGGCGCGCTGCGTGTGGCGGCTGCTGGCGCGGCCCGGCAGCGCCAGCAGAAAATTGAACGTGAGGCCCGCCGCGTCCTGTGGAACCAGGCGCGCCGGCTCGTCGCGGCGGGGGAAGATGAACGGGTTCATGCCCGTATTATACGCGGGAATTGCCCCTTTTCACCCGGCGGCGCGCTGTGGAAGAATGGAACGGCTTTCGGACGCAGGGGAGTTTGCCATGCAGCCCACCCGCCGCAACCCGGTTGACAGGCTCATTCTGGCCGCTGCCGGGCGCTTTGGCAGCAGGGCCAAAGAGGTCGAGCGCTTCCTCAAGTTCGTCGTGGTCGGCTCGATGGGCTTCGTCGTGGACCTGGGCACGCTCATCCTGCTCCAGGCGACGGTGCTGCCGCCGGTCAACGCGACCAACGTCGCCGTCGCCACCACCATCGCCTTCTGCGCCGCTATCCTCAGCAACTTCATCTGGAACCGCTTCTGGACGTACCCGGATTCGCGCTCGCGGTCGGTCCCGCGCCAGTTGATCCAGTTCGCCTTCGTGAGCGTGGTCGGCTGGCTGGCGCGCACGCTGTGGATCAGCCTGGCGTATGCGCCCCTGGGCGACCTGCTGCTGCCGCTGGCGCTGCCGCTGCTCCAGGCGCTCAACCCTGGCTACACGGCGGGCGCGGCGGCGGCCGGGCGCGTCGGCTCGGTGGTGGCGCAGGTGATCGGCGTGGTGGTGATTATGTTCTGGAACTTCTTCGCCAACCGCTACTGGACCTACAGCGACGTTGACCTGGCCAAAGCCGACAGCGCCGAATCTTAACTGGCCGTTTGCGCGGTTATGTGGTGAAATAGTCTGTAGTTAACTGACGGGCAGAGACCTGGGGTTTGGGGCTTGGAACTAGAGACCGTAAGCATGTCATATGTGGAAAACACCCGCAAAGCCGTGCGGCATAATAACCCGCTCGACGCGCTGATCGGCGCCCTCGCGCGGCCTTTCGGGCAGCACGCGCAGGAAGTGGAGCGCTTCCTCAAGTTCGCGCTGATCGGCGCGCTGGGCGCGCTGGTGGATGTCGCCATGCTGTTCACCCTCCAGGCGACGGTGCTGCCGCCCTACACGACGCTGGCGGTGGTGGCCGCCACCTCGACGGCGTTCTTCATCGCCACCCTGCACAACTACCTGTGGAACCGCTTCTGGACGTTCCCGGACGCGCGCGGCCACTCGCTGCGCTGGCAGTTGACGCGCTTCACGGTGATCAACGCCGTCGGCTGGGTGATCCGCACGCTCTGGATCAGCGCGGCCTACATCTGGCTGGGCGAGCTGCTCATGCCGGCGGCGCTGCCGGTCATCCAGTGGTTCCGGCCCGGCTACCTGCCGTCGGCGACGGCCAGCGCCAAGCTCGGCTCGATCGCCGCGCTGCTGGTCGGCATCGCCGTCATTCTGTTCTGGAACTTCCTCGCCAACCGCCTGTGGACTTTCCGCGAGGCGGGCCAGGCGGGTTAGAGGCGCTAGAGCAGCGGGTCCACCCTGGGCGCGGGCCGGAACAGCGTGTAAACGAAGGCGAACAGCATCCCGAACAGGAAGCCGCCGATGTGGGCGAAGAAGGCCACGCCGCCGCCGGTCAGCGTGTCCACGCCCAGCGACAGGACGCCGTTGAACACCTGCAGCACGAACCAGAAGCCGAGCACGACCAGCGCCGGCAGCCGCACCGGCAGCATGAAGAAGCGCAGGAAGATCACGCCGGCGCGCACCTGCGTCCCCGGATAGAGGACGATGTACGCGCCCAGCACGGCGGCGATCGCGCCGCTGGCCCCGATCAGCGGGATGCACACGTCCGGGTACAGCGCGGTGTGCACCAGCGCCGCCACCAGCCCGCCGGCGAAGTAGAGCAGCAGGAAGCTGCGCCGGCGGAAGTAATCCTCCACGTTGGTGCCGAAAATCCACAGAAAGACCATGTTGCCCGCCAGGTGCGCCCAGCCAGCGTGCAGAAACATGCTGCGGAAGAAGTCAATGAACAGCTCTGGCGCGAAGCTCTGCGTGAACTGGCACGGCACCAGCGCCAGTTGGTAGAACGCCTGCGCGAGCTGCTGCGGCGGCAGCGTCAGCTCCCAGACGAACACCAGCAGGTTGACCAGGATCAGCCCGTAAGTGAGGTAGGGCGTGTGCCGCGTGGGGTTGTTGACGGTTCCTAACGGAATCATGGTGCGCTCTCCACTCGCCAGTCCTGCCCTCTAATACGCAGCGCGCGCGCTGTGGGTTGTGGCGCGGCGCTGCTCAGCGTCAAAAACCGCCAGTTTCGAACACCGCGCCGCGCTTGCGGGTATTATAGGAACAGCGGCGCGCTGAAGGCTGGCTGAGAACTTGAGCGTGCAAATTTGCAGCATTTGCGCTACTATAACACTCCGTAGGCCGGTGCGCCGGCGCACAACAAATATTTTAGCTCGAGGAGGAACGTTTCATGAGCAACAAAACCCTTCGTTTTGCGGGTGTGCTGCTGGCGGCGGCCATGCTGATGACCCTGGTCATCGGTGTTGGCGCGCAGGATGGCGGCAAAGTGCTGCACACCGGTATCGGCATGGTCGGCGGCGACCTGAACACCATTGACCCGGCGCTGTCCGAAGTCAGCGGCGAAAACACCCTGATCCGCACCATGTTCCTCGGCGTCACGACGCTGGACGAGACCACCGGCGACACCCTGCCGGGCATGGCCAGCGACTGGACGGTCTCCGAAGACGGCACCGTCTACACCTTCAACCTGGTTCCTGACGTGCCCTGGGTACATTACAACGCCGAGAGCGGCGCGGTCGAGCAGGTCACCGACGAGAGCGGCAACGTTCGCTACGTGACCGCCGCCGACTTTGTCTACGCCTGGCAGCGCACGCTGGACCCGGCCACCGCGTCGGTCTACGCCTTCCTCCCGGCTGAGTACGTGGTCGGCGGCCAGGCGTTCAACAGCGGCGAAGGCAGCTTCGAGGACGTGGGCGTGCGCGCTGTTGACACCTACACGCTCGAAATTACCGCGCCGGAAGCGATTGGCTTCAACATCAACATCTACGGCCTGTGGATGGTCAACGCGCAGCCCCAGTGGGCCATCGAAGAGGGCGGCGACCTGTGGACCGAACCGGAATACATCAACACCTACGGCGCCTTCACCCTGAAGGAATGGGCGCATGACGAGAGCATCACCGTCATCAAGAACCCCTTCTGGCCGGGAACCGAAGGCTCGCCGCAGGCGCAGCTCGACGAGGTCGTGTTCCACTTCCTTGACCCGCAGGCCGCCTTCGCGGAGTACCTGGCCGGCACGCTTGACGCCGCCAACCCGCCGCTGGAGGAGCTGGAGCGCGTGAAGACCGACCCGGTGCTGAGCGCTGAGTACAGCGTTTCGCCCAACACCTGCACCTACTACCTGGGCATCAACCAGGACAAGGCCCCGCTGGGCGACAGCGTGCACCTGCGCCGCGCCCTGTCGCTGGCCGTTGACCGCCAGTCCATCGTGGACAACGTGACCAAGGGCGGCCAGCAGCCGGCCCGCTGGTTCTCGCGCCCCGGCCTGACCGCCGCCCCGACGATGGAGACGAACCCGGACGCCGGCATCGGCTATGACCCCGAAGCCGCCCAGGCCGAGCTGGCGCTGGCGCTGGAAGAACTGGGCGTCGCCTCTGCGGCGGACATCCCGGCGATCACCTTCGCCTACAACGACTCCTCCGGCCACGCCGCGATCGCCCAGGCGATCCAGCAGATGTGGACTGACACGCTCGGCGTCACCGTGCAGTTGAGCGCGCTCGACCCGACCACCTACTTCGCCTTCGTCAGCGAGGACGCCCCGCAGATCTACCGCAGCGGCTGGTGCGCTGACTACCTGGACGCCGACAACTTCGCGCGCGGCGTGTTCCGCTCGGACTCCGAGCAGAACGACCCGAACTTCGTGAACGAAGAGTTCGACCGTCTGGTGGACGAAGCCCGCGTGCTGACGGATGTGGACGCCCGCCGCGAGCTGTACGCGCAGGCCGAAACCATCCTCAATTACGAGCAGGTCGGCATCATCCCGATCTACTGGTACACCTCCAACCAGCTCACCAGGCCGTATGTTGAGCGGACCTACTCCGTCATCAACCGCGAGCACTACGAGAAATGGGACCTGAACCGCTAAACGGCGGCTAGTCTCGGCACCACAGGGCCGGCCCCGCAGGGGGCCGGCCCTGTGCAGTATGAACACCAGGGCAGCAGAGTTCGGGGATTGCACAGCAGATGACAAATTATATTATCCGACGCATTTTGTGGATGTTCGTCGTTTTGTTCACCCTGTCGTTGATTGTGTTCGCGCTGATGCACTCAGTCCCCGGCGGCCCTTTCTCCCGCGAAAAGAAGCTCCCGGCGGCCACCATCGCCGTGCTGGAACAAAAATATAACCTGAACGACCCGATCCACATTCAATACATCAACTATATCAGCGACATCACCGTGCCGCGCATCACCTACGGGCGGCAGCGCCCCAACGCCGCCGAGGATTACCTGATCCAGATTCCGCTGCCGGCTCTGTTCGGTGACGAAGCGGTGCTGCGCTGGGTCAACTTCGGCCCTACGTATAAATCGCGCAGCCGCTCGGTGAACGACATCTTCCGCGAAAACCTGCCCATCTCTATGCAGTTGGGCGTGGCGGCGCTGACGGTGGCGCTCTCGATCGGCCTGCCGCTGGGCATCTTCGCCGCGCTGAACCGCAACACCGCTTACGATTACCTGGGCATGGGCGTCGCGGTGATCGGCGTCTCCGTCCCGGTGATTATCACCGCGCCGCTGCTGCAATATATCTTTGGCGTGCAGATGAAGGTGCTGCCGGTGTCGGGCTGGGGCACGTTCGCCCACCTGGTGATGCCGGCCTTCGCGCTGGGCTTCGTCAGCTCCGCGCTGATCGCCCGCCTCACGCGCGCCAGCCTGCTGCAGGTGCTGTTTGAGGATTATATCCGCACCGCGCGCGCTAAGGGCCTCTCAGAGCGGGCGGTCATTCTGTTCCACGCGCTCAAAAACGGCCTCATCCCCGTCGTGACCATCCTGGGGCCGCTGTTCGCCGCGCTGATCACCGGCACGTTTGTCGTCGAAACCGTGTTCGGCATCCCCGGCATGGGGCGCTACTTCGTCACCAGCATCACCGGGCGCGACTACCCGGTTATTATGGGCACGCTGCTGCTGTACGCCAGCTTTCTGGTCACGGCCAACCTGGTCGTTGACCTCGCCTACGCCTGGCTTGATCCGCGCATCCGTTACGATTAACGATTTTTGTGGGGTAACTTTCTTATGGCGGTTGTAGAACAGAAACAGCAGAACGCCCCCGCCGCAGCGGGCCAGGTTGCCAGCCTGGACGATTATGTTAAGGGTGAAAGCCTGTGGCTGGACGCCTGGCGGCGCCTGCGGCGCAACCGGGCCGCGCTCTTTGGCCTGGTCGTCATCGTCTTCTGGATTCTGGTGGCGATCTTCGCGCCCTGGATCGCGCCGAAGGACTACCAGACACAGGTGCTGGTGGACAACAACGCCGCGCCGCGCTGGATCATTGACATGTTCCCGGCGATGATCGCCAAGGACGACGGCGGCTATGTCACGGTCAGCGACGCCTACCCGCTGGGCGCCGACGCCCTGGGCCGCGACCTGCTCAGCCGCATCATTTTCGGCGCGCGCGTGTCGCTGGCAGTGGCGTTCATCGGCCCGCTGACGGCCTTCCTGGTGGGCATGTTTGTCGGGCTGGCCGCCGGTTACGCCGGCGGGCGCCTGGACAATTTCCTCATGCGCATCGTGGACCTGATGTACGCCTTCCCCACGCTGCTCTTTATCATCATGCTGATGACGTTCTTCCGCACCAGCTTTGCCAGCCCGCAGCCGGGCACGCTGGCCTACACGCTGGGCCAGCTTGACTCGCAAAGCGGCGGCATGCTGTTCATCTTCATCGGCATCGGCCTCACGTCGTGGATGGGCCTGGCGCGCCTCACGCGCGGGCAGGTGCTGTCGGTGCGCGAGAAAGAGTATATCGAGGCGGCGCGCTCGCTGGGGACGCCCACCCGCCGCATCCTCAGCGCCCACATCCTGCCCAACATCCTGGGGCCGATCATCATCGCCGAGACGCTCGCCATCCCCACCTACATTTCGTATGAGGCCTTCCTCAGCTTCATCGGCCTGGGCGTGAACCCGCCCACGCCAAGCTGGGGCATGATGATTTCCGAAGGCTCGCGCATGATCGGCAGCTACCCGCACCAGGCGCTGTTCCCGGCGCTGGCGCTGTTCTCGATCATGTTCGCCTTTAACTTCCTGGGCGACGGCCTGCGCGACGCGCTTGACCCGCGTATGCGCGGCGTGGATTAACGCCCGCTGACCCCTCCCCTGACCCCTCCCTCCCGCGGGGCTTCCTTCGGGCGCTCACGCAGGGGAAGGGTGCAGGACAATGCACAACGGGCCGCAAGTCCCCTCCCTGCGCCAGCAACCGTAAATAAGTCCCCTCCCTGCGCCAGTGGGGAGGGGATTTAGGGGAGGGGTTGGTATACGCCGGGGGTGAGGGCGATGAAGAAGATGAACCCATGCTGACAACCACGCCCACGGAAACCGTCCATCACTGGCCCGTCTACGGCCACGACTGGGCCGTTGAGCTGCTGCGCGGCAGCCTGGCGCACGGGCGCGTGCGCCACGCCTACCTCATCACCGGGCCGGAGTCGGTGGGCAAAGAGACGCTGGCCCGCGCCTTCGCGATGGCGCTCAACTGCGCTGAGCCGGACGCGGACGCCCGCCCCTGCGGCGTCTGCCGCCCCTGCCGCCTGATCGCCGCCGGCGGCCACCCGGACCTGCTCTATGCCGAACCCGACACCGACACGGGCGCGCTGAAGATCGAGGCGATCCGCGCCGTCACGCGCGGCCTGGCGCTCAAGCCGTTCGAGGCGCGCTTCCGGGTCGCCATCTTCCGCGCCTTCGAGCGCGCCCAGGGGCCGGCCCAGGACGCGCTGCTCAAAACATTGGAGGAACCGCCGCCCTCGGCGGTGCTGCTGGTGCTGGCGCGCGGCGCTGAGGCGCTGCTGCCCACGATCATCAGCCGCAGCCAGGTGCTCGCGCTGCGGCCGTTGCCGCCCGCCGTCGTCCGCGCCGTGCTGGTCGGCCAGCACAGCGCCGACCCGCAGCAGGCCGAGGCGCTGGCGCACCTCAGCGGCGGGCGCCTGGGCTGGGCGCTGCGCGCCCTGGCAGACCCCGACGCGCTGGCGCAGCGCAACGCGGCTTTCGACACGCTGGAACAAAGCCTGGCGCTCAACCGCGCCGGGCGCTTTAAGCTGGCGGAAACCCTCAGCGGGAACCGGCAGACGCTGGCCGCCGTGCTGGAGCTGTGGCAGTCGTTCTGGCGCGATGTGCTGCTGCTGTGCGAGGACAGCCGCCTGGGGCCGGCCAACGCCGACCGCGTGACGCAGGTGCAGCGCATGAGCATCAGCCTGACGCCGGCGGAGGCGCTGGCCGCGCTGCAAGCCACGCGCCGCGCGCTGGGCCTGTTAAGCACCAACGCCAACCTGCGCCTGGCGCTGGAGGTGATGCTGCTCGACTATCCCCGCCTGCGCCGCGATTAGCCGCCGCGCCGCGCCCGCGTTAGTGATTATGGGCGCGTTTCGACCCTGAAGCGCACGGCTGTCCGTTCCTGGCCGTCAATGTCCACCTCAGTGAAGTAGGGAACAAAAACAATGTCAATGGCGTCGCGTGTCAGGTAGCCGCGCGCGATTGCCAGCGCCTTCACCGCCTGGTTGACCGCGCCCGCGCCGATCGCCTGAACCTCGGCCATCTGCTGCTCGCGGACAACAGCGGCGATAGCCCCGGCGACGGCCGTTGAACGCGACTTGGCAGACACCTTGATAATGTCGGCTTTTAATGCGTCATCGTCCATGCTGGTTTGTTCCGTGTGTTGAGCGGGATGTAAGGGGAAAGGTGATGTATTTGTATCCATATTGTCTGGCACAGCCTAAAATTCTAGTTACAAATATAAGTGACGCTACAATTCCATTGTACTCAACTTCACAATTTTCGTCCACCACCGATGCGCCGGCCCCGCCGCCCGCCGCTTATCCCCGGCGGCCCGCCGCGCATATCCCAATTTAACCCGCGCCGCGCGCCGTTCTGGCCGCCGCCGACGGCGGTTCTGTAAACGCTGGTAGAACTTATCCCAATGTTAAAAATCCGGCGCGCCGGCGGATATGTTTGAGCGCGGTCGTCAAAATGGGCGGCGGCGCTAGATGCAGGCCCGCTGGCGGCCCTCGCCCGCAGATGTGGGCTTACCCGCCGGCTGACTCGCCTTATAGGGGGCTTACCAGTATCCCAAAACAGCGCCGCCGCCGCGAGAACTTATCCCAACCTTAAAATGTCGCGCTGCACAGATTTTTAAGGCGCGCGGCGTTGAAGCGGGGGCGTAATCTGGTATACTGATGGCAGAGTGTAAGCCAGCGCACTCGACCCGCAGCACCTTCAAAGACCGACCACAAACTGCCAGTTGATCGCACGGCGTAAGCCGCACGACGCGCCCCGTTTGCGCGGCAAACGGGGGTGATTTTATAGTCTGTAGGAACCGGAACCGTGAACCCACAGCAAGCCTGGACCGTCACCCTTCAGCAGCTTGAGATGCAGCTTGACCGCGCCAACTTCGAGACCTGGCTGCGCGGCACAACCTACCTGAGCTGCGAGGCCGCGGCGGAGGCCGGCGCGCCCGTGACGTTCGTCATCGGGACGCGCAACCCCTACGCGCGCGACATGCTTGAGTTCCGGCTGAACACCATGATCCAGCGCATCCTCAACGATGTCTACGGCAGCCCGGCGGCGCTGCGCTATGAGGTGCACACCCCGGCGGCCGCGGCCCCCCCCGCCGCCGATGATGATATGCCGCTGATGCGCTACCTGGCGCAGCGCCGCCCGCCTGAGCAGCCGGCCCCCGCGCCGCTGCACCAGCACGTCGCCCCGCCGCGCCGCCCTGACCTGCCCGACATGGAGCTGAACCCGCGCTTCACGTTCGAGCGCTTTGTGGTCGGCAGCGCCAACCGCACCACTTACGCGGCGGCGCAGGCCGTCGCCGAGAACCCCGCCGGGGCCTACAACCCGCTGCTGGTCTACGGCGGCGTGGGCCTGGGCAAGACGCACCTGCTGCAGGCCGTCGGGCATCACTGCCGCCTGCGCGGCCTGGCCGCCATTTATGTGCCGTCAGAGGCGTTCGTCAACGACCTGGTGGACGCGATCCGCCAGCGCACAACGGCCATGTTCCGCGACAAATACCGCAAGGTGGACGCGCTGCTGGTGGACGACATCCAGTTTCTGTCGGGCAAGGAGAGCACGCAGGAGGAGTTCTTCCACACCTTCAACGCGCTCTACACGCTCAACAAGCAGATCATCCTGGCGTCCGACCGCCACCCGCGCGAGCTGGTCACGCTGGAGGACCGGCTGCGCTCGCGCTTCGCCGGCGGCCTGGTGCTGGATATTCAGCCGCCAGAGTACGAAACGCGCATCGCCATCGTCGAGTCGTGGGCGCAGGAACGCGCCATGCGCCTCCCGCGCTCGGTCAGCGAGCTGCTGGCAGAGCGCGCCAGCGGCAACATCCGCGAGCTGGAAGGCATGTTCACGCAGCTTGTGGCGCAGGCGCAGCTCAGCAGCCAGCCGGTCACGCTGGCGCTGGCCGAGAGCGCGCTGGCGCTGTACGACCGCCCGCGCCAGCACCGGCGGCCCGCCGTCACGCTGGAGCAGATCATCACCGCCACCGCCGTCCACCACGCGCTGGCCGCCAAAGACCTCACCAGCAAGCGCCGCGCCGCCCGCATCAACCACGCGCGGCAGGTCGCCATGTACCTCGC
>CAZDVL010000054.1:0-14879 GCA_964508745.1 uncultured Anaerolineaceae bacterium | reverse complement strand
ACAAAGGGCTTGGACACACTCATGATCGTGAAGGGGTGCAGCGCGTCGCCAGCCTGGTAGACCCCGCCCCTGACGCTCACCAGGCACAGCCCGAACAGGTCGCGCGGCACGCGCGCCAGCGCCGGGTAATGCTGGGCGTTCTGGCCCTCTGTGTTGGACGCGAACAGCGCGTGCGCCATCTCAAGCAGCGTGCGCACGCGGTCGTCTGCCGGCAGATGGCCCGTAGATACCGCTGACGGCCCCGCAGCAATATCTGAGTGCATATCAACTGTCCCCTGCATGAATACAGACTGCGCAGATTTTACATCACGCGCTGCGCTAAGCCAAACCGCGCGGCTGCCGCCGGGGGCGGGTTTATTGTGTGTGCGGCTGGCCGCAGGTGGTCGCTCAGGTGTATCATCGGGGTATTGATGCGGCGCTTTTTGCCCGGCTGGACGCGCTGGCGAGCGCCATCCGCGGCTGAAAGCAGACTTCACGTGGAGACGCCGAGATGTTCACCAACCCACCCCTGCACACTGTTGGCATCGAGGAGTTTTACAGCGAACTCGTCGCTGACTATCACCTGATCTTCGCGGACTGGCGCAAGAGCGTGCTGGTGCAAAGCGGCGCGCTGGACCACCTGATCCGCCAGCACACCGACGGCTGCGGCGCCGACGGCTGCCCGGTGCTGGACTGTGCCTGCGGCATCGGCACGCAGGCGCTGGGCCTGGCGCTGCGCGGCTACCGCGTCCACGCCAGCGACCTGAGCGCGAAAGCTGTCGCGCGCGCCCAGGACGAGGCCGAGCGCCTGAAGGTCGCCGGCGAGATGACGTTCTCCGTGGCCGACTTCCGCGCGCTGGAGCAAATCGAAGCTGGTCCCTTCCTGGCCGTGATCGCCTGCGACAACGCGCTGGCGCACATGCTCACCCCGGCTGAGCTGGAACACGCCCTGCGCAGCATGTGGGGCAAGGTCGCGCCGGGCGGCGTGCTGCTGGTCAGCATCCGCGACTATAACCGCCTGCTGGCGGAAAAACCGCGCACGACCCTGCCCACCGTCACCGACAGCGCGCAGGGGCGGCACGTGTCGTTCCAGGTGTGGGACTGGGACGACAGCGCGCCAACCTATCGCCTCAGCCACTTCATGCTCAAAGAGGCCAGCGGCGCGTGGGAGACATCCTGCGCTGTAACCGTCCTGCGCGCCTGGCAGCGCGCCGAGATCAGCGCGGCCGCGGGCGGGCTGCCGGGCCAGGCGGAAGCCGTCTGGCACCTGCCCAGCGGCGGCGGCAGCAGCTACTACCAGCCGATCTTCGCCGTGTGCAAAGCCGCGCGCTGAACAGGACGCCAGCCGGTTTCAGTCGGCGACGCTTTTGATCGGCTCCAGCGGCGTTGGCACATTGCCGAAGGCGGTGGCTTTAATTTCCTGGGGCGCGGCCCAGCGCACCGCGTTGTAAATCACGCGCAGCACCTCAGGCTGGTAGTAGATGGGATACGACTCGTGGCCGGGGCGGAAGTAAAAGACGCGCCCGCGCCCGCGCTGGTAGCAGCAGCCGCTGCGGAACACCTCGCCGCCCTCGAACCAGCTCACGAACACCAGCGTGTCCGGCGCGGGGATGTCGAAGCGCTCGCCGTACATTTCCGCGTGCGGAATCTCAATGTATTCGCCCAGCCCCTCGGCGATCGGATGGCCCGGCTCCACCACCCAGATGCGCTCTTTCTCGGCGGCTTCGCGCCATTTCAGGTCGCACGACGTGCCCATCAGCCGCTTGAAGATTTTCGAAAAGTGGCCGGAGTGCAGCACAATCAGGCCCATGCCGGCCAGCACGCGCGCCTGTATGCGGTCCACAACCGCGTCTGCGACCTCGTCGTGCGCGATATGGCCCCACCAGGTCAGCACGTCGGTCTGTTCCAGCACCGCCTCGGTGAGGCCGTGTTCCGGCTCGTCAAGCGTGGCCGTGCGCACCGCCAGCCCCTGCTGGCGCAGATACTCGACAATCGGCGCGTGCAGGCCCTGCGGGTAAATCTCAGCGGGTTTCTCCCCGCTGCGCTGCTCATGACGAAATTCGTTCCAGACGGTAACGCGGGGAGTAGCAGACATAGGACATACCTTCGCTCTATTTTATGCCGGTTAAATATCCGGCGAACCAGGCGCTATTTTACCCAATTGTGCGCCAAGCGAAACAGCCGCCCGGCCAAACCCGGCGCGCACAAGGCCGTTCGCCACCGCTTGCCCGCTGGCGAATCGCTGTATGATAGAAGCAGCGTATAAGCTGCTCTGGGGGGGAACACATATGACAGACATCAATCAACAGTTGCAGCAGGTTTACGAGGCCATCAAGGCGGGGCGCAAACAGGAAGCGATCAGCATCCTGCGCCCCATCCTGGAGGCCGACCCGGATCAGGCCAACGCCTGGTGGCTGATGGCGAACGCGCAGCAGGACCCGCAGGCCATCCGCGAGGCGCTGGAAAATGTGCTGCGCCTGCGGCCCGACAACGACAAAGCGCAGCAGATGCTCGCCAAACTGGACGCGCGCTACCCGCGCAAGCCGAAGCCGCCGGCGGACGAGTTCGACTTCGACGTTCAGGACGATCCGTTCGGCGGCGAGGAATATGTCCCGCGCCAGCGGCCCGCGGCCAGCGCCGCCCCCGGCCAGGTAAAAGTGGTCAAAAGCAGCGGCGGCAGCAGCAAAGCCCTGCTCATCCTGGCCGTCCTCGGCGTGGTCGCGTTTGCGGCCTGTGGGGCGTGTTTCGCCCTGCCGGCCCTCGGCATCACCATCTTCAGCCAGCAGGTCATCAACAACCCGACCGTCGCGGCTGCGATCCAGGAAATGGCCGACAGCGTGACCATGATCGCCGCACAGAACGCCGCCAACACCACGCTGGGCGACTACGTCAGCCGGGGCACAGTCCAGCGCGGCCAGACGCTGCAGGGCAATGTGGACACCATCAACGACGACGGTTGGGTGTACAACGCCGACGGCGGCGAGCAGCTCACCATCGAGGTGCTCGCGCGCGGCGACCTCGACCCGCAGCTTTACATTTTCCGGCCCGACGGCACGCTGCTGGCGCAAAACGATGATATCAATTTCATGGACGACACCAACTCGCGCGTGCAGGTGACGCTGCCCACCAGCGGCCCCTACGTCATTGTCGTCAGCGCCTTTGGCCCGGGCGGCGAATACGACCTGACGGTGCGCTGAACGCGCCAGACCGGGCCTGGGTGCGCGGCGGGGGCGCGGCTATAATCATCCTTGTACGGACTGTACCCTGAACACGGGAGATTAATTTATGCTCTACCGCGCTGCGATCATCATGATGCTGCTGGTTGTGCTGGTCGTGCCCGCTGCCGCCCAGGACGATCCGGTCGAGCAGCTCACCGTTGAAGTGGTCAACACCCTGCCCCACGACCCGACGGCGTTCCTCCAGGGGCTGGTGCTGCACGACGGCCTGTTCTACGAAAGCACCGGGCGCTACGGCCTGTCCAGCCTGCGCCAGGTGACGCCCGAAACCGGCGCGGTGCTGTACCAGGTGAACCTGCCGGCCAACCTCTTCGCTGAGGGGCTGGCGCTGGTGGACGACCGGCTGATCCAGCTCACGTGGCAGAACGGCGTCGCGCTGGTTTACGACCTGGCGGCGGTGCAGCAGAACGCGCTCCAGTTCGCGCGCTTCCTGCTCTATGAGGGCGAAGGCTGGGGGTTATGTTACGACGGCGCGGCGGTCTACCGCAGCGACGGCAGCGCCACGCTTTTCCTGCACGACCCGGTGACGTTTGAGGTTACTGGGGAGGTCGAGGTCACGCTGGACGGCGCGCCGGTCACGCAGCTTAACGAGCTGGAGTGCGTGGGCGACTCGGTCTATGCCAACGTCTGGCAGACCGACGACATTCTGCGCATTGACAAAGCCAGCGGGCGCGTGACGGCGCGCATTGACGCCGCCGGCCTGCTGACGCCCGCAGAAACCGCCGCCCTGGGCGAGCAGCAGCGCGGCCAGGTGCTGAACAACCTGGTCTTCAGCAGCCAGAATCAGGCGTTCATCAACATCGCCGAGCGCCTGGGCAGCGGCGGCACGCTCAACGGCATCGCCTACAACCCGGACACAGAGACGTTCTTCATCACCGGCAAGCTGTGGCCGAAAATTTTCGAGGTGCGCTTCGTCCCGGCAGGCAGCTAGGCAGCGGGGCGGTCCGGCCGGGATCGCCCCTGTTGATAACTGTGCGTTTGCTGTAATCTTATCGGCAGTCTGAATGGGTCTTACTGGTAGCGACAATGGCAACGTACACTTACAACCTGCGCCTGCGCAGCCCCTGGCTCGTCCGGCTGCCGCTGCTGGCCGTCACCGGCGCGCTGCTGCTGGGTGTGATCCTGGTCGGGCTGGTGCTGGCCGTCCAGGCGCGCTATGCCGACGCGATCTACCCCGGCGTGTGGGCCTACGGTGTCAACCTGGGCGGCATGAGCCAGGCGCAGGCCGAAGCGGCGCTGGCGGACGCTTTCGTCTACGCTGACGACGCCGTGTTCACCTTCCGCGACAGCGAGCGTTACTGGCAGTTCAGCGCCGCCGACCTGGGCGTGCGCCTCGATGTCGAGGCCGCTGTCGCGCAGGCCTACGCCGTCGGGCGCGGCGGCGGCCCGGCCGGGCGGCTGCTGGAACAGGCACAGGCCTGGTTCGCCGGGCGGGCGGTGCCGGTGAGCATCTATTACAACCAGGCCGCCGCCGCCGCGCGCCTGGCAAGCATCGCCGCTGAGGTCGGCCAGCCGCCGCGCGATGCCACGCTGGCAATTGACGGCGTGGTTGTCACCAGCGCGCCCGGCGCGACAGGCCGGGCGCTCGACATCCCGGCCATGCTCGGCCAGCTTGACCCGCTGATCCTGCGCCTCGACACCGGCGCCGAACTGCCGCTGGTGATCGTCGAGACGCCGCCGCTGATCCGCGACGCCGACGAAGCCGCCGCGCGCGCGCGGGCCGCCGTCGCTGGCGCGGTGACGCTGGTGGCCGACGACATCCAGGGCCGCGCGCTCGGCCCCTGGACCATCGCGCCTGACCAACTGGCGCGCCTGCTGACGGTCGGCCTGGCCGAGAACGGCGACGGCACGCTGCGCTACACGGTGGACGCCAGCGTGGAGCATTTCCGCGCGTTCCTGGAGAACCTCGCGCCGGGGCTGGCCACACAGCCGCGCGACGCCCGCTTCCACTTCAACGACGAGGCCCGCCAGCTTGAGGTCTTCGAGCCGGGCGCGAACGGGCGCGTGCTCAGCGTTGACGACACGCTGCTGCGCCTGGAAAACGCGATCTTCAACCCGGACCCGAACGCCCGCGTCGTGCCAGTGGCCTTCAACTACACGCTGGCGCGCTACCACGACGGCCTCACCGCCGCCGAGCTGGGCATCAGCGGGCTGGTCGCCGAGGGGACAACCTACTACACCGGCTCGACCATCAGCCGCATCACCAACATCGGCGTAGCCGCCGCGCGCTTCGACGGCGTGATGATCGCCCCTGGCGAGGAATTCTCGTTCAACGACATCCTGGGCGAGATCAGCCGCGAGCGCGGCTTTGTCGAAGGCTATGTCATCATGGGCGAGCGCACCGGCAAGGATGTCGGCGGCGGTGTGTGCCAGGTGAGCACGACCGCGTTCCAGGCCGCGTTCGAAGCTGGCTACCCCTTCAACGAATGGCACGCCCACGCCTACCGCGTCGGCTACTACGAGCGCGGCGAGGGCCTGGGCATGGACGCCGCGATCTACCAGTCCGACACGCCCGGCGCCAGCCTGGACCTGCGCTTCGTCAACGACACGCCCTATCACCTGCTGATCGAAACGTCGGTCTATCCGGCGGAACAGGCGCTTCAGTTCCGCTTCTACAGCACCAATCCCGGCCGGCAGGTGGTCAAAGAGGGGCCGCAGATCAGCGACGTTGTGCCGGCGACGGCCACGATCTACGAGGCGAACAGCGAGGTCGGGCCGCAGCAGGAACTGTGGGTGGACTGGCCCGCCGAGGGCGCGCAGGTGGTGGTGGTGCGCCGCATCCTTGACACCAACGGCGGCGAACTCCGCCGCGACACGTTCAACCGCCGCTACCTGCCCTGGAGCGCGGTCGTCCAGGTCAACCCGTCTGACCCGCGCCTGACCCAGCAGAACGCGCCCGGCTGAGACGCAGGCCGGCGGCGCTCGCTGGTCCGCAATGGCCTTAGCCGCAGGGTTTAGAATCGCTTCAGTGGGGCACGGCCAGCGGACAGCCCCCGCCAGCTTCGCACGCCACAGCCCAGGATACGCTGCATGCATATCTCTCTCCACCAGTATCGGGACCTGCTGTTCAAATACCTCCGTCCCCAGCGGCGGCGCGTGGCGGCGCTGGCCGCGCTGCTGTTCGGCAGCATCGGCCTGCAGTTGTTCAACCCGCAGATCGTGCGCTACTTCATCGACACCGTGACCGCCGTCCCGGCCCCGGCGTCCCTGACGGCGGACTACGCGCTGCGCTTCCCGCAGCACGCCCTGCCCGACCCAGTGGCCGGCAGCCTGCTGGCCGCCGCGCTGCTGTTTATCGGCGCGGCCATTTTGCAGCAGGTGGTGGCGGTGGGCGCGGTCTACGTGGGCGAGAACGTCGGCTGGACGGCCACCAACGCCCTGCGCGCCGACCTCGCGCTCCACTGTCTGCGGCTGGACATGGGCTTTCACCATGTGCGCACGCCGGGCGAGATGATCGAGCGCATTGACGGCGACGTGACCGAGCTGGCGAACTTCTTCTCGCAGTTCGTCATCCTGGTGGTGGGCAACATCGTTCTGCTGCTGGGCGTGGTGCTGCTGCTGCTGCGCGAGGACCCGCGCGTCGGGCTGGTGATGGCCGTGTTCGCGCTGGCGACGCTGTGGGCGCTCAACCGCGTCCGCAGCATCGCCGTGCCCCAGTGGACCGCCGCCCGCGAATCCAGCGCAGCGCTCTACGGCTTCCTTGAGGAACAGCTTTCCGGCACGGAGGACACGCGCAGCAGCGGGGCTGTGCCCTACGCCATGCGCCACCTGTACCGGCTGATGCGCGACCGCCTGCAAACCGAGCGCAGCGCCGCCCGCATGAACCTGGTCGTCTTTGTCGTCGTGGCCGCCAGCATCACCGTCGGCACGGCGATCGCCTTCGTCTCTGGCTACCTGCTGTTTCGCGGCGGGCTGGCAACCATCGGCACGGTGTTCATCATCGTCAGCTACACCAACATGATGTTCCGCCCCATGCGCGAACTCACCAACCAGATTCAGGAGCTGCAAAAAGCCGGCGCCGGCATCGGGCGCATCACCGCGCTCTATCACCAGCAAAGCAGCATTCAGGACGGCCCCGGCGCGCCGATCCCGCCCGGCCCGCTGGCGGTGGACTTCGACCACGTGACCTTCACCTACTACAAGGACGACATCGTGCTGCACGACCTGGCCTTCCGGCTGGAGCCAGGGCGCGTGCTGGGCCTGCTGGGGCGCACCGGCAGCGGCAAGACGACCGTCTCGCGCCTGCTCTTTCGCCTCTACGACGTGCCTGTGGAGTCCGGCGCGGTGCGGCTGGGCGGCGTGGACATCCGCCAGGCGCGCCTGCGCGAGCTGCGCCAGCGCGTCGGCATCGTCACGCAGGATGTGCAGTTGTTCCGCGCCAGCGTGCGCGACAACCTGACCTTTTTCGACCGCAGCGTTCCCGACGCGCGCATCATGGAGGCCCTCGGCGACCTGGGCCTGCTGGAATGGTTCGCCAGCCTGCCGCAGGGCCTCGACACAGAGATTCAGTCCGGCGGCAGCGGCCTGTCGGCGGGCGAGGCGCAGCTTCTGGCGTTCACGCGCGTCTTTCTGAAAGACCCCGGCCTCGTGATTCTGGATGAGGCGTCGTCGCGCCTTGACCCGGTAACTGAGCAGCGCATCGAACGGGCGATTGACAAGCTGCTGCGCGACCGCACCGCCATCATCATCGCGCACAGGCTGGCGACCGTGCACCGCGCCGACGAGATCATGATCCTGGAGAACGGGCGCATCCGCGAGCACGGCGCGCGCGCGCGGCTGGCCGGGGACAGCAGCTCGCGCTTCTACCAGCTTCTGCAGACCGGGCTTGAGGAGGCGCTGGCGTGAAAGACTGGCGCGTTATCTGGCGCATCATCACGTTTTCGCCCTGGCTGTATGTGGCCGTCGTCGGCTTCATGACCGCGCTGACGCTGCTCCAGCAGATTCCGGCCTTCATCACGCGCCAGTTCTTCAACGAGCTGACCGGCAGCGCCCAGGTCAGCTATGGCCTGTGGACGCTGGTGGCCTTTCTGGTGGTGTCGGTCGTGGCGGAGCTGTGCCTGCGCTTCGGCGTGATGTACTCGCGCGTGACGTTCACGTTCGTCAGCGGCGCGCTGCTGCGCAAGAACCTGTTCCAGCACATCCTCAGCCAGCCGGGCGCGCGCCCCATGCCCACCTCGCCCGGCGAGGCGATCAGCCGCTTCCGCGGCGACCTGGACGAAATTTCCCAGTTCACCATCTGGATCCGCGACGTGGTCAGCATGGGCATCATGACGGCCGTGGCGGTGATCGTCATGTTCAGCATCAACCCGGCGATCACCGTCGTAACGCTGCTGCCGCTGGTGATCGTGGTCGCGGTGGCGGGCCTGACGATGAACCGGGTGATGCAGTACCGCGAGGCCAACCGCCGCGCGGCGGCCCGCGTGATCGGCTTCATCGCCGAGACGTTCGGCGCGGTGCAGACCATCAAAGCCGCCACCGCCGAGGACAGCACAATCGAGCAGTTCAAGGTCCTCAACGAGACGCGGCGGCAGGCTGCGCTCAAGGATCGCGTGTTCGAGGAGCTGCTGCGCTCGATCTTCTGGAACACGATTAACGTGGGCACCGGCATCATCCTCATCATGGCCGGCGGCTATATGCGCGCGGGCACGTTCACCGTCGGTGACTTCGCGCTGTTCGTCTTTTACCTGGAGTGGATCACCCAGTTCATGCGCTTCTTCGGCATGATGCTGTCCAAATACCGGCAGGCCGGCGTCTCCATCAGGCGCGTCGAGTACCTGCTGGGCCAGGAAAACCCGCGCGAAATCATGGTCAAACACGGCCCGGTCTACATGCGCGGCCCGCTGCCCGACGTGCCCTACGCGCCCAAAACCGAGGCGCACCGCCTGCACACGCTGGCCGTCGCCGGCCTCACCTACCGCCACCCGTCGTCCGGGCGCGGCATCCGCGACATCAGCCTGGCGCTTGAGCGCGGCACGTTCACCGTGATCACCGGGCGCATCGGCAGCGGCAAGACCACGCTGCTGCGCGTCCTGCTGGGGCTGCTCCCGCGCGACGCCGGCGACATTCGCTGGAACGGCGAGCTGGTCGAGGACCCGGCGGCCTTCTTCGCGCCGCCGCGCACCGCCTACACGCCGCAGGTGCCGCGCCTGTTCAGCGCCAGCCTGCGCGACAACATCCTCATGGGCCTGCCCGCCGACAGCGACATCGCCGGCGCGGTGCGGTTAGCGGTGATGGAGCAGGACGTAACCGAACTCGACCACGGCTTAGAGACATCCGTCGGGCCAAAGGGCGTGCGCCTCTCCGGCGGGCAGATGCAGCGCGCCGCCGCCGCGCGCATGTTCGTGCGCCAACCAGAGCTGCTGGTGTTCGACGACCTCTCCAGCGCGCTGGACGTGGAAACGGAGCAAATGCTGTGGAGCCGCGTCTTTGCCCAGCAGGGCGCGACCTGTCTGGCGGTGTCGCACCGGCGCGCCGCGCTGCGCCGCGCCGACCAGATTATCGTGCTGAAAGGCGGGCGCGTCGAGGCGGTCGGCAGGCTGGAAGACCTGCTCGAAACCAGCGCGGAGATGCAGCGCCTGTGGGCCGGCGACATGGGCCAGGCGGAGGCCAACGGCCTGCCGGCTGACGCGCCGCGCCCCGACTTCACCGAACAGCGCCCGCCTTCCCGTAACGGCGGCCAGCCATAACCCGACACCGGCGCCAGCTCGCCGCGCTGCGCCGCCCGCTTTTTGCTACAAAGGCCCGGAAACGCTATCCTGTGGGGGCGAAGGATGAGCGAAAGGTGCTTTTGTATGTTCAAACGTATGCTTATTGTGCTTGTGCTGGTTTCCGTTTTCGCTGTCGTTGTGCCGTCCGCTGTCGCGCAGGATGACGCCCCGCCGCCGCTGGCCGACCTGGAAACAGGCGTCTGGACCAGCATCGCGCCGGGCGGCGACACCGTATGTTCCAACGGCACGCCCTTTAATTTCTTTGTGCGCCCCGCCGACCCCGAACGCCTTTTGATCTTCTTGAACGGCGGCGGCGCGTGCTGGTTCGCCCAGATCTGCGATGTCACCAGCCCCGTGGTCACTTACGTGCCCTTTGCCGAGCTGCCCCAGAACAGCCCCGAACCCGGCAGCGGCATCTTTGACCTGGCTAACCCGGAAAACCCCTTCGCCGATTACACGATGGTCTTTGTGCCGTACTGCACGGGCGATGTGCACCTGGGCGGCGGCGAGACCGTCTATGAAGTCCCGGCCAGCGGCGACACCCCCGCGCGCGAAGTGACCATCTTCCACAACGGTTTCGCCAACGCTTCGTCCGCCCTGGACTGGGTTTTCGACAACTTCGACGCGCCCGACCAGATTTTCGTGACCGGCAGCAGCGCCGGCGCGATCCCCTCGCCGATCTACACCGGCATCGTCGCCGAACAATACCCTGAGGCGGAGATCGTTCAGCTTGGCGACGGCGCGGGCGGTTATCGCAGCAGCCAGGCGGCAGTCGTGTTCAGCGCGTGGCACACGCTCGACATCCTGCCGGACTGGCCGGAGCTGGCCGACGAAACGCTCGAAACGCTGACGTTCGAGGACTTCTACATCGCCGCCGCCAGCCACTTCCCGGACATCGCCTTCGCCCAGTACAACACCGCTGAGGACGAGGTGCAGTACAGCTTCCTGACGCTGCTCGGCGAAACCGACATCTCGCTGCCCGAAAAGCTGGAGGCCAACCTGGCGGACATTGACGCTGCGGTGGACAACTTCCGCTACTTCACCGCCGGCGGGCCGCTGCACACGATCCTGCGCCTGCCGGAGTTCTACACGTTTGCCGCCAACGGCGTGCGCATCCGCGACTGGGTGGCGGCCCTGGCCAGCGGCGAGCCTGTCGAAAACGTGGCCTGTCAGGTCTGTGACGTTGCTGAAGAGGTGGAGGGCGGCTCGTAGACGGCGCTGCCCCGCCTGAAGCAAAATGCTGACCCTGATCGAAGCCCAGATGCCGGCTGGATCAGGGTCAGCGTTGATGACAGCGCCCGCACGTCAGCCAGCCGTTATTGGCCGGCCTCCGGCGTGGCCTCGGCGGCCGCCGCCTCAGCCATTGCGGTGGCGGTGGCGACGAACTGTTCGTAGAAGGCCGTCGCCGACATGATCGGCGCCGCCGTCAGCGTCGCCATGTCCACCTGGCTCAGCGGGTTGAGCGTGGCGGTGGGCGTGATCGTCGGCGTGGGCGCCGGCACGTAAGGCGGCTGCGCGACCAGCCCGGTCAGGCGATCCAGCGTGCTCTTGACGACGAGAAACACCGTCCCGCTGGTCGCGTCCAGCGTGCGCGCCGCGTGCGGCGGCGGCGCCGCTGTGGCCGCCGGGTCCTCGGTGCTTTCGGCGGCGGGCGTGGCTGTCGCCGGCGCTGGCTCAGGTGTGGCCGCGCCCGGCTCGGACTGGGTGACAAACAGGTAGCGCCGGTTGCCCGCCGGGTTGGCGCTGCCCACGTAGATTGTGTGCAGCGTGCCGTCGGCGGCGGTCAGCGTGATGATGTAAGCGGGCGTCGCCAGCCCAAAATCTGCCAGCTTGTCGCTCTCGAATTTATCGTTGGCCTCCAGCGTGAGCAGCGTCTCCAGGCTGTTGAGCACTGCCCCCTCGTCGGCGGCGCGGGTTGTGGCGTAAGTGGCCTGTGTGATTTCCCAGGCGGCGTCAGCGCCGCGCGCCAGCCGCACCTGGTCGCCGGTCTGGTTGTCCACCACCGCCAGCGCCACCACTGACTCCTGCGTCAGCTCCGGCAGGATCGGGCCAACGACCGCCGCTGTGTTCACCAGCGGCGGGCCGCCGGCAGCGCCATCCGGCGCGCTGGCCTGGTTGCTGGTCAGCGCCAGCACACCCACAATCACTGCCGCGCACACCACCAGCAGAATAACGGTTGTCCGGTTAAGACGCATGGCTGCATTCCCCTTTCGCTAGCGATCTACCGGGCGCGGGCGGCTGTTCCACCACACCAGCACACCCACCAGCAGCACACCAAAAGGCAGCACGAAGATCGTCAGCAGATTGATGAGCGAAGCCGTCTGCTGGTCAACAAAGATGGGTGTATCCTGCGGGAGCTGCGGACTCTGGACCGTGATCTGCGTGAAAAAGTCGTTGAAGTTGGTGGCCCACACCAGGCTGTTGAGCGCCACGTTCAGGTTGGCGATGTTGTTGGCGAACGCGAAGGCGTTGATGGGAATTGACGCGCTGCCGAACAGCGCCACGCGCGCGCCGGTCGCGCCGTTGGCGGCGGAGGCGGCCAGCACGAACGGCCCCTGCGCGTCGCCTTCGGCCTGTGTGACCTCGCCGCGCAGCACCGCCGCGTAGTCAGTCTTGGCGAACGCATTCTCGGTCGAGCGCGCCAGTTCGTCAATTGTGACGCCCTCGAACGGCGCGACAATGATGCTGTGCGGCACTTCGAACACCAGGCCGCTCTGCGCGCTGACGCCGTTGGTGGTGATGAAGCTGCTGCTGCTGAGGTCCACCGCCACCGGGATTGTCGGCGACTGAATCGACAGCGACGGGTCGAGCACCAGGTTGTCGCTGAAGCTGATGCCGGCGACCTCGGCCAGCAGGCTGTTCAGCGCCGGGTCCGTCGCCAGCGAGACGTAATCGCCGGTGAAATTGGCCGCGCCGAACACCACCAGCCGCCCGCCGTTCTCCAGATAATGGCGCAGAAAGTCGATTTCGGCGTCGCCCAGCGGCGTGCTGCCGCCGGCGATAACCAGCACGCTGGCGTCAGCCGCCGGGTCCAGCAGGTTGATCTCGGAGTCCGGCGCCAGCAGTTGAAAGAACGTGACCTCCTGCGTCGTCCAGTCGAGCTGATCGGTCAGAATCGTGCTCAGCGTGGACAGGCCGGTGTCGCCGGTGTCGCTGATGCTGAAGCCGCCGTCCACGCTCAGGAAATAGGCGCGGAAGTCGCCAGAGGCGGCCACCCGCAGGACAGCGTTGGTGAGCTGATCCTGGGTGAGGAAATTGACCAGCTCCGCGTTCTCAATGTCCGGCGTGCCGGCGTCGTCCAGCGCCACCACGACGATCGAGCCGGGGGTCGTCACGCCGTACTGCTGCGCCAGCGCCGGGTTCTGGTCCGGGTTGACGAACTCGTAGGCAATCCTGCCGCCGCTGGTCTGGCGGTAATCCTCCAGCAGCAGCGTGTCCTGGTCGCGCCGGCCCGACTGCGTTGAGTCGTAGAAGGCGAGCAGCTTGATTTGCGGGGCGTTCGGGTCAGCGCCGATCCCGGCCACGGCCTGCCGCGCTTCGTCGGTGAGCGAGAACGTGTCGCGCTCGCTCAGGTCCAACCGCCAGCTCTGCTGGCGAATAAGCACGTAAACCGCGATCAGCGCGACGATCACGACCAGCGTCACCAGCAGGCTGGTGCCGCCGAAGCGCGCCGTGCGCCCGGTCAGCGCCGCGCGCGCCTGTTCGGGCGCGGTGACGGCCCAGGCGATCAGCGACAGGGCGGCGATGCCCAGCCCGCCCCACCCCACCACCGTAAACGACGGCTGTGTGAAGAACACAGCCAGCGCCACCAGCAGGCCCACGCCCACCAGGATAAGCAGGTACGACGGCGGGATGAACGGTTCTTCTTCCCGGTGTTCCGGTGCAGTATTGGGTGTCTGTTCAGACATGCTCATGCCCTCCAGCGCCGCGTTTCAACAATGCGCGTGGTGATAAACAGCGCGCCGACGGTCATCAGCACAAAATAGGCGATGTCCTCCGCGCGGATCACGCCCTGCGCCAGCGTCGGGCCATAGTGCGCCTGCAGGCCCAGCTCGCGGACGAAATCCGCCGCGCCCGCCGTGCTCTGGTTGCTGGCGATCCAGATCGCCGCGATCTCGGCCAGGTAGAGCACCAGCACCGTCGCCGCGCCCAGAAATGCCGCCACGATCTGATCTTCGGTGACGGCGGACCAGATCATCGTGACGGCCAGCACCGCGCCGCCGTACAGCCAGGCGCCGAAGTAAGCGCCAAAGGCCGCGCCCTGGTCCGGGATGCCGACCAGCGTCATCAGCACGTGGAAAACCACTGTCAGCAGCAGCAGGAAGGTGTAATAGCCCCAGGCCGCCAGAAATTTGCCGACGATCATCTGGCCCTCGCTCATCGGCAGCGTCATCAGCACTTCGAGCGTGCCCTCGCGCGTTTCCTCGGCCAGCAGCCGCATCGTCAGCAGCGGCGCGATCAGAAACATGAGGAACGTCAGCAGCGAGGGGACGTAAGTCGAATCCGCCGGGAAGCGCTGGTTAGCCTGGGCGATATAGCCGTTGAACAGCAGGCCCAGGAAGAACAGGATGGCGAAGGCGATGGCGTAAGCGATGGGCGAGCGGAAGTACAGCCACAGCTCGCGCTTAAAAACGGCGAATATGCTACGCATGGGTTTCCTCGCTTTCGGTGTCGGCCGGGGCGGCGTCGTCGCCGCGCTGTGTGACCTCCAGGAAAATTTCCTCCAGGTTGACCGCCACCGGCCGCAGCTCGACCAGGTCCCAGCCGCGCTCCACCACCAGCCGGGCGATAGCCGGGCGCGGGTCGCTTTCAGGCGCGCGCGGCGTCACCAGCAGGTCGTCGCGGCTGGCCTCCACGCTCTCCACGCCGGGCAGCCCGGCCAGGGCGGCGCGCGCGTCCTCAACCGGCGCGTTCAGGCGCACCAGCACACGCCCGCCGCGCTCCAGCAGCGCGCGCA
>CAZDVL010000053.1:0-15138 GCA_964508745.1 uncultured Anaerolineaceae bacterium | reverse complement strand
AATACTGGTCAGCGCTGGTGTACCGCGGGCCGCTGGCGGCGGCGCTGATCGCAAACGAGGAGTCCTATGCTTGAACAGGATGTCGCGCAGGCGCTGCTGGCGATCCGCGCCGTCGGCTTCACGCCCGACAAACCAATCACCTTTCGCTCTGGCCTGCTGTCGCCGGTCTACGTGGACAACCGGCGGCTGATTTACTGGCCGCAGCAGTGGCGCGTGGTGATCGAAGGCTTTCGCCAGGTGGTCGAACAAACGCCGCTGACGTTCGACGTGATCGCCGGCATCGAAACGGCGGGCATCCCGCACAGCGCCGCGCTGGCCTACACGCTGGGCGCGCCGTCGGTCTTTGTGCGCAAACAGCCCAAGGAACACGGCACGCGCAGCAAGGTCGAAGGCGGCGATGTCGCCGGGCGGCGGGTGCTGCTGATCGAGGACCTGGTGACCACCGGCAGCAGCAGCCTGGCGGGCGTGGAGGCGCTGCGCGCCGCCGGCGCGGTTGTCGAGGACTGCCTGGCCATCACCGGCTACGGCTTCCCGATGGCTGAGCGCGCCTTCGCGGTCATGGGCGTGCGCCTGCATCTGCTGGCGCCGTTTGCCACCATCGTCCGCGCCGCCCAGCAGGCCGGCTATCTCACGCCGGAGGCGCTGAACATGATCGAGGACTGGATGCGCGACCCGCACGGGTGGATGCAGCGGCGGGAGCTGGGCGAATGAACGCGCTCGCTAAGCTCACCGCGCGCATGGACACCGCCGATTCGCTGCTGTGTGTCGGCCTGGACAGCGACTTCCCGCGCCTGCCAGACGCCTTCAAACGCTATGAGTACCCGCTGTTTGTGTTCAACCGCTGGGTGATCGAGCAGACGCACGAGCAGGTGTGCGCCTACAAGCTCAACACCGCCTTTTATGAGGCGCGCGGCGAGCGCGGCGGCAGTTCGCTGCGGCAGACGATGGAGTACCTGCGCCTCCACCACCCGGACATCGTCACCATCTGCGACGCCAAGCGCGGCGACATCGGCTCGTCCAGCGACGCCTACGCCCGCTCGATCTTCGACTATTACGGCTTCGACGCCGCCACCGTCAGCCCATACCTGGGGCGCGAGGCGCTTGAACCCTTTCTGAGCCGCGCCGACCGCGCCTGCATCGTGCTGTGCCGCACCTCCAACCCCGGCGCCGCCGAGCTGCAGGATTTAAACGTGGACGGCAAACCGCTGTGGCAGGTTGTCGCGGAAAAGGTCGCGACCGAGTGGAACGCCGCCGGCAACTGTATGCTGGTGGTCGGCGCGACCTACCCCGCAGAACTGGGCCGCGTGCGGGCGCTGGTGGGCGACCTGCCGCTGCTGGTCCCCGGCGTGGGCACACAGGGCGGCGACGTGGCGGCGGTGCTGCGCGCCGGGCTGGACAGCGCCGGGCGCGGCCTGGTCATCAACGCCTCGCGCGCGGTGATCTTCGCCGACGACCCCGGCGCGGCGGCGCGGGCGCTGCGCGCCGACATCAACGCGCACCGGCCGGGGACACACCGATAACAGCGAGGCTGCGCCCTATGGACTGTCGCCCAGGCTGCGGCGCGTGCTGCGTCGCGCTTTCGATTTCGTCGCCCATCCCCGGCATGCCGGAGGGCAAACCCGCCGGGGTGCGCTGTGTTCAGCTCAGCGCCGACAACCGCTGCCTGATCTACGGCCGCCCCGACCGCCCGGAAGTCTGCGCCCGGCTGCGCCCCAGCGCCGAGATGTGCGGCAGCAGCTTTGACGAGGCGTATGCCTACCTGATGGAATTAGAACGGCTCACCAGCCCCGCAGCCGCGCCACACAGCCAGTTTACCCACATAAACGGGGTAAATGAATAAAGCGCGAAAACCGGGGCAGGTTTTGAACTTCCGCGCCGGCCGCCGCGTATTAGGGGATAGGTAGAAACAAACGGCCGCGACACGCCTCTGACACCCGGCCGTTCGTTGGATGCGATAAGCCTCTCATCCAACCAGTGTTTTACTCCTTGAGCTGCCCCTATCCGCCTGCTGTGGATAGGGGCTTGCGTTGTCCCCCCGCCCCACACACAGCCCCGCCAGCGCCCGCAGATTTCGCCACCAGGTGCGCACTTTTGAACAAAGCCCGCGCCGCCCCGTAGTAGCTAGTAGCAAGGGGAGAGAAGTGGCACAGCCACAAGCGGGAGCAAAGTGTGATGAACCCCAACCTGTTAACCTATATGATCGTCGAACACGAACGCCAGCAGATGCTGCGCGACGCTGAACAGTTCCGGCTGGCGCAGGTGGCGCAGGGGCGCGGCAGGCAGGCCCTGTCGTCGCTGGCCTCGCTGCTGAGCGCGCTGGTGGCCGCGCTGCACCTCGGCTGATGGCCATACGCCCCTCACCCGGTCAGGTCGCGCCGATCACGTGTGAAGCGCCAGCGGGCGTTTTATACAGGTGAACAGGTGCGAACCTGACCATCTGGGGGGTCAGCTAAGGGTAAATCTGGAGTACCATGAGTTGTATGAGCACGAGACAGGCCAAGCCACAGCAGACTGCCGCGTAAGCGCACCGCTCCAGCACTTCATCAGCAACTTTTCCGCGCCGCTGGCGTATACTGTTTTCAGAAGGCCGCCGCCCTCGCGGGCTGCGTCCTTGAGGAGATGACAACGTGTCAGTGTCAGATCCAGTCATTTTAGAATGGGTGGAAGCAACCCTTAACGGCAGCCAGGATGCCTTTACCGAACTGGTCAACACCTACCAGCATGCAGTTTATAATCTGTGCTACCGCATGCTAAACGAGCGCACGGAAGCCGAGGACGCCGCCCAGGAAACGTTCCTGCGGGCATATATGAATCTTCAGCGCTATGACCCGGCCCGTTCGTTCAAAACCTGGCTGCTCTCGATTGCCTCCAACCACTGCATTGATCGCCTGCGCCGCCGGCGCCTTACGTGGCTCTCGCTCGATGACCCGCTGCCGCCGAACCTGTCCCTCAGCAGCGACGAGCCGGACCCGGAGGACGCCACCGTCCACAACCAGCGCAGCGCGGCGGTGCAGAAGCTGCTGAACAGCCTGAACGCCGACTATCGCGCCGCGGTGGTCCTGCGGTACTGGTACGATTATTCGTATGCGGAAATCGCCGACGTGCTGGACACAACCGAAAGCGCCATCAAAAGCCGGCTGTTCCGGGCGCGGCAGGCGCTGGCGGACCGGCTCAGGGAAGAGGCGCACGCGGGCAGCCTGATCCGCCCGCTATTGGAGACTCTGTAGCTATGGCGAACGAGCGACGACAGCGCCTCATGCAGGAAGCCCTGGACGAGCGCCTCGACCCGGAAAGCCTGGCGGAGCTGTATCAGCACCTGGACGCCGACGCCGCCGCTTCAGCCAGCTTCCAGCGGCTCAAACAGGTGGACCGGACGCTGCGCAGCGCCCCGCACGAGCGCGCGCCGGCGCGCATGGCGGCGGCCATCATGGCGCAGCTCGCAGAGGCCGTCAGCGCCCGGCAGATGCCGCACGTGTCCGGGCTGGCGCTGGCGCTGGGGCTGGCGCTGGCCGCCGCCGTCGCCCTGCCCGCGCTGCTGGCCGCCGGCTGGCTGCTGCTCTCCGCGCTGGGGAACGCCGCGCTGCTGGCCGACGCCCTGCGGCAGATGGCCGGGCTGATGGTGCTGGGCATCACGCTCGCGGAACAGGCCGTGACCGACGTGCAGACGCTGCTGGCGGCCAACATGGAGGTCGTGCTGCTGCTGGTGGCCGCCGTCCCGGCGTCCCTGCTGTGGCTGCTGCGGCTGGGTCCGCGCCTGCGCGCTGAACGCACCATCTGACACAGTCCACCGGAAAGGGGAAATGATGCGCGGTCTACGTGGGCTGGCCGTCCTGGCCGCTGTCGTTGGCCTGCTGGCGCTGGCGCTGAACGCCGTCCGCCTGCGCCTGGAGCAGCCCTGGGGCCGCGGCGCCGTCGTCGTGCAGAATTACCGGCTGGACCAGCCGCTGGACGACAGCCTGACCGTGCTGGCCCAGTCGGTCGTGCTGGGGCCGCAGGCGCAGGTCAGCGGCAGCGCCGCGCTGATCGGCAGCGCCGTCTACCTGGAGGGCGCGGTCAGCGGCGATCTCACCGTCCTCAGCGACTCCATCACGCTCGCCCCGGCGAACGTGGTCAGCGGCAGCGCGCTGCTGCTGGCCGACACCGTCGTGCTCGATGGGCAGCTCGCGGGGGAGACCTACGCGCGCGGCAAACACGTGACCATCCAGCCGGGCGCGTCGGTCACCGGCAGCCTGTACGTCTGCGGCGGCCTGACCGACAACCGCGCCAACGCCGCGCCGCCGCTGCCCTGCGACACCAGCGCCCTTGACCAGTGGCTGGCGTGGTCCGCCGCGCCGCAGGCCCTCTCTGCGATTGGGCTGGCGGCCGCATCATGCGGGTCGCTGCTGGTGGGCGCGCTGGCTGTGCTGGCCGTCACGCTGTTTCCGCGCCGCGTCAGCTATATGGCCGAGGCAGTGCGCCGCCGCGCCCGCAGCCTGGGGCAGGTGGGGCTGGCCCTCGGCCTGCTCACGCTGGGGCTGGGCGCTGCTTATCTGCTGCTGCTGGCGGCGCTGCCGCCGGTGGGGCTGCTGCTGCTGCCGCTGCTGCTGCTGGCGGCGATCGCGCTGTTCCTGCTGACGGCGGCTGGCTGGGTGACGCTGGCCCTGCTGGCGGGCGACGCCCTGCTGCGCCGGCTGGCGCGCGCCAGCTTCCCGCCGCTGGTGAGCGCGGCAGTGGGCAGCGCCGCGCTGGCGGTGATCTGGAACGGGCTGCTGCTGCTCCCTCACGGCGGCTGGCTGGCGCTGGCAGCGCTGCTGGCGCTCGGCGTGGTCGGCGCGGGCGCCGCCGCCACCACCCGCCTGGGAACGCGCGCCCTGCGCGAAAGCTATCTGGTCCAGGGCTGACCGGCGCGCAGCCCGCTCATTTTAACGACAGCCACAGCGTTATAGTTGTGCCCTGCTGCAGGGCGCTCTCCACTTCTATGCGCCCCTCATGCGCCTTAACGATCTTCTGCACGATTGACAGCCCCAGCCCGGTCCCGCCTTCGCTGGGGCGGTACGATTTACCCCGGTAGAAACGCTCGAAAATATGCGGCAGGTCACGCGGGTCAATGCCGGGGCCGGTATCGCTCACGCGCAGAAAAACGCTGCTGTCACACACGCCGGCAGCCACATTGATCAGGCCGCCAGGCGGCGTGTATTTGATGGCGTTTTCGAGCAGGTTAATAACCGCCTGTTCCAGCTTGTCCACGTCCGCCAGCAGCGGCGGAACCGGGTTCTCGGCCGTGTAGACCAGCCGCTGCTGTTTGCCCTCGGCCAGCCCCCGGTGGTCGCTGATTATGCGGCGCAGCAGCGCGTCCAGGTCAACGCGCTCAAAGTCGAACTCATCCGCCACCGGCTTGTCCAGGCGCGACATCGTGAGCATGTCCTTAATCATCCTGGTGAGGCGGTCAATCTGAATCTTCAGCCGGGCGACATGCTCGCGCTGGCGTCCGTCTGTCGCGTAGCGGCCCAGCAGGTAGACGCCCGTGCTGAGCACCGTGATCGGCGTCATCAGATCGTGTGAGGCGTCGCTGATAAACTGCTGGAGTATCGCGACCCGTTCGCGCTCCAGCGCCAGCTCAAGCTGGTGCGCCTCAAGCTGCTTGCGCTCGGTGATGTCGCGCGTGATCGAAAGCACACACGACACGCCGTCGAGTTCCATCAGCCGGGCTGACACCAGCCCGATGCGGCGCTGGCCTGTTTTAGTCAGAAACACGGCTTCGAGATCGCGCACTTCGCCGCGCTCGCGCAGGCCCTTAACCATGTCGAGACATTCAGCGTAGTCCGCCCATATCTCAAGGCCCTCCACCGTGCGCCCGGCGATCTCAGCGACGGTGTAACCGCTCAGCTTCACAAACCCCTCGTTGACATCCAGATAGGCGCCGTCGTCCAGGCGGTTGATCGCTATCGCGTCCGGCGACACCTGAAACGCCATCGCAAAGCGGATTTCGCTCTGGCGCAGGGCCTGTTCCGCGCTCAGCCGCTGCGTCACGTCCAGATACGTGTATACCCGGCCCACGTTCTGCCCGCCCACGCGGTAAGCGGTGGCGTGGCGCTCCACCGTGCGCCCATCGCGCAGCGCGATCAGATCCGTTCGCTCGATGCTGAGGTCAGCGAACAGCTCCGCCGAGCTGGCCTGAAAGGCCTCGCGGTCCTGCACCTGCGCCATGACGCGCTCAAGGTGTTCCGACCAGGCCAGCGCCGACATCTCCGCCGGCAGGTTCCACAGGCGCCGGAGCTGCGGGTTGTGCACCAGCACCTGCCGGTCCTTGTCAATGACCAGAATCGCCTCCGCGGTCGATTCAAGCGTCGCCCGCAGCAGGGCCGCCGTCTGGGCCACCTCGATCTGCGCGTGCATCTGCTCGGTGATGTCGCGCACGATGCCGCCAACCATAAAACGCTCGCCGACCGGGATCGGAAACAATCGGGACTGAATCATGCGCTCCGTGCCGTCAGGCGTGCGAATCGTGTTGTTCAGCAGCCGCATGTGCCAGCGCCCGGTCCCGGTTCCGATCAGATCGTGAAACTCGTCCCGCACGCGCTCAGCGCCGGGCCAGCTTCCGTCGCTGCGCACGCCCTGGATCTGCGCCATCACCTCCCAGATGGGCCTGCCGATCGTCTGTGCGTAACCTCTGTTCGTAATCCGTTCGACGCCGGCGTTCCACTCAACCACGATGCCGTCCTCATCCACCAGCAGCACGCCGTCCTGCGAGTGATCCAGCACGCCGCGCAGCTTGCGCTCGCTGAGGGCCAGCTCGGCGCTGTGGCTTAACAGGCGCGCTTCCATCCGGCGCTGGGCCAGCGCGCCCGCGTATGAGACGGCGCTGACGCCAAAAACAAACGCCAGGTTCAGCGCGCGCCTGTCGGCCTGCCCAGGGGCCAGCAGCAGCAGCAGCGCCAGCAGCAGCGCGGCCGCCGCCACAGAAAGCGAGGCGGCGGCGCGCAGCGGCAGCAGCCAGCCCGCCACAATGATCGGCAGAATCATGATCTGGAAGCGCACGGTGTCCGCGGGGTCGTCAAGCGCCCAGATGTAGACCACGCCCAACAGCCCAATAACCGCGAGCCACACGCCAGCCGCGTAAAAACGTGTCCGGCTGAGGCCGTAAGCGGCCAGCGCCAGCGCGCCGCTGAGCGCGAGCAGGCCGGCCAGGCTGTCCGCGCCCCTGCCGGTCAGCGCCAGCAGCAGCACCACCAGCGCCTGAGCGGCCGCGCCGATCAGCGTGAGAAGCGCCAGTTGGCTGGCGCGGCCGCGCGCTATTTCGTCATGGACATCGGGCGCGGGTTCCAGCGCAAGCCAGAGCCTGTTTTTTAGGCGGGCCGCCCACCGGCGCGCAAGGCTTGCCTCCATATCTGGCTAAACCTTTCCATAACATGAGGTTCTTACGGTCAGTGTGCAGAATCACAATTTATTATAAACTCTCTGCCACCGTCTGTCGTTAACGTTTCCGTTGGAGGGCCGCTGTGACAGCCGCGAACGATTATTACCTGCCCGGCGCAGAGCCGTTCCTGCTGCCCGGCGGGCCTGTAGGCTGCCTGGTGCTGCACGGGTTGATGTCGTCGCCGGGCGAGGTGCGCTGGCTGGGGGAACACCTCAACCGGCTCGGTTTCACCGTCTATGGCGCGCGGCTGGCCGGGCACGGCACAGATTACCGCGACGCGGCGCGCGTGCGCTGGCACGACTGGCTGGGCAGCGCGCTGGACGGCGTGCGCCTGCTGCGCGCGACCTGCCCGCGCGTGTTCCTGGTGGGGCACTCCATCGGCGGCGTGGTCTGTCTGCTGGCCGCCGCCAGCGTTCCGGTGGACGGCGTGGTGGTGCTGGCGTCGCCGCTGCGTTATAGTTCCCGTATGATCCGTTTCTCGCCCTGGCTGCGCCACATCATCCGCCGCCTGGACGCGACCGACCGCAGCGACCTGCCGCAGCGCGTCCGCGCGGAGCAGCAGCGGCGCGGCGAGCCGCCGCGCGGCCGCGTGCGCTATGACCGCTGGCCGTCGCACGCGGTCGCCGAGGCGTACCGGCTGTCACAGGTCACGCTGGCGCGCCTGCCGCAGGTGACGGCCCCGCTGCTGACCATCTACGCGGCCGCCGACGATGTCGCGCCTTACGAGAACAGCCAGTTGATCGCCGCCCGCGCCGGCAGCGCCGTCATCGAGGCCTATACGCTGCACGAAAGCGGCCACAACCTGACGCTCGACCGTGAGCGCGACACCGTTTTTGAGCAGGCAGGCGCGTTCATCCAGCGCCACAGCGCGGGCTGAATGTTTTCGGGAAAGGCCAGACCCCTGTGACCCCCACGCCGCCCACCCGCCGGCTGTTCGACGCTGATTTTATCCGCCGGTCGCGCACGGCGCTGATCATGGGGCCGGGCGTGCTGGCGGCGGTCGCGCTGGGCGGGCCGGTCTTCGTGCTGCTGCTGGCGGCCAGCGGCGTCGTGGCCGCGTTCGAGCTTCAGCGCATGGCGCGCCCGGCGTCGCCGGCGGGCCGTCTGCCGGCCGCCGGCCTGGTGCTGGCCTGCATGGCCGCGCTGCTGCTCCACATGCCGCCGCTGATCGCGCTGGCGGCGCTGCTGCTGGCCGCGCGCGGCGCGCTGGAGGCGCGCGCCGCGCGCGGCATCCACCGCAGCTTCTACCTGCGCAGCTACGCCATCCTCGCCGCCGGCGCGCTCTACATCGGGCTGGCGCTGGGCGCGCTGGCGCTGATCCGCGCCCGCCCCGACGGCCTGGCGCTGGCGCTGATGCTGCTGCTCAACAACTGGTGCACCGACATTTTCGCGCTGGTGGGCGGGCGCGTCGCCGGGCGGCGCAAGCTGGCCCCGCGCATTTCGCCGCGCAAAACAGTCGAGGGCGCGGCCATCGGGCTGGCGGCGGGGGCGCTGGCCGGCACGCTGACTGCGCTGGCGCTGCTGGACGCGCCGCCGCTGGCCGCGCTGGCCGCCAACGTCGCGCTCGCCGTCAGCGTCGAAGCTGGCGACCTGCTCGAAAGCTGGGTCAAGCGGCGCCTGCTGGTCAAGGACAGCGGGCACATCCTGCCGGGGCACGGCGGCATTCTCGACCGCATTGATGGCACGCTGCTGGCGTCGCTGTGCCTGGCTCTGCTGCTGGCCGCCGGGTAAAAAAACCCCCGCCCCTGCCCCAGCACAGCGCCGCCGCCGCGCGAAAAACGCGCGGCAGCGCGGGCCAGCGCGCCGCCGCCGCGGGCGCTCGCGTTTATGCAGCGCGCCGGGAAAGTGTGCTACAATCCTTAACGAGTGTGTGGATGCACCAGCGCTTTACAACAGGAGTTTTACCTTTGGCGAAGTCACGAACAGAACAACTGGTAGAACGCCTGCGCGACCTCCAGGCCAGCTCAGGCGATGTAGAAGGCGCAGCCGTAGTCAGCGTGGACGGCCTGAGCATGGCGTCATCGCTGCCCGGCCACGTTGAAGAAGACCGTGTCAGCGCCATGTCAGCGGCCATGCTCTCCCTGGGCGAGCGCATTTCGTCTGAATTGGGGCGCGGCACGCTGGAGCAGGTTTTCATCAAGGGCGAAAAAGGTTACGTCATCCTCACCAGCGTCGGCGAGGAAGCTGTGCTGACGGTGCTGGCGCGCCCTGAGGCCAAACTGGGCCTGATCTTTCTGGATGTGAGCCGCACTGTCGAGGACCTCGCCAGGCTGGTGTAACGTGCGTCCTGTATGAAAGAAGCCGATACCGGTGTCTAAATCCAGCGGCTTGTTTTACCCGAACCGTTTCGCGCGCTATCTTCTGTGCGCCGTCAGCCAGGTGCTCAGCCCTGAGGTGGCCGAGGCGGCTTTCGCCCAGGCCGGGCTGACGAACCTGCTGGACCCGCTGCCGCCGGACACGCTGGATCGCGCGTTCGATTTCGCCCGCCTGGCAGCCTTCAGCCAGGCGCTGGCCGACCTCTACGGCGGGCGCGGCGGGCGCGGCATGGACCTGCGCATCGGGCGCGAGTGGTTCCAGCAGGGGATGTACTCGTTCGGCGCCCTGGCCGGCATGGCGGACCCCGCTTTTCAGGCGCTGCTGCTCGACCAGCGCACCCACCTGGGCCTGGAGGCGCTGGCCGGCGTTTTCACTCGCTACAGCGACCAGACAACGCACATCACCGAGCAACCGGAGTCCTACCAGTTCGTCGTGGAGCCGAGTCCGCTGGCCTGGGGGCGCACGTCCGACCGGCCGGTGTGCCACATGCTGACCGGCCTGGTGCAGGAAAGCCTGAGCTGGGCGACGCAGGGGTTTGAATTTCACGTGCAGGAACGGGCCTGCGCCGCCGCCGGCGGCGACGCCTGCGTGTTTGTCGTTAACAAAAAGCCGATCGGGCAGCTTGCAGGGGGCTGATTGTGGCAGAAAAACCACACATTCTGATCGTTGAAGACGATCACGATCTGGCCGAGATGCTCAGCGTTTACTTCCGCGTCCAGAATTATGATGTGACCACCGCCGGCTGGGGGGAGGAGGCGGTGCGCCTCAGCCAGGAGACGCCGTTCAACCTGGCTGTGCTCGACATCCGCCTGCCGGACATTGACGGCTACGAAGTCTGCCGCCAGATTCGCGCCCGCCGGCAGACGCAGGACATGCCGATTATCTTCCTCACCGAGCGCAGCGAGCGCATGAACAAGCTGCTGGGCCTGGAACTGGGCGTGGTTGATTACATCACCAAGCCGTTCGACGTTCAGGAGCTGCGCCTGCGCGTGCGCAACGCGCTCAACCGCGCCGCCCGCCAGGCGCTGCTGAACCCGGTCACGGACCTGCCCGAAGGCGGGATCGTGGACGAGCAGCTTAACGCCACGCTCTACAGCGCGGACTCGTGGGCGCTGCTGGCGCTGGCGCTGCACAACCTGGGGCATTTCCGCGAGCTTTACGGCTTTGTCGCAGCCGACGACGTGCTGCGCGCCGTCGCCCTGACAATCCGCAGCGCCATCCGCGAGCAGGACGGGGGCGACGACTATTTTGTCGGCCACACTGGCCCGGAGAGCTTCGTCGTCAGCGCGCCGCCGGCCGCGCTGGCCGAGGTGCGCGAGCGCCTTGAGGCGCGGCTCAACCAGTCCTGGGCGTACTTCTACCCCGCGCGCGACCGCGAACAGCTTGAAACCGAGGCCGGCGCGGCCACTATGCTGCGCCTCAACAGCGGCGTGATCGTGCCATCAGCCGGGCCGTTCGACACGCTGGCGGCGCTGCGCGCCGCGCTGCTGGCGGCCAGCGCCTAGACCCTCTCACGCGCGCTGCTGGCCCGCCTGCCACCGGTCATAGGCCGCGCGGTCAACCAGCTCGCCGCCGGTGATTTCGCTGTTGAGCAGGCGGCGGCTGGTGTCCAGGTACAGCGTCAGCTCCGCGCGCCCGCAGCGGTAGTTGCTGCTGGAGATCAGCTTGCGCACCCAGTAGCCGCTGCTGTCGTCGTTGAGGCTCAGCTCATTGTTGAGGTCAATGCGCACCCGCACCACGTCGTCGCAGCGCGCGGGCCGCACGTAGAAATACATGGCGCTGCCGCCGCCTTCCTCACGGTTCGCGCCCTGCCCACCAAATAGATTTTTCAGAAAATTCATTGTCGGCTCTCCCCTGCCAGCCGCTCGCGGTCCTTGCGCGGCAGCCCCTTCACCACCAGCTCATACGAGTGAACGATCATCTCCGCGATTTCGTCCGCCGGGACGCTGCCGTCGAGCGCAACCGCGTTCCAGTGGCGTTTATTAAAATAATACGCGCCCGTTACCGCCGGGTACGTGTCGCGCAGAAGCTGCGCCCAGTTCGGATCGCATTTAAGCGTGATGTAGGCCGGGCCGTTCACCGGTATCAGCGCGAACATCTTGTGCGCCACCTTGAACACCAGCGAGTCCTCGCCAAACGGTTGATCCTGCCACGCCCCTGGCTGAGCGAGACAGTGCGCGCGCGCCGCGTCCCGGTCCATCGCAATTCACCTCATCTGCATCCGTCGCTGCGACCAGTATACCCCGTCCGCGCCCATGAAGCGAACATCAGTTCTGTGACTGCGCCGCGCCGCGCCCGGCCGCCGGCTTATGCGCGATCACCAGCGTGCTGAAGTTGAACGCCCAGGGCAGGATCACCGCCAGCGCCCCGCCCGCCGCCTCCGCCAGGCGGCTGGTGCGGTAGTAGCCCGCCGCGCGGAACGGCCCGCCCAGCCCCCACAGCGTAAAGGCGTGGCTGGTGGGCAAGGCCCGCGCCACCTGAAAACCGGCGCCGTTCACCGCGCTGACCAGCGCGTCGCGGGTGTACGCGCTTTCGTAGAAATCACTGTCGGCCAGCGAGCCGGCGCCGCGCCGCCGCCGCCGCCATGTGATGAACCGGTGGACAACACTGGGATAAGGAATCGTGAGCACCAGCGCGCCGCCAGGCCGCAGCACGCGGTAGGCCTCCGCCAGCGCCGGCCCCATGCCGTGTTCGAAATGTTCCAGCACGCCGAACGACAGATACGCCGCCGCTGAGTTGGCCGCCAGCGGCAGCGCGTGAACATCGCCAGCCAGCAGCGGCAGCGTCGGGTCATAGGCTTTTGAAGCCCGCAGCGCGTTCTCGGCATAGTCCAGCCCGGCAACGGCGTAGCCCATGCGCCGCAGCGTGATCACCACCGCGCTCAGGCCGCTGCCCGCCTCCAGAATCAGGCCGTCGCGCGGCAGATACGGCAGGTAGGCGCGCAGCGTCCGCAGCGAGCGCTCATACTGCACAGCCTCCAGTTCCGCCTCGATCGAGGCGCCGTCCCAGATACCTTCCCAGGCGCGGCGGGTGCTTTCATACAGCGGCGGCTCCGCAGGCGAGCGCATATTGACAACGTCCCGTTCGGTCGTGTATGTTCGCTGCCCGTATCTTACCTGAAGCGGGCCGCATTAAAAGAGGCATTCCGTTGAGACACACTCCCCGCTGGTCGCTCGCGGTGCTGGCCCTCGTGCTGGTGGTTCAGGTGGTGACGCACCTGGCCTGGCTGCCGATCTCGGCCCACTCCGGGCAGGTCGCCATCCCCTGGATGCTGAACCAGGGGCGCGTGCTGTTCGGGGACGTGCTGGAACAGCACGCGCCGGGCAGTTCGCTGCTGGGCGCGGCGGCGCAGCGCATCCTGCCGGCGGCGGAGCCGGTGCAGGCGGCGCGGCTGGCGAACCTGGCGCTGGTGCTGGCCGTCACGGCTGGCGTGTGGGCGCTGGCCGGGCACATCGGCGGGGCGGCCGCGGCGGCGCTGGCGGCGCTGGTGTGGTTCTGGTGGCAGCCGGTTTACGGCAACGTGCTGCTCTATTTCGACAGCCTGCTGGGCGCGGCGCTGCTGGGCGCGGCGCTGCTGTGGATCGCTCTCCAGCGGCGCGGCCCCGGCTGGCTGGCTCCGCTGCTGGTGGGGCTGCTGCTGGGCGCGGCCACGCTGGCTAAGCAGCACGCCTGGGCCGCCATCGTGCTGTCTGGGCTGTGGCTGCTGGCGTTCTACCCGCGCCGCCGCCTGCTGCCGTTCGCCGGGGGCGCGCTGGTTTTTCCGCTGCTGGCGCTGCTCGTCACTGCCGCGCAGGGCACACTGACAAATTACATCTACTGGACGTGGACCTTCAACTTCAGCGGGCTGATGCCCGCCGAGCCGCTAAGCGGCGATTTCATGCGCAAGCTGCTGCTCACCAACGCGCTGGTGCCGGCCTTCGCGCTGCTGGCGCTGCGCCCTGGCCGCGAACGCCGTATGCTGCTGCTGCTGCTGCTGCTGTGGCTGGCCGGCAGCTCCACGCTGATCCCGCGCCCCGGCGAAGTCCATGCGATGGGCCAGCTCCCGGCGCTGGCGGCGCTTTCCGGCCTGGCGCTGGCGGCGCTGTGGGCACAGGCGCGCGCCTGGCGGCGCGGCCAGCCGCTTTTCCGCTGGCTGCGCTCGCTGGACGCGGCCCAGGCGGTGCTGCTGGGCATGCTGATCGCGGGCGGCGCGGGCTGGCTGTGGACCGGCGCGGCGGCTTACGGGCGCGGGCCGGTCGCCACGCCGGCCCACGACGAGTTCGCGCCCATCGCCGCCGACCTGCGCCAGCTTGCCGCCCCCGGCGACACGCTGTTCGTGCTGCCGCAGACCGACAGCACGCCCCAGCTTCACCCGCTCAGCGGGCTGCTGCCGCCGGGGACGTGGGTCAAAGGCTGGCGCTGGTATCTGGCCGCGCCGGGGATGCTCGACACGCTGCTGGCCGAGTGGGAAACCAACCCGCCGACGTACATCGTCTATTTCCCTGAGCTGATCGCCGAGGGCCTGCCGGAGATCGCGCCGCTGGTGGCGTTCATGGAGGCGTATTACGCGCCCGCCGCCGCCTACGCGGACATACCGTTTCACGGCCCGGCGCGGCTCTACCGGCTGCGCTGAACGCGCTGGCCAGCCCCCAGACCGCCAGCGGTTAGGGGGTGAAAACTAATGCATTTCTCACACTTCCGGCGTATAATTAGAATATACGTTCTGGACTATCGGAGGTGTGCGATGAAGCCAACGAACATCAAACGCCTGCAAAGCCGCAGCCGCCGTCTGCGCGCGCGGCGCGTGGACCGGCAGACGCTGGTCGTGGAAAGCGCCTCGAACCCGGCGGCCAACCACGTTGTGACGGTGCGCTTTTACCCTGACGGCACGCTGCGCGCGCGCTGCACCTGCCCCTGGGCGCTCAACCGGGGCATCGCCTGCGTGCACGTGATGGCCGCGCTGGAGTACCTGGCGGCCCGCAAAGGCCGCACGCTGAGCTTCTGGCCCAGCCACAGCGACGCCGCGCGGCAGAAACACCGCGTGTTCTACCTGCACGGCGCCAACGGCACCAACGGCGACAACGGCGGCGTGTGGATCACCAGCCGCCCAGCGGCCTAAGCGGGCTGAGGTTATATCGCGCGTCAGAGCGCCAGCACGGCCGGGCGTTTGATCGTCTGGCCGCCGGCGCTCACCTCGACCATCGGCCAGGCGTCCGGCCCGGCGCTGACGATCTCGAAACCGCCCTCGCGCACTAAAATCGTGTCCTCGCTCTTGCAGCCGACAATGGACGGATTCCAGGCGTAGACGGTGTCCGCCTGCACGACCCAGGGGTCGCCGGGCGCGGCGACGCGCTCGCGCGCGTTATAGCCCGCCGGGCCGCCCTGGTGATGATACTGCCACTGGCCGGCCTCGCCCTGCGCGGCATACGCGGCCTGAATGTCGGCGA
>CAZDVL010000052.1:0-15445 GCA_964508745.1 uncultured Anaerolineaceae bacterium | reverse complement strand
GCGCCGGGACGCTGTTATGTGTCATCGGCCAGCCGGGCGAAAGCGCGCCCGCCGCATCCGCCGCGCCCGCCGCATCCGCCGCGCCTGTGTTGCCGCCCGCCGCGCCCGCCGCCAGCCCGCCGCCCGGCGCGCACGTAACGCCGGTGGTGGCGCGCATGGCCGCCGAACACGGCCTGGACCTGGCGCAGATCGCGGGCAGCGGGCGTGACGGGCGCATCACCAAGCGCGACGTGGAGGCGTACCTCGCCGGGCGGGCCGCCCCGGCCGACATCCCGGCCTGGGAGCAGCCCGGCAGCGGCGACCTGTTCAAGGCCACCGTGGACTATGAGGCGCGCCCCGCCGCGCCCGCGCCGATGCCCGCCAGCCCCACGATCGCGCCGTGCCCCGCCAGCCCGGCGCCGGCCGCCGGCGGCGAGCTGGTCCCGCTGACGCCGCTGCGCCGCGCCATCGCCGAGCACATGGTGCGCAGCAAGCTGCACACGTCGCCGCACGTGACGACCGTGTTTGAGGTTGATATGTCGGCGGCGCTGGCGCACCAGGCTGCGCACCGTGACGCCTTCGCCCGCCAGGGCATCAAGCTCACGCTGACGGCCTATTTCGCGGCGGCGGCGGTGGCGGCGCTGCGCGAGCGCCCGGCGTTCAACGCCCGCTGGACCGACGACGGCATCCTGATGCAGCGCGCGGTGCACCTGGGCATCGCCGTCGCGGTCGAAGGCGGGCTGATCGTGCCGGTGGTCAGGGACGCGCACAACCTGAGCCTGGAGGGCCTGGCGCGGACGATCAACGACCTGGCGGCGCGCACCCGCAGCCGCCAGCTTCAGCCGGACGAAGCCCAGGGCGGCACGTTCACGATCACCAACCACGGCGTCAGCGGCAGCCTGTTCGCCACGCCGATCATCAACCAGCCGCAGGTCGGCATCCTGGGCGTGGGCCTGGTGGAGAAGCGCGTCAAGGTTATCGGCGACGCCATCGCTATCCGCCCGTGCGCCTATGTGACGCTGACGTTCGACCACCGCGTGACCGACGGGGCCGACGGCGACGCCTTTTTGCAGGTGGTGCAGCGCACGCTGGAAAGCTGGCCCGCCGGCTGAGGCGGGCACAGCAAAAACCCCCTTCTCCAAACGGGAAAGGGGGCGAAACGGCAGCTTTCGCGCAGCCGTTCAGCGCGCGATTTTGAAGTTGAACAGCGGGGTTTGCAGGACGCTGAGCAGATTCAGCCAGACGGGCAGCAGCATCTCAACGCCGCGCGCTGTGCTGATGTCGCCCAGATCAATCACGGACTGCCAGCCGAATTCATACCTGAGCAGGTCGGCCACCTGAGCTTTGGCGGCGGCGTCGTTGCCGCTGACGAAGATGTCATGGCCGCCGGGCACCAGCGCCGGGTTGATCATCAGACTCGCGGTTATTGTGTTCAGGGTTTTTACCACTTTAACCTGTGGGAAGGCGCGCTGAATCTGCTCGCCAAGCGAGTCGCTGTTGCAGACCGTCAGCGTCGGCGGCATCCCCTTCGAGAAGTCGAGCGGGTTGGCGACATCAATGAGCACCTTGTCGTTCAGGTTGTTTTCGCCGGCCAGCCGCAGCGCCTCCAGCGAGGCAGCCCCCGCGGTGCAGTTCAGGAGAATCTCCCCGAAGCTGGCGGCTTCGGCAAACGTGACCAGCCTGATGTGATGGTTTTGCTGGTGCCAGACGCTAAAAGGCGGGTTGCCCAGAAAATCCGGCTCGGTGCGCGCCAGCGTCCTGGCTGGATCGCGGGTGCCTATCGTTACGCTGTGCCCCAACTGCGCCAGCTTCGCGCTGAGCGTCCGCCCGACGATGCCCGTGCCAAGAACACCGATGTTCATGGGGCTGCCCTTTCTAAATAAGTATTCTCTATATTAGGACTCGTTTTTAAATTCAGTCAAGACAGCAGACCGCAGCGGCGGCGGTTAGCTGCCCGGCCAGAGCAGCGCCCCACCTGCTGGCGCTGCTCTGGCGTTCTGGCTGGGGATCAGGCTACAGCGCCGGGCACTGGTTGACCGCGCGCACCACGTCGGAGCGCACCCAGCCGGTGACTGACGCGCTGCCGATGTTGAAGCGGATCAGATACCACAGCCGCCCGTCCGTGCCGATCTGCTGGCCAGACACCGGCACGACGCTGCCCGCCGGGACGGCGCCCACGCGCGCAGAGGCGATGGACGGCTCGGCGCGGACGTTGGCCGCGTCAGGGCCGGGGATGAACACGTCACACAGCACCTGCTGCGTCGGCGTGATGGTCGGCGTCAGCGTGACGGTGGGCGTGTCGCTGGGCGTCAGCGTGGGCGTGGGCGTGTGCGTGTGCGTCGGCGTGTTGGTGTGCGTCGGCGTCAGCGAGGCCGTCACCGTCCACGACGGCGTGATCGTCGGCGAGGGCGTGACCGTGTCGGTGGGCGTGGTCGTCGGCGTCGCCGTGTTGGTCGGCGTGTGGGTGTCGGTCGGCGTCGGCGTGTCGCTGGGCGTGGGCGTGTCGGTCGGCGTGCCGGTCGGCGGCGGGTTGATGATCGGCATCCACAGCGGCTGCGCCAGCGCGATGCCCAGCCCGCCAAAAATGACGATGAGAATGCCCGCCGCCGCCAGCCGGAAGCGCCGCTGCTGGCGCTGGCCCTTGATGGTGTTCTCCAGCCGCTGCACTTCGGCGCGCCGGCCCAGGATGTGGAACGGCTCCTCGCGCATGATCTCCAGCCACGCCGCCGCGTCGCCCAGGCTGCCCTCCTCGACGGCGATCTCGGCGCGTTCGACATAGCGCGCCAGCAGGTCGCTGACGGCGGTGCGGTAGCGCGAGTCCTGGGCGTAGTCGGTCAGGCTGGCCAGCATGGAACGGGCGTGCGCCAGTTCGTTGTCAAAGTTCTGCGCGATCAGCGCCGACGAGCGCTCGATGATCTGGCGGGCGCGCTGCATGTCGCTGGCGCTGGTGCGCGCCGCCAGCAGCGCGTCGGCCACTGCCGCGTCGCCGGGGTCCAGCTTGACCGCCAGCTCCAGCAGGTTGAGCGCGTCGTTGGTCAGCCCCAGGCGCTCCTCGACCGAGTTCGAGCCGCCGGCGCGCGCCAGCGCCGCCTGCGCCTGGTCGTGAAGCTGCGTCTTGATGCCGGTCAAACGGTGGTTGGCGTCCTGCAGAAGCTGCGTCAGGCGCTGGCTGTGGGGCAGGCGCTGGCGGGCGCGCGCCAGGATGCTGAGGATGTTCTGCAACTGGGCCGCCTGGTCCTGCAGCGAGCCGCTGAGCGTGCTGAGCTGCACCGTCGCCTGGTCCGCGTCCTGCTGGATGCGGCGCACCGTCTCGATGCGCTCCTCGGCCAGCGGGTCGTTGGGGACGACGCGCAGCGCGCCCTCATACTTGCGCAGCGCCTCTGTCCAGTTGTCGGTGGACATCAGCCGGTCGCCCTCGTTGAGCAGCTCGCGCGCCAGCGCCAGGTCCTGAATGTCGAGCAGGGCCTGCTCGGCGTCCTTCCAGCTTAAGATGCCGCTGCGCTCGGCCAGGTCGCGCGCCTCGCGGTACAGGCGCTCCGCCTCGTCGTAATTGCCGGCGCGCACCAGCGAGTTCGCGCGGTTGTACGACACGCGCGCCTCGAACGGGATGCGGTGGTCCGGCACGATGCCGCGGATCAGGTTGTCCTCGGCCTTCTGCCGGTACTCCAGCGCGGTCGGGTTGCCGGGCTGCTGCGCCAGGATGCGGTTGGCCAGGTCAACGGTCTGCTGGTAGTCGCCGGAATAGTACGACTGCGTGATGTCGGACAGCGCCTCGTCAATGTCTGGCCCGGTGTACAGCGGCCCCTGCCCTGGCGGGCGGCGGGCGGGCGCCTCGCGCTCGCGCGACTGAATCTGGCGCTCTGGCGGCGGGTAGCCGGACGACGTGGGGTAGCTGGGCAGCGGCTGTTCGGGCGCGGCGGGCGGGTCGTCGTCGGCGTCCACAACGGCGGGCGGGGCCGCCGGCGCCGCGACGCCGTGCCGTTCAAACAGGTCGGCGACGCGCTGGCCGGCCTGCTGGTTGTGCGCGGCGGCGTGCTGCAGCGCCTCGATCACGCCGGGGTCGCGCGGGCTGAGCGCCAGCGCCTCGGCCAGGATGTCGATCGCCTCGTCAATGTCGTCCTCGTCGCCGGCGATCTCGATGCGGATGCGCGCCCGGCGCAGCAGCCCGCGCACGGTGGCCGCCGCCGGCGAGGTCGCGCTGCCGCGGCGCGCCAGCTCGGCAAACAGCGCCTGCGCGGCGGCCTCGTGCGGGGTGTTCTTGGCGTCCGTCAGCAGGGCGCGCGCGTCGCGCTCCAGCGCGGCGGCGGCCTCCGGGTCGTCGGGCAGCGCCCGCAGCCTGGCCCGCAGCTCATCGAGTCGGTTTTGCAGATTGCTCATGATCCGTTCACACCCCTCTGGCTGCAAATACGGCGGGTGTTCACCCGTCCTCACGCCTGCGCGCCGCGCCGGGCGGCAGGTGAGAGAACAGTGATATTATCACATACGCCCCTAAACCGTGATAGAATCATCTTCCAGGACGAACGGACAGGCGCGCTATGCCACTAACGAGCATCACCCCCACCTGCAAAGTGCTGCTCAGCTACGACATCCGGCCTGAGGTCATGGACAGCTATTACCAGTATGTGCTGAAGGAATTCGTGCCTGAGCTGGAAACGATGGGCCTGTACATGTTTCGCGTGTGGCATGTGGCCTACGGGGCCTACCCGGTGCGCCAGCTTGAGTTTGTCGCCGAGGACATCGAGGAAGTGCACGATATCCTGCTTTCCGACCGCTGGAACGCGCTGGAAAACCAGCTCAAGTCGTACACGCTGCGCTATGGGCGCAAGCTGGTGCGCTTTCGCGCCGGCTTTCAGTTCTGAGCAGGCGTCAGCCGCCTCACTCGTCGTCCTCGTGGCCGCTTTGGACGCCGTCCAGGTAGCCCGCCATCCACTTCATGACATCCACCGCGCCGGCCGGCTGCTGCTCGCCGGTCATCAGGTGGCGGTCCACGTTGTCGCCGCGCCGAATCAGGCTGGCGCGGGTGCGGCGGTCGCCCATCTCGCCAATCATCAGCGCCAGCTCCTTGAAATTGCGCGCCAGGATGCGCTCCTCCTCCTCGTTCAGCGCCCCCGTGTGCGCGTCCAGCTCGGCGCGGATCGTGTCCTGGTCGAAGCTGAAGGGCCGCCGGGGCGACGGCTCGAACGATTCGGCCAGGTCCGCCAGCACGGCGAAGGCGGTGTTCAGGTCGCTGGCGAAGGCCTGCCACGACCGCTTGCCCAGCATGCGGCGGAACGCCAGCGTCGTCTGCAGGACGCTGCGGGCGTCGTCCAGGCTGCGCCGGCCTTCCAGGTGCTTATCGAAGCGCGCCAGGTGGGCGATCGGCTGGCGGCGGACAAAGTCGCGCCACCAGCCCAGCACATACTGGCGGGCGGCGTGGCTCCACTGAAGCTGCTCGGTCACGCGCGCCAGCGCCTCCACTAAGGCGGTGTCGGCCTCCGGGTCGCTGGCCGCGTCGAGCGCCTCGGCGTCGGCGCATAACTGGCGCGCGGCGGCGCGGGCGACCGCTTCGGCGCGGGTGCGCGCGGCCATCTCCAGCAGGTTCCAGGCGCTTTCCGGGGGGATGTCGAGCGCCGGGTTCTGCTGGATCAGCCGGACGACCTGCTCCACCAGCGGCAGCGCCGTCTGGCGCCACTCGCGCAGGGCCGCCAGCTCAAGGTAGACGCCGACCGCCGCCTGCTGGCTGAGGTCGTGGGCGCTGACAAGCTGGCTGACCAGCGTCAGGATGTCGCCGGGGCTGCGCTGGCTGGCCTGGAGCGCCGCCGGCAGCAGCGGCGCCAGGCTGCCCTGCGCGGCCAGCCCGTGCGCCAGTTGGGCGAAAAGCGCGTCGTGGCCGTCGGCCAGAATCAGCTTGAGCAGGTGCTCCAGCGCGGCGGTCGGCAGCCAGTCAGCGCCGGTCGCCGCCCAGCTTTCGACGATGCGGTCGGGCTGGTAGCGCGGCGGCAGGCTGAGCGCCGGGCCGGCGGTGTACAGCCGCCACACTTCCTCGTTGACGGCGGGCGTGAACTGCTGCGCGGCGCGCGCCTCGGCGGCCAGCGCCAGCGCCACCGCGAACATCTCTGGCCCGCGCGCCCGCAGCGTGAACAGCGGGTCGCCGGCGTAATCGCGCAGCACCAGGCCCAGGTTTTCGGGGATGGCGGCCAGCAGCGCGGGGTCGGTCAGCAGCGTTTCGAGCGCCTCGGCGTCGTGTTTGACGGCCAGCCCCAGCAGCAGCCGCGCCAGTTCGCCGTCGTCGTGGGCGCGCGCCTGGGCCGCCAGGATGCTTTGGTGCAGCACGCCGCGCAGACGGTAGCTGGCCGGCTCGCGCGCGATCAGCTTGAGCCAGTTGGCCAGCGTGGTCTCGTCGCCGTCGCTCACCGCCACCTCCAGCGCCGCCGCCGCCGCCGTCCGCAGCCGTTCCACCCAGCGCTCGCTGGCCTCCATCGCGTCGCTGAGGCGCGCGCGCACGAACACGTAGACGGCGTCGGGCTGCGTTTTCAGGGCGTCGTCCAGCGCCCGGCCCAGCGCGGCGTCCAGCGCCGGGTTCGCGTCCATTTGCAGCGCCACGATCAGCGCCGCCTCGGTGTCGCGCGCGTCCAGGGCGTGCGCCAGCAGGCGCTCGGCATAGCGGCGGCGGAGCGCGGGCGGCAGCGTCAGCGGGCCGGTGAAAACCGACTTCAGCACCTCTGGCGGCACGTGTTCGTTCGCCAGCACGCGGTGGTTCAGCTCCACGCGCCCGGCCACCTTCACCAGCCCCTGGGCGAAATGAACGCCGCCGCTCAGCAGGTGTTCGGCGGCGGAATCCAGCTCCTCCAGCGCAGTCAGGTAGCTTTCCGGGTCGCCGGTCCACATGTCGGCCAGCAGCGTGATATACGGCGCCAGCAGCGTGTCGTCGTCCAGTACCGCCGCCGGCAGGCCGGCGACGCGGCGGGGCGTGTCGCCGGCGGCGGCGGCGAAGATCACGCGCGGCGCCGGCGCGCTGACGCTGGCGGCGTCGGTCGAAAACGTGAGTTCGGCGCGGGCCAGCGCGGGCAGCAGCGCCATCAGCCCCTGCGCCAGGCGCAGGCGGCCGCGCCAGCCGCCGGGCCAGCCGGCGACCAGCAGGCCGCGCTCGTCGAGCGCCGCGCCCAGCAGCGACAGCGCCGTGAGGAAGTCGCCGCCGGCGTAGTCCGCCAGCAGCGTCTGAAAGGCCGCCAGCCGTTCGTCGGCGGTCCAGGGCGGCAGGTCGGGCAGCTCGCAGGCGGGCAGCACCAGCGGGACCTGGGCGGTGAAGGGCGCGTCGGGCAGCGGCGGCGGGGCGTCCAGCAGGGCCAGCAGCGGCTCCAGGCCGCCGGCGGCCCGCGCCAGCGCGCCCGACGGCACCGCCAGGCACTCGATCAGCGGGCTGGTGTCCGTGTCGCCGGCCGTCACCGCCCGCGCCACCAGAAAGCCGCGCCCCGGCCCGCTGAACACGCCGACCGCGCCCCCCGGCTCGCCCGGCGGCGCGTCCAGGTTGACCAGCGCGCGCCAGCCGGCGGCGTCGGCGGCGCTGAGCGTCGCGCTCAGGCCCAGCAGTTGGCTGCTGGCCGGCGGCCCGGCGTAAACGATGCGTTCCAGTGTGTCGGTCACGGTGTCCTCTGCCGCTGTGCCGCGTCTGTACGCTAACAAGTTTATCATGCGTTGAACGGCTGGTCGTTACTGGAAAGCGCGCGCTGCGGTCAGGGCTGGCGGATGCGTTGGATAAACGCCGCGCTTTGCAGCCGGCGTTCCAGCAGGAAGGTGATGTAGCCCAGCAGCACGCGCTCGGCCTCGTCGTGCAGCGCGCGGCCGATGTGCAGGCTGCTGACCTGTTCGTAGGGGCTGCGCTGCATGTGGCGCAGCAGCTTGAGGGCCGTCTGCGAGATGGGCACGACCGACGCGCTGCGGACGGCGTGCTGCGGGCGCACCGCGCCGCCCTCGACGAAGCTGAAGTACTGATCCTCCGGCTGGATCGTCTCGCGGCTGACGACACAGTGGTTGAGTTCCGGGCGGAAGCCAACCAGATCCAGCAGCCGGATTTCGTAGTAGCGCGCCGCCAGGCGCGGGTCGGGGTCGGCGCACAGGCGGGCGAAGGTGGTGTCCAGCAGCGTGAACAGCGCGCCGTAGTCCTCGTCGCCCTCGGCGGTGAAGCGGTCCAGCAGCTCGGCGGTGTAGCTGGCGTAGGCCCCGCGCTGTAAATCCTCGCGCAGCGCCAGGTACGGGGCGAGCATCTGCGCCTGGGCGGCGATGCCCAGCTCGCGCCCCTGGTGGATGAGCAGGTCGGCGCGCGTGAACAGCTCGACATGGCCGGTGCGCGTGCTGGTGGGCTTGCGCGCGCCGGGCGCGATCACGTCGCGTTTGCCGTGGCGCGGCGTGAGAATCGTCAGCAGGCGGTCGGCCTCGCCGAAGTCACGCCGTTTGAGGATGAGCGCCTCGGTGCGAAATGCGCGGTCAGGGCGGGGCATGAGGAGTCGTCAGTCTACAGCGATCAGCCGCTGGCCAGGTCCGCCGGGCCGAAGCCGAGCGCCAGCAGGTCCGCCAGGGCGACGGTGTGCAGCAGCCGCCCCTCGAAATCGGCGATATACACGCGCAGGCCCGGCGCGAACTCGTAGAGCATCTGGCGGCAGATGCCGCAGGGCGAGCCGCCGTTGCGCGTGGCGACGGCGATGGCCTCGAACTGGCGCTGGCCCTCGCTGACGGCCTTGACCAGCGCGGTGCGCTCGGCGCAGATGGTGGCCGGGTAGACGGCGTTCTCGACGTTGCAGCCGGTGTATACCTGGCCGTCGGCGGCCAGCAGCGCCGCGCCCACCGGGTAATTTGAGTAGGGGATGTAGGCGTGGCGCGCCGCCGCGACGGCGGCGGCCACCAGCGCGGCGGGCTGGGGCGGGCGCGTCGTCGCTGTCATCCGGCTTTGTCCAGGTGGCGCGGGTTGGCCTCGGCCGGGCCGTCTGCCGGCGGCGCGGCCTCGTCGTCGGCGGGGCGCTGGCGTTCGACGCGCACCTTGCGGATGCGTCGCCCGTCCACCGATTCGACGCGCAGCGTGAGCTGGTTTTCCTCGTCGCGAATCACCTCGCCGACGGTGGGCACGCGCCCCACGCGGCTGTAAATGAAGCCGCCCAGCGTGCTGCTGTCCTCGGTCGGCAGGTCCACGTCCAGCAGCTCGTTCACGTCGTCCAGGTTCATGCCGGCGTCAATCATGTAGGCGTCCGGCCCGTCGGCGACATAGTCGGCTTCCTCGTTCAGGTCGTACTCGTCCTGGATGTCGCCGACGATTTCCTCGATCAGGTTCTCGATGGTGAGCAGCCCGGCGGTGCCGCCGTACTCGTCCACCACGATCGCCATGTGAATCTTGCCGGTTTGCAGCTCTTTGAGCAGCAGGCCCGCCAGCTTGGTTTCCGGCACGAAGTAGGCGGGGCGCAGCAGCTCGCGGATGGACTGCGGCTGCGGGGCGCTGTTTTCGCCGTTGCGGTGGAACACGGTCAGCAGGTCCTTGGCGTACAGCAGCCCCTCGATGTTGTCAACCGTGTCGCGGTAGACGGGGATGCGCGAGTGGCCGCTTTCGATAAAGCGGCGCAGCGCGTCGTCGAACGACGTGCTGATCTCCAGCGCCACCACGTCCGGGCGCGGGACCATCACCTCGTAGGCCATCGTCTCGCCGAACTGAAGCACGGAGAGGATCATCTCCTTCTCCTCAGTTTCGATCGCGCCCTCTTTCTGGCCGGCGTCCACCAGCGTCATGATCTCCTCCTCGGTGACTGCCGCGACCAGCGAGTCGCCGCCGAACAGGCGCGACAGCGCCTGGCTGAGGCGGGTGGCGAAGGCGACGACCGGCCCCAGCACGAACAGCAGCGGGCGCATCACCAGCAGGCCCCAGCCGGCGAGCTGTTCCGCGTGCGCGCTGGCCAGCGCCGCCGGCAGCAGGTCGCCCAGGATCAGCGTGGCCAGCGCCGTCAGCGCGACGACGACGGCGTAGATCGCGCCGGGGGTGGCGTCGGGGTAGGCGCGCGCCAGCGGCTCTGCCAGCCCGGCGACGGCGGCGGCGGCGATGGCGAAGTGCAGCAGCAGCAGCGTGAACTGGTAGGTGATCGTCAGGCGGGCGAAGCGCTCGACAAGGGTGAGAATGCGCTGAGCGCGGGCGCTGCCTTCGTCTGCCTGTTCGCGCAGCGCGCCGGGGCGCACGTTGACCAGGGCGGTGTAGCCCAGGCTGATCGCGCTGTGCGCCAGAATCAGCAGCAGCAGCGTCAGCACGCTCGATAAATAGCCATCGTCCAAGGTGTTAAGTCCTCTGTCTGGGGTGTCCGGCCCGCGCCCAAAATGCAAAACACCGGCCAGGCGCGCGCGCGCCTCCAAACCGGCGTTGAAAAGCGGGGGTTATGCCGTTGGCTCCGTAAGGGAGCTTGGTCCGGGTCGTCTAACACGGTAGCTTACAACTAAACTGCGATTGTGAGCAGTCTACCATAATTTATGAGGCGCGTGCAAGATGCGCGCGCGTTTTTGCCGGCGTTGGGCGCGCTTCACACGTCCAGCAGCAGGCGCACGTCAAGCTGCCACGCCAGGTACAGGCCGTAGAAGAACTCCTTGAGTTCGGCGATGGTGCTGTCGTCGTCCGGCTCTGGGCCAAGCTGAAACGGGATCTGCTCGCGCTGCGCCAGCGGCAGCGTGCCGACCGCGATAATGTCCTGCGCCTCAAGCTGGCGCGCCACCGCGCCGAAGAACAGCAGCAGCACGCCGGCGTGGTTGGGCTGGAGATGCCCGACGAGGAACACCATTTCGAACACCTGGTTGCTGTTGACGGTCAGCTCGCCCAGCGCGCGGTAGCTGGTGCGCTGGTCGGCGAAGATGGCTGTGTCGGCCTCGCGCAGCGGCAGCGCGGTGCTGCCGTCATAGTCGAAGTCCTTGATGCCCTGGCGCAGCAGCATCCACAGCAGCGTTTCGTCCACGTTGGGCAGTTGGTTGAGCAGCCACGCCTCGCCCGCGCCCGACAGCGGGTATTTCACCTGCCCCATACAGCCGAAGGGCGCGCCCGCGCGGTTGGCCGGGCAGCCGACGCAGTACGGCTCCAGCGGGCGCAGCTCGGCGGCGGCGTCCAGCAGGTGCTGCACAACAAAGACCTGCGTTTCCTCGCCGCCGTCGGCGGCGGCGCGCGTGAACTCGAAGCCCATCTCGGTCGGCGGGCGGTTGTCGCCGCTGCGCCGGAACAGCTCGATCACGGCGCGGGCGCGTTCCTGCGCCTTCAGCCGGTCAAGGATGCCGTCGGTTCCCAGCGTCTGCTTGGGAACGCACGGGTAATCAATCACGTAGTCAATCGCCATGCGCGCCTTGCCCTCGCTCACTGTCGCGCCGGGATTATAGCACAGCCGGCGCCGCTGTTGAGCGCGGGCCGCATTTGCTGTATAGTAGACGTGTGCGGTCTAACCCAACGATTGAGGTCACCCATGTCCTTTTTTAGTGGTCGTCGTCAGGCCGACATGCCGCCTGAGCCAGCCGAAGAATCAAGCCCTGCGCCGCGCCCGGCCCTGCACCAGCCGCAGCCGATCGGCTTTGACACGGTGCTGGGCGCCAACTGTGAGATGGAAGGCGTCCTGCGCAGCCACGCCAACGTGCGCCTGGACGGGACCTTCACCGGCACGCTGGAGATTGAGGGCAACGTGCTGGTGGGCGAGACAGCCCGCATCACCGCCGACATCAACGCCAAGAACGTTTCGATTGCCGGGGCGGTGCGCGGCAACGTCAGCGGCAAGAAGGTCCAACTGCTGCGCACGGGGCGCATCTGGGGCGACATCCACGCCACCGCGCTGACGACCGAAGAAGGCGCGTTCATTGACGGCAAGATCGCCATGATGGGCCGCGAGGCCGCCGCGCCGCCCGCCGAGCCGACGCCGCCGGACGAGCTGCCCGTCATCGAAGCCGAGCTGGAAGCTGAGCCGGACGCCGAGCCGGACGCCGCGCCCGACGGCGGGAACGCCCCGCCCGACGAGGTTGATTTCCCGCACGCCACCCAGGGCTGACCGCCGCGCCGCCGGGTGCGCGCGGCTGAGCAAGGAGCGATGCTGTGGTGCGTCGTGTGCTGTATGTGCTGCTGGCGGTGTCTGTCGCCGCGCTGCTGCTGCTGCTGGCCGGCCAGGCGTGGCAGGGCGCGCTGATCGTCGCGCTGCTGACCGGCCTGCTCTGTCTGGCGCTGCTGCTGACGCGCTCGCCGTTCGCGCCGGCGGCGGCGGGCAGCCGCATCCCTAAGTCGCAGGTGGCGGAAATCGAGAAGCTGTATTTCCGCGCCACGCGCGAAATGGTCACCGACGCGCCGAACATGCCGCAGGTCATCAGCGACCTGCAGCGCATCGTGTCGATCAGCCCGCGCTACAAAAACGCCCGCTACTTCCTCAACCGCGCCCTGCTGCTGCAGGCGCGGGTTGACGCCGGCCCACAGGCCAACGGCGCGCGCCGCCAGCTCGATTTCATGGCCCTGCAGGAAAAGCTGATTGACATGGACGCCAGCGTGCGCAAGTCGGTGGTGATGGAGCTGATCCAGCACGGCCCGGACGCTGTTGACCCGCTGATCGCGCTGCTGATGGACCCCGACGCCGACGTGCGCGTGCACGCGGCGACCGCGCTGGGCTGGGTGGGCGGCAGGGACGCGGTGCAGCCGCTGCTGGTCGCGCTGCAGGACGACAGCCTGCAGGTGCGGCGCTACGCCGCCCGCGCGCTGTGCTGGGTGGTGGACGAAAGCGCCGTTGACGGCCTGATCGCGGCGCTGGCCGACGAGGACACCTACGTGCGCTGTTATGCCGCGCGCGCGCTGGGCTGGAGCCACGCCCTGCGCGCGGTGCAGCCGCTGGTGAACCTGTTCCAGCAGGACAGCAGCGGCGATGTGCGCCAGTACGTGCTGACCGCCCTCGACGACCTGGGCCAGCCCAGGCCCGAAATGCCCATCGCCGCCGAAGCCGACTGAACACGCCCGCCGACCGGAGCCGCCTGAAGATGCCTGATGTGATTAAAGTGCTGTTTGTCTGCGCCGGCAACATCTGCCGCTCGCCGATGGCGGAGGCCGTGTTCCAGGAACAGGTGGACAGGGCTGGCCTCAGCCAGCGCTTCGTTGTTGATTCCGCCGGGACCGGCCCCTGGCACGTGGGCGAGCGCGCGCACTCCGGCACGCTCAGCATCCTCAAGCGCAACGGCATCGTCTACAAAGGCCGCGCGCGGCAGGTCACGCGCGCCGACCTGAACGAGCACGATTACGCGCTGGCGATGGACCGCTCGAACCTGGCGTCGCTGGCGCGCATGGCGCAGGGCACCAGCGCTGAGGTGGCCCTGTTCCTGCATTACGCCAACGCGGCCGGCACGGTCAGCGTTGATGAAGTGCCCGACCCGTACTACAGCGACAACTTCGATTACGTCTACAACCTGGCGCTGCGCGGCGCGCAGGCGCTGCTGGCCCACCTCCGCGCCGCGCACAACCTGTAGCGCGCCGCCCTATTCCCAGGCCGGCGCGCGCTTCTGGATGAACGCCGCGAACCCTTCCAGGCCGTCGGGCTGGGCGAAAATCTCGCCCTGGTAGGCGGCTTCCTGCGCCAGGGCCGCGCTGTAATCCGCCTCCAGCGCGGCCAGCATGGCCGCCTTGCCGCGCCGCAGCGCGTGCGGCGACTGGGCCGCCAGCCGCGCCGCGAACGCCGCCACATCCTCAGCGAAGCGTTCCGTCGGGTAAACGGCGTTCGCCAGCCCGATGCGCAGCGCCTCGTCCGCCGGCACGTCGCGCCCGCTGAACATCAGCTCCAGCGCGCGCCCCAGCCCGATGACGCGCGGCAGCAGGTACGTGCCGCCGCCGTCGGGGATGAGGCCCACGCGCGCGAACAGCTCGGAAAAGCGCGCCCGGTCGCTGGCCAGCCGCAGGTCGCACGTCAGCGCGAAGTCGAAGCCGATGCCCGCCGCGTAGCCGTCCACCGCCGCGACCACCGGCCAGGGCGACTGGCGGATGGCGCGCAGCGCCGGGTGATAACATGCGGTCAGCGTGTGCTGCACGCGCTCCGCCGTCACGCCCAGCTCGAAGGCCTTCTTGATGTCCGCGCCGGCGCAGAAATTGCCGTGCGCGCCGGTCAGCACGATGCAGCGCGTGCCGTCGTCGGCGCACGCCTCGACGGCCCGGCGCAGCGCGACCGCGACCTCGTCGTCAAGCGCGTTGCGCACCTCCGGCCGGTTGATCGTCAGCGTGGTGACGCGGCCGCGTTTGTCAGTCAGCAGCGTGTCCGTCATCCTTGTTATCCCTTCTACCCTTCCTTGCTGGCGCGCCGCGACCCCGCCTTGTCCTCGCGGCGCGGCGGCGTGAGCTGCGCCTTGAGCGTCTTTTGCAGCTCAGACAGTAAAATCTCGCTGTTGGCGTAGTCGCCCTCCAGCAGGACAAAAAACCCGACGCCCGCCGCCAGCGCCACGATCGCCAGGATGGCGTTGCCCTGGATCATCCCCAGCACCGCCACCAGCGCCAGCGCCCCGAACACGACCGCCTGCCCCTCGCGCGAGGCGCCGCCGGGCACGCTGCCCTCGATCACCGTCAGGCCGTCACGCCGTTCGGCGCGGGCGTTGAGCGTGGTGCGGCGGCGGAAGCGCCAGCGCACCTGGGTCGTCACGGTGAGGGCGAAGCGCCCGCTTTTCTCCACCCAGCCATCAAGCTGCGGGCGGCCCTTGCTGCCGGGCGTGTGCAGGCGCGCGTTGATCGCGCTCATGGCCTGGGGCACGGTTTTGTCGGTGTACATGATAAAGCGCACGCCAGCACCTCACAGCAGCGGCAGGCTGAGGCCGCCGTCCACGACGAACACCTGCCCGGTGGCGAAGTTCGAGGCGGGCGCCGCCAGGTACAGCGCCGCGCCGGCGATGTCGTCCGGCTCGCCAAAGCGGCGCTGCGGCGTGCGGTTGAGAATCTGCTCGGCCAGCGCCTCGCTGCTCCACAGGGCGCTGGCGAAGCGCGTTTTGACCAGGCCGGGGGCGATGGCGTTCACCTGGATGTTGTCGGCGGCCAGCTCCAGCGCCAGCGTCTGCGTCAGGCTGATGAGCGCCGCCTTCGTCATGCTGTAGATGCCCTGCATGTGGCCGGGGCGCAGGCCGTTGACCGAGGCGATGTTGATGATCTTGCCGCCGCCGGCGCGGCGCATGTGCGGCACAGCCGCCTGGCACAGCCACATCGCGCCCATGATGTTGACCTCGATGGTTTTCTGCCACAGGCTGTCCTCCGCCTCCAGCAGTGTGCCGAAGTGCGGGTTGGTCGCGGCGTTGTTGACGAGAATGTCCACGCCGCCGTAAGCCTCCACCGCCGCCGCCACCAGCGCGCGCAGCGCGGCGCGGTCGCCGTTGTGCGCGGCGACGGCCAGCACCTCGCCCCCGGCGGCGCGGATGCTGGCGGCGGCCGCCGCCAGCCCTTCCTGCTTCCGGCTGCTGATGACCACCTTCGCCCCGGCGCTGGCGAAGTGTT
>CAZDVL010000051.1:0-15652 GCA_964508745.1 uncultured Anaerolineaceae bacterium | reverse complement strand
CCAGCGACGGCAGCGCGATCACCTGGCTGGGGCCGACAGCCGGCGGCGCGGTGTCCGGCGCGAAGATCAGCACCTCGCGGCCCGTCTGCTGCAGGTAGCGCACGGTGAGAAACGCCGACTTCGAGACGCCGTCCACTTTAGGCAGGAACGCCTCGGCGATAATCGCCACGCGCTGCACCGGCGCCAATGTTACGGCCGGGTTCGGCGGCTCAAGGGTATATTCTTCTCCGAAAAGGCGTTCCATTTCCGCTGGGTTAAGCCGCGTAAGTGCCTCAAATAACCGGTTATCGGCCATGTTTCCCCTTCGGCGCTGGTCTCCCCCGCCAGCAGCACCGCTCCTGCCCGTTACCGCAATTGTAATTTTAGCAGCGAAACGGCGGGCAGGCTACCCGCCGCCGGGCGCGCCAGGCTTCGCCTATAGTAACACCGGCGGCGGGCGCAGGAGGCGCGCGAACAGCGCCCAGGGGCCGGGGCGCTGTCGGTGTTCAGGTTTGGGCGTGCGGGGAACGGCCCAACGTCACGGGCGCAGCGCGCCGCTGGCCCGGCCGGCGGTGCGCGTGAAGCCGCCGAAGCGGCGTTCGACCATGTTCGGGACCAGCCGCCAGTAGTCGCGCAGCGGCCAGCCCCCGCCCTCGACGGCGGTTGCGCGGCTGACGACCGCCCGGCGGAAGTCGGCGGCGGTGCGCCCCTCGAACAGCGTCACGCCGCGCCCGACGGCCCGCAGCGAGTGGGCGTCGCTGTTGCCCACCACCGGCATGGCGAGCTGGCGCGCCAGCCGCCGCGCCAGCAGGTTGTTGCCCGGCGTAAGCGCGCCGGCGTTGTGAATCTCGACGGCGTCAATGCCCGCCTGGCGCACCTGCTGCGGGCGGCGCAGGTGGCGTAGGGCCGCCTCTGTGCAGACCACCAGCTCGAACGGGTGGGCCAGGATGGCCAGGCCGCCCTGCTCGTGGATGGCGGCGGCGGTCTCTGCCAGCGACAGGCCGGCGGGGATGGGCCGCGTCACCCACAGCGCCAGCACATGGCCGTCGGCGCTGCTGACCTCCACGCCGGGAACGATGTCAAAGGGGTAGCGCTCGCGGTTGGCGTAGGCCCACAGGCTGGCATCGAGCGTGTCGTGGTCGGTGATGGCGATCACATCGAGCGTGCCCAACTGCTCGATGTGCGCCAGCACCTGCTGCACCGTAAAAAAGCCATCGCTGGCGGTGGTGTGCATGTGGATGTCGGCGCGTCCTGTGTTCATCAACGGTTGACACTCTCTCTCGGCGAACAGACTGTGACCATCACCATACGCCCGCCGCCTAAAAATAGGCTATCACGCCGGGTCAGCGCCCGCGCAAGGCGCGCTGGGTCGAAAATACTAAAGCGCGCGCGGCATAATTTGTATATAATGATGTAAATGTTCGTTCATAACCTTCTGGAAACCTGATGAACCCAGTTGAAGCGCGTTATGTATCGCTGCGCTGGCGCATCCTGATGCCGGTGTTTGGCGTGCTGCTGGTGGGCAGCATGGTCTGCGCTTACGTCCTGTCCGGGCTGCTGAGCGTCGGCGGGACAGCCGCCGCGACGGATGTTCAGCGGCAGATCGCGGGCGTGCTGCTGGCGGCGCTGGCGGCGGCGGTCGTGATCGTCGTCTTTGTGCTGGCGAGCCAGGCGGCGGCGCGCGCCGCCGTCGTCGCGCAGACGGCGCGGTCGCTGGCGGCGGGCGAAATGATGGCGCGCACCGGCATGCAGGCCAGCGACGAAATCGGCGCGGCCGGCCAGGCGCTGGACAGCTATGCCGACCGCGTGCAGGAGCGCCATGACCTGCTGCGCGACGACCTGCGCCGGCAGCGGCGGCGCGTGACGCACCTCACGGCGGTGCTGGAAGCGCTGCCCGAAGGCGTCATCGTGCAGGACCGCGACGGCAGCGTGATCCTGATGAACGAGCGCGCCCGCACCATGCTGGGGGCGCACCGCGTGCGCGACGACGACGCCCAGGCCCTGACCGCCTTCGCCGCCGACGCGCTCGGCCCGGCGCTGGCCCCCGGCCTGTACGCCCTGGGCACACCGCACCAGATCGCGCTCGACGGGCGCGTGCTGCGCGCCCAGGCTGCGGCGATTATCTCCGCCGGCGACCGGCGCGTCGGCACGGTCATCGCCCTGAACGACATCACCGACGACATCCGCCGCGACCAACTGCGCGAGCTGCTGCTGGAACAGGCCGAGCGCGACGTGCAGGAGCCGCTGCTCGAGCTGGCCAACCGGGCGCGCCCGGCGCAGGAAACAGCCTTCAACCGTGAGCTGCGCCGCCACGCCGCTGACCTGCAAAAACTGGTCCTGGAGCTGCGCGAGCTGAACGCGCTCAGCCTGCAGCAGCTCGCCGAGCGCGGCCAGCGCCCGATTAACCTGGACACGCTGGTGTGGAGCGTCGCCAACGAGTGGCGGCAGGTGGCCCAGGCCAACAACCTCACGCTGCACGTGGTTATCGGGCACGGCGGCATGCATGTGCTGGGCAACGAGCACCGCCTGCGCTGGGCGATCGGCAACCTGGTGGACAACGCCATCAAGTACACGCCGCCCGGCGGCGACTTCATCATCGAAATCAGGGGCGAGACGCCGGACGGCAAAGCGCACCTGCGCATCCGCGATAACGGCGTGGGCATCGCGCCGGAGGAGCTGCCGCACGTGTTCGTGCGCTTTTACCGGGGCAGCCCGGTGGCGCAGTCCGGGCGGCCCCTGCGCGTGCCGGGGACTGGCCAGGGCCTGAGCACTGCGCGCCAGATCATCGAGGCGCACGGCGGGCAGATCGGCGTCCAAAGCAGGCCGCACGTGGGCACAGCGGTGGATTTCACGCTGCCGCTGACGGCGCCGGTCAGCCTGGAGCTGCCCACCCTGCACACAGCAGACCCGGACGGCGAGACGGTGCGCATCTACGCCGCCCGCGCCGACGAGCAGTTCGATTAACGCAGCAGCCGGCCGCCAGCCCAAATCAAACAGGCAGCCCGCGCAAACACACGGCCCCGGCGATCAATCTGCCGGGGCCGCGCGCTTTATTGGTCAGTTGGCCGCCAACCGGCCCGCCTACAGCGTCAGCAGATACGCCACCAGGTCCCAGATTTCCTGCTCGCTGAAAAGCTGGGCGTAAATCTGCGGCATCAGGTTGGGGGGGAACGGCGGGTTGCCCTCCACCAGGTAGGCGTTCGGGTCAACAATTGACTCGTGCAGATAGTCTGCTGGCGCGCGCCCAGGGAAGGTCGCGTGCACGTGTTCGCTGACGCCCAGCAGTCCCGGCCCGATCAGCCGGTCGGTTGAATCAACCCGGTGGCAGGTGGCGCAGGCAAAGCCAGCCTCCGGCTTAAGCGTGTTGAACAGCGTCTGGCCGTTGGCGGCGTCGCCCTCAGGAAACGCCTCACCGCCGCCGCTGTCGCTGCCGCCGGCGGCCGGCGGCTGTGTCGCCAGCGGGGTGGGCGTGGACGTGGGCGGGACAGGCGTCACCGTCGGCGTGGCGGCGGGCACGTCGGTCGGCGTGCTGGTGGGCGGCGGCGGCGGTGTCTCGGTGGGCACGCTGGTCGGCGTGGCCGTAGGCGCGATCGCCGTGAGGTGCTCAGCAGTAGCAGCCTGGGCCACGCGCGTTTCCTGCACTTCGGCGGCCCACTCCGGCGTGGCGACCGTGCCGCAGGCAGTCGCCACCAGGGCGACAATCAACAGGGGGAACAGCTTCCGTGCCATAATGAAGGATGCGCCTCTCTCTGGTGCTGTGACAGTGTGCCGCAGTGAAAATACGCCGACAGTATAGCGCGTGGGGGGCGCTGGTGGCAAGCATCGCCAGTTTTTTTAAGCTCTGGTATAGTCGTCAGCCAATAGACCAGCGCACAGCCGCGGAGGGACTCATCATCAGCGCCACACCAGCAGTTACCCCACAACGCGCCATGCGCGCGCCGGGCCGGGCATGAGCGCGCACCTGCTGTCGCTCTCGCTCGATTCCGGCTGGACCTGCGACTACTTCGAGCCGGAGCTTTGCACGCGCGGGCCGGCGCACGCCGAGCCGGTCGCGTCGCTGGCGGCGTGGGTCTTCGACGGGCGGCGCGCGGGCGGCCAGGACGCCTGGCTCGAACGGCCCTTCACGCTGCGCCAGGTTGATTTCTGCGTCAGCTACCTGCTGCTCATCGGCAGCGCGCCCGCCGGGGCGGCGATCCACATCAACGACAGGCCCGTCGGGGTGTATGCCGCCCCCGGCCCGGACGATCCGTCGTTCGAGCTGGAGATCACGCTGCTGGTGACGCTGGGCCTGAACCGGGTCGCCTTCCGCGTCGCCAGGGACATGCCCGGCGCGTTCAGCGGCCTGCGGCTGCGGATGACGCCCTGCTGAGCACAAACGTCGGCTGTTTTCGCCCCTGGCGTGTGCTACAATAGACGTTAGCGTTCCATGATGAGGAGTCGAAACTGTATGCTGAAGAAGCAGTATCTGAAAAGTCGGCCAGTCTGTAAGGTCACCTTTTACCTATCGGCTGCCGTGAAAGCAGAGACTGTGCACCTGGTCGGCGATTTTAATGACTGGGACGAGAAAATAACCCCCATGAGCCAGCTCAAGGACGGGCGCTTCTCCGTTACCCTCGAACTCGAAGCCGGCCGTGAATTCCAGTTCCGTTACCTGATAGACCAGACCGAATGGCACAACGACTGGGAGGCGGACAAATACGTCCCCAACCCCTTCAGCGGCGACAACTCGGTGGTGATCACCTGACGCAGCCGCCGCGCCGCGCCCTGGCCCTATCCGGCGATCAGGAATAACAGACGCCCCGGCTGGTTCAGCCGGGGCGTTGTCGCTGCTACGTCAGGTTCAGCTCCAGGTCGAACTCCGCCACCACGCTGCGCAGAATGTCCATCCCCGTTACCGCGCTGTCAGCGGACGCGATAACCGGAAAGTCAGAAATCAGCCGGTCGTTCATGTCGTGCCCGGTCACCTTCTGGGCGATCGCCAGCGCGGCTGCGGCGCAGGCGATCGCGTAGCGCGGCTGCGGGCTGTCCAGCCGCTCGGCGGTGAAGCCGTAGCTGCTGTACATGCGCTGCGCCAGCTCCTGCGCGCTTAACAGGTCGCGGAGGGCGGCGGCGTCGGCACTGGCGAGGCCCGGCGCGCGTTCCTCCAGAAACGCCTCAGCAGAGACAGCCCCCAGCAGCACCGGCGCGAACGCGCTGCGCAGCGCCCAGGGGTCCAGCCCACAGCGGCGCGCCTGGTCCTCATAGGCGCGGTCAAGCTCGCTGGCCACGTTGTCGAGCGCCCGCCGCAGCGCCCCGCGCCACGTCGTGTCGCCCCGCGCGGTCACCTGCCCCGTCGCCCAGCTTGCCAATCCGCGCTCGTCGCTCCAACTGCTGGGGTCCTCGATCTTGATCGTGCCGACGGTTTTCCGCTGGGCGTGCAGGCTGTCCAGCGAAACAATCTCATAGCCGACGGAGGCGGCCTCGTGGTTGACCAGCCAGTACAGGAAGCGTTCCTCGCCCGCGAAGTGGTGGCCGAACGTCTCGCCGGTCGTCGCCAGCAGCAGCGTCTTCACGTCCTTGCGCACCGGAACCAGCTCGGTGTGGCTCCAGCGGCCCGCCCCGCCCAGGTTGTGGATGTTAAACGACAGGTCGGTGGAGAGGCGGTCGTGGCGCACGAACACGTCCATGCGCAGGCCCTTGCGCAGGTCAACCCGGTAGGGGCCGGCGTCGGCGTGCGGCGACAGGTTGCGCACCTGCTGCTGCGCCAGCACAGTGTACCTGATGCCGGCCTCCGCCAGCGCGATCAGCGTTTCGCGGTCCACCGCCATCTCTGGCAGCCAGAAGCCCAGCGGCCTGCGCCCGTAATGCTCCTCGAACGCCGCGATCCCCCATTCAATCTGCGTGTGCTGGTCGCGCTTGCGGGCCAGCGGCAGAATAATGTGGTTGTAGGCTGTCGCCAGCGCAAGGCCCACGCCGCGCTCGGCCACCGCCTGCCGGTCGGCCTCGACCACAGCGCTGTACACGTCAGGCGCGCGGCGCTTCAGCCAGCTCATCAGCGCCTGGCCGAAGCTGAAGCTGAGGTGCTGGAAATTGCCGGCCTGCGCGTTGGGCCGGTAGCAGGCCTCCAGCACGCGCTCGTTCCAGTTGCGGTTGGGCGCGGCACTCTCCTCCACGCCGATCACCTGCGTCAGCGGATTGCCGCGCGGCGGCTGGCTGAAATGCCCGTAGACACACAGAGCGCTTCTCTCGATTTTCGTCACGTGATGGCCTCCTTGTGAGACATCATCCCCGCTGGCTGGCTTTAAGCTGGTGCAGCTTCGTGCCGGAGGGCACATAACGGTCGGCGAACTGGGCGAAGTTCTCCAGGCGCAGGTCGGTGCCCAGCACACAGTTTTGTCCCACGACATACCCCGCCGGAACGTGTGTGTTCTTGCCGACACACGTGATCCCCAGGTCGCCCACATCCGATATCGCGCCCACATGCGCCCCGTGCCCGATCACGGCGATCTTATCGACCACGCAGCGTTCCACCACCGCGCCCGCCTCGACATACGTGTCCGTCAGCAGCACGGACTCGCGCACGACGGCGTTCGGCCCCACGTACACGCCCGGCGACAGCACCGAATATTCGACCACCGCGCCCTCGGCGATAATCGAGCCGTCGGTGATGAGGCTGTCGCGCACGGTGGCGCCGGTGTGAATCATGACCGGCGGGCGCTCCTCGCTGCGGGTGTGAATGACCCAGGTGCGGTCGTTGAGGTTCAGCGACGGCGGCTGTTTGAGCAGGTCCATGTGCGCTTCCCAGTAGGCGTCAATCGTCCCCACGTCAATCCAGTAGCCGCCGTAAGGGTAGGCAAAGACGTTCATGCCCTCGACAATCATGCGCGGCAGAATGTCCTTGCCGAAGTCGTGCGTTGACGCCTTGCGCTTGGAGTCCGCCTCCAGCATGGCCTGCAGCGCCGTGTAATTAAAGATGTACACGCCCATGCTCGCCAGGTTGCTGGGCGGGTTTTCCGGCTTCTCGACGAACTCGCGCACGCGGTAATGCTCGTCCACGTCCAGGATGCCATAGCGGTAGCCCTCGTCCAGCGGCACGCGGATCGTGCAGATGGTGGCGTCCGCCTTTTTCTCGCGGTGGAACTGGAGCATCACGTCGTAATCCATCTGGTAGATGTGGTCGCCGGAGAGAATCAGCACGTAGTCCGGGCGGCCGTGGCGCACAAAGTTGAGGTTCTGCACAACGGCGTCGGCCGTGCCGGCGTACCAGTCGGTGTCGTAGCGGCCCTTGTAGGGCTGCAAAATCTGCACGCCGCCGGTGAAGGAGCGGTCCAGGTCCCAGGGGCGGCCCCGGCCGATGTGCTCGTTGAGGCTGTGCGGCCGGTACTGCGTCAGCACCAGCACGTCGAAGATGTTCGAGTTGACGCAGTTGCTCAGCGTGAAGTCAATGATGCGGTACTTGCCGGCGAAAGGGACCGCCGGTTTGGCGCGCTTGGCGGTAAGAATTTCAAGGCGCGTGCCCGCGCCGCCTGCCAGGATCACAGCTTTAATTTTCACTGTCGTTCGCTCCCTGTCGTAAAGCCTGATAAATGTCCACATACTGCCAGGCGCTCTGGTCCCAGCTAAAATCCGCGCGCATCCCGCGTTCCTGCATCCGCTGCCACGCATCGCGGCGCTGGTGATATGTGTCCAGGCTCCAGCGAATCGTGTTCAGCAGCGCGTTGGTTTCCGTCCAGTTAAAGACAAAGCCGGTGCCCTTGTCCGCCGGACCGTTGTCGTAATTCACGACGGTGTCCGCCAGGCCGCCGGTCTCGCGCACCAGCGGCAGCGCGCCGTAGCGCATGGCGATCATCTGGCCGATGCCGCACGGCTCATAGTGGCTGGGCATGAGGAAGATGTCGCAGCCGGCGTAAATGCGCTGCGCCAGGTGCAGGTTAAGCTCAACGAACGTCCGCGCGCGCCAGTGGAAATCCTGGCCCAGCCGCCACATCTCATAGTTCAGGTCGTCACTGCCCGTCCCCAGGCCGACAAACTGCACGTCGGTGTTCACCAGCAGCCGGCGCAGCGCCGGTATCAGCAGGCGGATGCCCTTCTGGTCGTCCAGCCGGCTGACCAGCCCCAGCAGCGGCACGTCGTCGCGCACCTCCAGGCCGACATCCTGCTGAAGCTGGCGCTTGTTGGGCGGGCGCTGTGCGAGAAACGAGTCCGCGTCAAAGTGCGCGGCGATGTGCGGGTCGGTGGCCGGGTCCCAGCGCTTGATGTCCAGCCCGTTGAGGATGCCGCGCAGGCGGTCGGCGCGGGTGCGGATCAGGCCGTCCAGGCCGTAGCCCATATATGGGTACTGAATCTCGACGGCGTAGCGCGGGCTGACCGTCGTGACCATGTCGGCGTAGGCGATGCCGATGGCCAGCAGGTTGTCGGTCAGGTCCTGGTAAACAAGGTCCGGCTGGCCGCGCCCCGCGATGCCCTGCTCCCACAGCCAGCCGCCGGCGTTGTTCCCCTGGTAGGCCATGTTGTGCAGCGTGATGACCGAGCGCGCCCGCCCCCAGACCGGGTCGGCCCGGTTCTGCGCCAGCAGAAACGGCAGCAGGCCCGTGTGCCAGTCGTTGGCGTGAAAGACATCCGGGAACCAGCCGAGGCGCTCGCGCAGCTCCCAGGCTGTGCCCAGCGCCGCCTGGCAGAAGAAGATGAAGCGCGGCACGTCGAGCGACCAGCCGTCATAGACGCCCGCCTCCAGGCCGAAATAAGGCCAGCCCTGCAAAAAATAGATCGGCACGCCGTCGTACAGCGTCGTGTGGATGTGCACCTCAACGCTGTCGGTGCGGCGCGGCAGCCAGAACGAAAACAGCGGCTGCAGATCAAATTTTTTGTAATCCATAAAACCGTAGAGCGGCATCAGCACGCGGGCGTCAACGTCCTGCGCCCGCAGCGCCGCCGGCAGCGACCCTACCACGTCGGCCAGCCCACCGGTCTTTGCGAAAGGTGCAGCTTCGGCGCTGACAAACAGGACCTTCATAAGCGGCTCACCTTATCATTTCTGCGGCCCGAACCAATGGTAATCAATATCCGCGAAGATTTTGTCCAGCTCCCAGTATTCCTCGGCCAGCGCCACGTCCGGCCGGCCCGCCTCCAGCGAGGCCGCCAGCCGCTCGAAGCGTTCGAGGTGCTGGCTGAAACGCTGGATGGCGTACTCGCGCGCCTGCCCGGTCGTGACCAGAAACGGCCAGTCCGAGCTTTGCAGCAGCAGCGCCTCGCGCGCCGCCTGGCTGAGCACCGCCCGCGCGCCGCCGTCGGCGTCCGGGAAGGCGGCAACCAGCGCCTCCATGCGCGCCTCGGCCTCGTGGATCGGCTCCCACATCCAGTGCGTTTCGCTGTTGTCCCACGTGAAATGCGTGCCGCCCGCGCCCCACGACCCTTCGGGCAGGCTCAACACCTCGGTGGGCGGGCGCTCGGCGACAAACTGGCTGGCCGTCGTCAGCTCGACCGACTCGTTCGCCGCCAGGTGGCGCAGCACCTTGCCCAGCCAGGTCACGCCCTCGAACCACCAGTGGCCGAACAGCTCTGTGTCGTAGTTCGACGACACCAGCCCGTAGCCGCCCGTGTGCTGGTGATGCTCGCGCAGCAGATCGCCGATGAGGTGCGCGAAATGCTCGGCGTGCTGGTCTACCTTGTAGGCCGCCCAGTCCGGGTGATAGTAATCCTTGTCGCCCAGCTCGACCTTCGGGCCGGTCACGCGCCAGTACTGGAGGCCGCTGGTCCCCGCCTTCTTGTGGAACTCGCGGTAGTCCATGTCGCCGGGGTAGCCCCACTCGCCGCTCCACACCTGCATCCCGCTGCGGTTGTTGCGCCCGATCACGGCCACGCCAGAGTGCTGCTCCGCCTGCGGGCCGGCGGCGCTGTCGGCCACGTAGTAGGCGCTGTAGGTCGTCGCCGGGCGCTCCGGGACCGTCAGCGCGGCGGGGATGACATAGCGCCGCCTGATCGCCCCGTAAGGGCCGATCACGTCGCCGGCGGCCACGCCCACCGGCTGCCCCCCGGTGATGGTGTGCGTCTCGGTGAAAAATACCTTCAGGCCGTTCTGCGCCAGGTAGCGCTCGATGCCGGGGCGCAGCCGGCCGCCCTCGGCGATATAGGCGGGGCGGTAAGCGCACTCCGGCAGCCAGATGCCGGTCGGCTGCTGGCCGAACAGGCGGCGGTAGCTGTTGACGCCCGTTCTGATCTGCGCGCTCACGCTGCTGTCGCGCGCCAGCAGCGGCAGATAGCCGTGCGTGGCGGCGCTGGTCGTGATCTCGATATAGCCGTCGCGCTGAAGCTGGCGAAAAGCGCCGATGATGTCGCGCCCGAAGCGCTGGTTAAACGCCCGCTTGATGTCCTCGTACCAGTCACGATACCACTCGGCCAGGTGGCGCAGGTGCGGGTCGGCGGTGGATTCAACGTGCGTCAGCGTCTCGCCGGCGGCGGTTTCCTCTTTAACTTCCACCTCCACCGCTTCAGAGAAATACACGATGTCGCGCTTGGCCGCCGCGATCTTGTCGTCAAGATACTGGTCGAAGTGGTCCAGCACGTCGGGGTCAACGAGTTGTTCCGCCAGGATGGGGGTGATGCCCAGCGTCAGGCGGTAGCGGACGCCCTCCTCCGCCAGGTCGTACAGGGTTTGCAGCAGCGGAATATAGGTCTCGGAAGCGGCCTCGTGAATCCATTCCTCACCGTGCGGCCAGCGCCCGGCCAGCCGCGCATACGGCAGGTGGCTGTGCAGCACAAACGTAAAAGCTCCAATCGCGCTCACGAACGATCAACTCCTGACCTGCTAAACTAATTTTCGGGATTGTAACGAGTCGCAGCACAGGGGCGCAAGTTAAGGGGCTTTATCAAACAAAGTCAGCACTATCTTGGCCTCACCTCCACCCTTCTCCCGTTGCACAGGAGAGGGGTGGCGCACAGCGCCGGGGTGAGGAAATATGGCACGAATCAGGACTTCGCAATCCCTCTGAGCAAAATGCACTCCCCCATTTCAGTAATTAGCTAAATAATACATTTGACACAGCATCCGGCGGGCGGTAGTATATTATCATTGACAATACATAGGAGTTATCTGTTATGAGAAATGGCTATAGACTTCCGCCTTCTAGACTCACGATTTTATGGTTTTTGGTGCAATTAGCTCTTGAAGTTCCTCAAAGTATTTTAGCTGTAGTAGAGATAATTAATTTAATGTCTAAACCATAAATCATTTCATAAATTAATATATGTGACCATGTAGAATTTGAATATCCACATGGTCACATATAGTTAAAACTTTACCGAAATCGGCGGAGACTTATAAAATCAGGTCGTTCGACTGATAATGTGGCTTTTTAAAGAAAGTTCCTTAGTCTTTAATCTTTATAACCCGATCATCTTTGAACCAAACATATTTCGCATCCTTGCGCGGTGTTCCATATACCCATCTTTCCTTCGATGATTTTGTAGTAACTTCTTGTTGGTCAATATCGTTTGGCTTTCCCCAGGCAAGGAGAACCATTTCCGTAGACATTTCAAGTTGAATAGAACGTGTAATCAGCGTATTACACCGTTCTTCTCCCCACTCGTCTTTGTGTCGTAAGATAGCTTCTCTTCGCGCTCGTTCCTGTACTCTTCTTTGCTCTTTATGTTTTTGAAGAGCTTCTTTATACTCAGCGTTCTGCCGCGCCTGCTCTTATCTAAATTCTTCATACTCCTTTCTGCGGCGCTCTTTTTCTTCTCTTTTGCGGCGGTTAGCACTTCTGATACCTGCAAACATGCCCCAAATCGTCCCAATAATCGCAGCACCACCTGCAAATAACAAGACCACGGTAAGTATATGATCCAAATCCATATAACCCTCTGCGAAAATCTATTACGAGTGAGATTTGACAACCGCCGCCGGCAGCGTCAGCGTGAAGATGCTGCCCTGGCCGGGCGCGCTGCGCACGCTGAGGTAGCCTTCGTGCGCCTCAGCCACCTTGCGCGCGATAAACAGCCCCTGCCCCAGGCCGCGCGGGTCCAGCAGCTTGCCCTTGCTGGTGCGCGGCTCGCCGCGGTAGAAGCGCTCGAAAATGTGGGGCAGGTCCTTCTCCGAAATGCCCACGCCGGTGTCCACGACCTGGATCGCCACGCGCGCCGCGCTCTCCAGCCGCGCCGTGACCAGGATGTGCCCGTCCGGCTCGGTGTAACGGATGCTGTTCTGCAGCAGGTGGCCCAGCGCCCAGCGCAGCCGCTGGTCGTCGCCGGTCACGTAAAGCGCGCCCGCGTCGCGCACCATCAGCGTGATTTCAAGCCGCGCCCGGCGCACCTCCGCCTCCAGCCCCTGCGTGACATGCGCGAGCAGTTCGTTGACGTTCAGCCGGTGCTGGTGCACGCTGAAGGCGTCGGCGCTCATTTCGGAGATGTCGAGCAGCTCGACGATCATCCGGTCCAGGATGTCCACGTTGCGGCTGATGGTCTCCAGAAAGCGGCGGTTGACCGGCCGGCCCTCCGGCTGGTTGGCCACCACCTCGCTCATGCCCTTGATGGCCGCCATCGGCGTGCGCAGCTCGTGCGAAATCGCCGTGATGAACTGCTCTTTGAGGCGGTCGGACAGCGTGGCGCGGGTGACATCGCGCAGCACGATCATCGTCCCCAGCCGCCTGCCGTCCGGGTCGGCGACCGCGGCCAACTGCGCGCCGATCACGCGGTTGTTGAGCTGCACGCGCGTCGGCTCGCCCACCGGGGCCAGCTCGGAATCGAGCGTGGTGATGTCGCGGTACGCCTCGAACAGGCCGCCCAGCTCGCTTTCCCAGAAGGCTTTCTGGCTGCCCAGCAGGCGGCGCGCGGCGGCGTTCACCAGCACAACGCGCCCCTCGGTGTCCTGCATGATGATGCCTTCGTCAATGCTGCCCAAAATCGCGCCCAGGCGCTCGATCTCGGTGTCGCGCTTGCGCACCGCCTGGACAAGCTGGCGGTTGCGCCGCTGAAGCTGCTGCGCGCGCTCGATCTCCTCGCGCAGGCGCGTGCGCCGGTTCAGCGTGTGGTACAGCCGGCTGAACAACTGCTCGGTGGCCGCGCCCAGGTGGTTGACCCGGTTGAGCACGCCGCTGACCTGGGCGGCGTCGGACGGTGGAGGGGGCGTGGTAGACGACATAGCGCGGGCCGCTTCCTTCAAGCTCTACTTGCGTCTACTGTACACCACATCGCGCAAAACCGCATGGAGGCGGTCAAACTCTGGCAGCGGCTTGTGGATAATGAGGTCGGCCCCCTGCGCCAGCATCTCCGCTTCCTGGTCCTCGTTGAGCGCGTAGGCCGTCATCAGCACGACCGGCATGTGCGCCAGCGCCGGCGTGGACCGCATCCGCCGGGCGACCTCGTCGCCGCGCTTGCCGGGCATGCGAATGTCCAGCAGGGCCAGCTCTGGCAGCGGCCCGCCATAGCCGCCGGTGTCCACCTTGTCCAGCCAGGTCCAGGCTTTCTGGCCGCTCTCGAACGCCAGCGGCTGGTAGCCCCAGGACGTAAAGAGCACCTGTACCAGGTTGCGAATGTCCAGCTCATCCTCGGCAACTAACCACACAGCCACCGGCTTTTTGCCTTTCGGTATGCGTTTGTCCAACGTTTCCTGTAAATAGTATACAATTGCGATCAACGGGGAAGTTGGGTCAGTTTGCTTATTCCCGGTGGGAAAACTATTATTATAGCGTTTGACACAGGCGGCAGTCGTAGCAGCGGGTGAGGTGAGCGCATTGTCAACCTGGATGGTTGTTGAGGATGAGCCAGATATCTATGAAGTGCTGCTGGCGATGTTCGAGATCTGGGGCATCGACGGCGTGGCGTTCGTGGATGGCGAGGAGGCGCTGGCCTGGATCGAGGATGTGGACAGCGAGCGCTACCGGGGCGAACTGCCCGAACTGGCCCTGCTGGACATCCGCCTGCCCGGCGCGATTCAGGGCCATCAGGTCGGCCAGCGCCTGCGCCAGAGCGCCCGACTGGGCGAAATGGCGATTGTGCTCATCACCTCGTTCAAGCTCACGCCAGAGGAATACACCGAGGTCATGGCAATCTCTGGCGCCGACGACCTGATCTACAAGCCGCTGCCCAAGTTTGACGAGTTCAAACAGCGGCTTGAAACCGTGGTCGAGCAGCGGCGCGCCGCCGTGCTCCAGCCGGCCGCCCCCGCGCCCGCGCCAGCCCCCGCCCCTGCCGATCCCGTCCCGCAGGATAAAAAAGACTAGGCGCCTATGCAAAACGTCGCTCCATCGCGCGCCTTAACGCGCCGTTCACGCCAGCTTTTGCAGCTCGCCTTCGTGATCGTCAGCGGGGGCATCTTCCTGGCCATCGTCGGGCTGGTGCTGTATGTCGTGCCGCTGGCCGTGCCGGGCAACCCCAGCTTCGCGCTGTACAACTTCACCCGCGTCACGCTGCTGCTCGCCGGCGGGGTGGCGGCGGTCGTCGGCCTGATCGTCGCGGCCAACGCGCTGCTCATTCGCCCGGACAACGACCTGGCGCGCATCACCGGCGAACACCTGGCCCAGCAGCAGCAGCTCGACGCGCGCTATTGTTTCATCCGCCACGTCAGCCGGCGCAACCTGGGCTACATTGACGCGGTGCTGGTGGGGCCGCCCGGCGCGCTGGTGTTCCGCATCATGGGCAGCGCCGGCGCGTTCGTCAACGAAGGCGCGGACTGGCTCAAGGAACGACGCGGCGGCACCTGGGCGCCGGCAGGCATCAACCCGACGCGCGAGTGCCAGGTGGACATGCGCGCGCTGCGCGAATACCTGGCGCAGCGCGGCCTGGGCCAGGTGCCGGTGTACGGCGTGGTCGTGTTCACCCAGCCGGAAGTGGCCGTGCGGCTGATCCCCAAAGGGCCGCACCTGCCCATCGCCCAGCTTCGCCAGCTTTACCCGGCCATGTCCGCCGACTACCTGGCCGCGCGCGAGCGCATTGACCAGACAACCGTTCAGCGCGTGGTGGACCTGCTCTACGACCGCACCGCCTGATGCCGATGACGACATCTGTGCTGCTGGCCCCGCCGGGCGCGGGCAAGACCGAAGCCGCGCTGCGGCGCGTCGCGCTGGCCGCGCGCGCCCAGCCGTTCGCCCGCATCTGGGTGCTGGTTTCGGGCGCGCGCCAGAAGGACTCGTTCCGCGAACGGCTGGCGCAGCGCGCCGGGCCGGGCGGCGTCTTTTTCAACATCGAGTTCTTCACCTTCTACGAGCTGTACCCCCGCCTGCTGAAAATGGCCGGCCAGCCCGCCCGCCGCCTGGAGGACACCGCCCGCGCCGCGCTGCTGCGCGCCGTCCTGGCGGACCTGCGCGACCAGGGCGCGCTGGCCGTCTTCGGCCCGATCGCCACCACGCCCGGCTTCGTGCGCGTCACGGCGGATTTCATCCGCGAACTCAAGCAGAACCGCGTCGAGCCGGAAACGTTCCTGCGCGCGGCCAGCCAGTCGGCGCGGCCCAAAGACCGCGACCTGGCGCGGGTCTACGCCGACTATCAGGCGCGCCTGATCGCACACAACCTGGTGGACCGTGACGGCGAGGGCTGGCTGGCGCTGTCGGCGGTCGAAACCGGCGCGGTCCCGCTGGCGCTCGACCTGCTGCTGGTGGACGGCTACGACGAGTTCACGCCCCTGCAGGCGCGTCTGCTGCTGCACCTCAGCGCCCACAGCCGCCACGCGCTGATCACGCTGGCGACCGCGCCAGGGCGCGAG
>CAZDVL010000050.1:0-15791 GCA_964508745.1 uncultured Anaerolineaceae bacterium | reverse complement strand
CCGCACACGCTGTAAAATCACGCGCATATTAGTCGTCAGTCTCTAGTCTCTAGTCTCTGGTCGTCAGTCTTGAGCTGACAGCTCGAAGGACCGGGGTGAGGGCCGCGCACAGCGACCGCCGGCTACGCCATTGTGTCGCGGCCCGGCGGCGGCTCGTAGTAGATGCCCTCCGCCTGGGCCATCGTCTGGTAGTGGCCTTCCCAGTGGAACAGGAACAGCGCCTGAACAGCCTGCTCGACGGTGAGGTAGCGGCTGGCCGGCGGGTAGTAAACCTGCACCGTGTAGCGCTCAATCGGCAGCTCCATGATGAAGCTGGCGATGGCCTTTTCCTGCTGGCGGATGCCCTTCACCGTTGTCTCGACCAGCCGCCGCCGGTAGATGCCGGCCATCGCGTCGTTCAGGCCGTTCAGCGCCACGGCGGGCACGGGCGGGCGAAAGCCCACCAGCGCCATCTTAATCAGCGCCAGCGACAGGTTGTCCATCAACTGAAGGTGGCCGAGCATGGCCGCCAGCGACCAGCCGTGATAGCGCGGCTCGTACCATTTGTCGCGCGGGACGCGCTCGGTCAGCTCGATGACCTGCCGCCGCGCCCGCTGGATGGCGGCGACCAGGCTGCGACGGTCTGCGTCTGTGTCCAGATACCGGTAAGGGAAGTTCAGTTCGCCTGGCATACGCCCTGGTCCGCTGCTGGTTAAGACACGTGAATATTAGCGCGTCCGGCCGCGCGGCGTCAACAGCGCGGCGGGCGCGGTCAAGGCTTAACACGGGCGGGCTTTTACGCTATGATACTGCCGTTTTGTCGCCGTCTCTGGAACGGAGCGCCCGCCCCATGCAAACCTCAAACACCATGAAGCGCCTGACTGTGGTCTTTGGCATCGTCATGGCAGCCGTGATGGCCCTCAGCGTGATCCTGCCGACGATGGGCCGCAACGCGACGACCCAGACCAGCGTGCAGCCCACCCAGGCCCCGGTCCCCACCTTCCCGCCGCCGCCTGACACCGCCGCCATCACCTTTGACAACGTGTACCTGCACCCCAGCGGCCTGTACAGCGTGGCCCAGCCCACCGGCTGGCCCGCCTCGCAGCCGGAAAGCACCGACACCAACGCCCGCTCGACCTTCACCAACCCCGGCGCGCAGAGCATCATTCAGGTGGATGTCGAGACGCTGCTGCGCGAGGAACCGATGACGCTGGACGACGTGGACGCGCGCTACACGCAGGCCGCGCTGGGCAGCAGTTGGTCGAATTACAGCAGTTGGCGCGAGACCGGCAGCCGTGTCCGCACGGAGGACGGCAAGCTGCAAATGGACTTCGCCCTCACGGCGCAGAACCAGCAGTACGTCGCGCGCCAGCTCGCCTGGACGGACGGCGAGTGGCTGTACTCTGTGCGCGTCGTCACGCCCGACAACGCCACCGACGCGCTGCGCTTCGTGCTCACCGGCGTGGCGGACTCGCTTGTGCCCAACAAGGTGTTCGCCGGCACGCCCTTCGGCTGGAGCGCCTACCATGACACGGTGCACAACCACATCGTGCGTTTCCCCCGCGCCTGGACCATTTCTGACTCCGCCGCTGGCCGCCCCGCCAGCATCAGCGGCCCCGGCGGCGAAATGCTGCGCGTCGAGGCGCAGGCCGATACCAGCGCGGCCGACGCCGACGCGGCCCGCGCCTGGGCCGAGGCGGCGCGCCCCGGCGCGACGGTGCTGAACGTCACGCCGGTCAGCCGCGAGGGCGGCGACGGTTTCGCGGTGGCCTACAGCTTTACCAGCGCGGACGGCGAGGCGCAGAGCGGGCTGGCCGTGCTGCTCAACGGCGCGGACGGCGCGCTGCACAGCGCCAACCTGCGCTTCCTGGGCGACGGCGCAGACCTGACGACTGAGGAAGGCCGCGCCGCCCAGCCAGAGCTGGCGCAGATCATGGACACGTTCCTCATCCTGCCGCCGCTGGCCAGCGCGCCCGCCGCCGAGTAAGCGCGACCGACGCGGGCGGGCCGCGCCAGGCCCGCCCGCTTTGCCTCACCCGGCCTTAAGGCAGCGCGTACACAGTTCTCACGCCCGCTGTGATATACTTCGGCAACTAACCGCGTCTAATCCAGGAGTCCGTCGGTGCTGCTGTTCGGCAACCCTTCGATTGAATCGCTGATCGCCATCCTGATCGCGGTCGGCCTCGGCATGACGATCCACGAGTTCGCGCACAACTACGTCGCGCACCTGATGGGCGACCCGGTCCCGGCGCGCGAGGGCCGCCTCACGCTCAACCCGCTGGTGCACATCAACTGGGTGGGCTGGATCATGTTCGCGCTGATCGGCTTCGGCATCCTCGGCTCGGCCCCCATCGCCGCCCACCGCATGCGCAACCCGCGCTGGGGCTACCTGGCCGCCGTGGCCGCCGGGCCGGTCTCGAACCTGATTCTGGCGGCGGTGTTCGGGCTGGTCTTCCGCCTGCTGATGCCGCTGGCCATCAACCAGCAGCTTCCCTACTTTGTGCTGCTGCTGCTGCAGATGATTATCTACTTCAACGTGCTGCTGTTCGTCTTTAACATTCTGCCGTTCTTCCCGCTGGACGGCTGGCACATCGTGCTGGCGCTGCTGCCGCCGGACCTGGCCTACACCTGGCAGCGCTGGCAGCAGTACACCTACTTCGCCTTCTTCGCGCTGATCCTGCTCAGCTTTGTCGGCGGGTCGCTCAACATCCTGGGCATCCTCATCGGCCAGCCGGTGCGCGCCATCTACGGCGCGCTGATCGGGTTCTGAGGCCGCCGTGGCCGCGGTTCAGCGGGTGCGCCAGGGGCTGCGGGCGCTGCTGGCCGGCGCGCGCCCGGTTGACCATGAGCTGGCCGCCGCTTACCTGACCCCGGCGCAGATGGCCCTGTTCGCAGCCCTGCGCCGCGGCGAGCAGCAGCACAGCCTGCATGTGCTGTGCGCGGCGCTGGCCCAGGGCGAGGCCCCGCACGACCTGGCGGTGGCCGCGCTGCTGCACGACGCCGGCAAGGCGCGCTATTCGTTCTCCGTGCTGGAAAAAACGCTGGTGGTGCTGCTGCGCGCCGCGCTGCCGCGCCGCAGCGCCCGCTGGGCCGCCGCTGACCCGGACGCGGGCCGCTGGGCGCGCCCGTTCGCCATCAGCGCGCAGCACCCGGCGTGGGGCGCAGAGCTGGCCGCCGCCGCCGGCACGCCGCCGCGCGCCGTCTGGCTGATCGCCCACCACGCCGACCCGCTGGCCGCGCACGCCGGCCACCCGCACGCGCCGCTGCTGGCGCGCCTGCAGCGCGCCGACGACGCCAACTGACGCCCCTCAGGCCGGCTCGGCGAAGATCATGCGCCCGGTTTCCCGGTTGATCAGGCGCGTCACCGTCACGTTGATCGTGCGGTCCATGTACGTTTTGCCCCCGGCCACCACCACCATCGTGCCGTCCTCTAAGTAGCCGATGCCCTGGTCGGGGTCGCGCCCTTCCTGGATGATGTGGATGGGGAAGGTCTCGCCGGGGATGAACGCGGCGCGGACGGCGTTGGCGAGCAGGTTGGTGTTGAGCACCTCCACGTTCTGCGCCTCGGCCACGCGGTTGAGGTTGTAGTCGTTGGTGACGATGCTGGCCTCCATCTGCACCGCCAGCATCACCAGCTTGCTGTCCACCTCGCTGACGTGCTCGAAGTCGTCCTCGACAATTCGCAGCGCGATCGCGGGGTCGCGCTGGAGTTCGTTGAGCTTGGCCAGCCCGCGCCGCCCGCGGTTGCGCCGCAGCGGGTCTGACGAGTCGGACACCTGGTGCAGCTCGTTGAGGATGAAGCGCGGCAGCACCAGCGTGCCGCCCAGGAAGCCGGTCTTGGCGATGTCCACGATGCGCCCGTCAATCAGCACGCTGGTGTCGAGCAGCAGCTCGCGCTCGCCGGTGGCGCTGTGGCGGACGCGGCTCACCGCCGGGCCGATGCGGAACAGGTCGCCGATGAAGGCCCACAGCTCACGCGCGCGCAGGGCGGCGATCGTCAGGCCGATGTAGCCGGAGGCGATGGAAACCGCCGGCGGCAGCACCTGGCCCAGCGCGCCGGGCAGCAGCGACAGCGGGAACGCCAGCAGCAGGCCGACCAGCAGGCCCAGCAGCAGGCCGGCCAGCGCCAGCGCCAGCACGTCCGGCGGCTTCTCGTTGATCGCCCGGCTGACGGCGCGAATCGGGCGGATCGTGATCCAGGGCGTCAGCACCAGGCCGAACAGCATCCCCAGCAGCGCGAACACGAAGGCCGTCAGGTCAGTCGGCAGCCCGGAGGCGGCGGCGACATCCTTGCCGACGCGCGCGCCCGCCAGCGCGAACAGCACCATTCCCAGCAAACGGAACACAAAGTCGAGCGACATGGTGAGGGACTCCTGAGGCCAGCCTGCCCCCGCGCTGCGAATAAGGGCCGCAGGCCGGCGGCCTGGGCAGGCCTGCCGGGTGGAGGCATGGCGGCGGATAATAACCGCGCACCGGTCAGATGTGCGGCGGCGCGGTCGCCAATCACGCAGGCGCGCGCGCTGCCCATGTTTAAGGGTAGCATGGCCGCTGGCGGGCGTCAACGCGGCGTCGCGGCGGCTGGCGCCGCGATGACTTGCGCGGCATCCACTTCTTTCGTTAGAATTTGACACAGACACCGGCCCCGGCAGCGCGGGGGGCAGCGAAGGAAGCGGATGGCGCATGGCCGATCATCAACCTGATAACCACGAACAGCAGCAGACCGTGTTTACCGGCGGCTGGGGCCAGCCGCGCCCGCTGGGCCGTGTCGCTGCGCCAGAGCCAGTGCCCGCCGCCCCCGCCGACACCGGCGGCTGGCGCGTCCCGGCCATGCCCGCGGACCTGGAGCCGACCCCGGCCAGCGCGGGCGACTGGCACCTGCCCAACCCGGAGCAGACGCCGTTCACGCCGGAGGACACGATCGAGATTTCGGCGCCGCGCGCCGGCCTGCCGCCGGAGGACGTGCTGCTGGCCGCCGGGCAGCCCCCGGCCGCCGCGCCCGCCGCGCCCGACCTCGACGCTGTCTCTGGCCTGGGCGACCTCATCGCGATGGTCAGCATGGTCGAGCCGCCGCCGCCGGCGCGCATCATCCTCAAGGAGGAGGACGCCGAACCCGGCGCGGACTCGCTGGTGGGCGCCGCCGAGCGCGAGGCCTTGGAGCGCGAGGCGCAGGAAGCCGACGGGGCGGGCCAGCCCAGCCCGGCCGATTTTGCCCGCGAGCAGCTTGCGGCCCTCGACGACGAGGAGGCCGCCGAGCCGATCCCGGTGGCGGCGGGCGATGTGGACGCTGCCGCGTTCGCCCGCGAGCAGCTTGAGGCCCTGATGGACGACACCCAGGCCGGCGACTTCACGCCGGTCGAGGCTGCGCCCCCGGTTGATGTCGAGCGCGAGGCGCTGGCGCAGAAGTTCCTGGAAACCGAGGGCCAGGTGCGCGCCCTGCGCGAGCAGTACCACACCGGTGCGATCTCGCGCGAGGAACTGCAGGACCGGCTGCGCAAGATGCTGGTGCTGGACGACGCGCAGAACTGGTGGATGATGGGCGTGGACACCGACGCCTGGTTCCGCTTCGACCCGGCGCGCAACGAATGGGTGCAGGACACGCCGCCCCAGCCCAGCGCGGCGCGCCGCGAGGGCGCGCTGCCCTACCTGACCGACGAGCCAGCGCGCGACCCCTACTACGCCACCGGCGCCACCGCCGCCGGCGATTCGCTGCGGCTGGGCGACGAGTCCATGCCGCTGCCGCGCCAGGTCCCGGTGACAGACCCCGACTACACCGTGCCCAACATGGGCGCGATCAACATGGACACCGTGCCCAACTCTGAGGCGCTGACGCTGGAGGGCACGCGCCCCTACACGCCGGGCATCACGCAGCCGGCGCACGCGATCGGGGCGGGCGAGGCCACTGTCCCCGCGCCCGGCGCCTACACCGGCGTGCCGGCCATCACGTTTGAAGAAGCCGCCGAGGCGCAGCGCCGCGACAACCAGCGCCGCCTGCTGCTGATCGCCACGCTGGTTGTCGGCGCGGCCTTCATCCTGGGCGCGCTGCTCCTGGTGGTGGTGATCGTGCTGCCCTACAACAACATCGCCAACCAGTACCGCGAGCGCATCGCCGCGCTGGGCAGCGCCGCCCCGCGCTTCCAGACCGGCTTTATCCTTGACCGCAACGGCGACGTGATCGCCACGCGCGACAGCCCGGAGGGCGCGGCCACGCCGGTTACGCTTGGCCAGGTGTCGCCAGAGATGGTCTACACCACCGTTGGCGTGCTGGATCGCAACTTCTATGAAACCGCCGGCTTCGACCCGCTGGCGATTGTGGGCGCGTTCCTGGGCGGCGGCGGCCTGTCGCAGGAAACCATCACGCAGCGCGTCGCGCGGATGCTGGTGCTGGACGAGGCCGTGCCGACGGCGCAGAACCGCCTGACGGAGTTCGTCGTCGCCTCAGAGATCGCGCGGCAGTACAGCAAGAACGAGATTCTTGAGCTGTTCCTCAACAACGTCTACTTCGGCAACCAGACCTACGGCGTCGAGGCGGCGGCCAACTTCTACTTCAGCCCGCCGGGCGAGAACATCGTGCGCCGCGCCCTCGACATCAACCTGGTCGAGGCCGCCATGCTCGTCGGGCTGGTGCAGGACCCGGCGGGCAACGACCCGGTGATCAACCTGGAACGCTCGATTACCGCCCGCGACGCCAACCTGCGGGCGCTGACGACCGTCGGCTGCCTCAACTTCCAGCACACGACCGCGCCGTTCTGCGTTGACCCCAACGACATCTTCCGGCCCAGCGGCGACTTCGCCGACGCTATCATCGTGCAGGCGTCGGTCAACAAAGTGGGGCCGTACCTGCCGCGCCGGGAACAACAGAACCAGAAGTACCCGCATTTCGCCAACTTTGTCGAGCAGCAGATTGACGCCATCTACGGGGCCGGGGCGCTCTACCGCCTGGGCCTGCGCGTGACAACCACGCTGGACCCGCGCATCCAGGACGCGGCGCAGGCCGCGCTGGTGGAGCAGCTCAGGGCCATGCCGCTGACCGGCATCAACACCGGCTCGATCATGGTGACCGAGCCGGGCACGGGTGCGATTCTGGCGATGGTCGGCAGCCCGAACTTCAACAACGCCGAGATCCAGGGGCAGAACAACGGCGCGCTGACCTGGCAGCAGCCGGGGCAGGCCATCACGCCGGTCATCTACACGGCGGCGCTGGACAACGTGGGCGACCGCAACCAGAACGGCCGCCTGGACTATGACGAGTACATGACGCCGGCCACGCTGCTGTGGAACGTGCCCAGCACCTACCAGAACCCGTCGTTCACGCCCGTCAACCGCCCGCCAGCGGCGTCCGGGCCGGTGGCGCTGCGCCACGCGCTCGCCCAGACGATCAACATCCCGGCGGTCAAGGCCTACGAGTTCATCGGCAACGACATCTTCGTCAGCACGTCGCGCCGCATGGGCCTGACCTTCCGCACCGAGCCGCCGCAGGTCAGCCTGATGTCCGCGCTGGGCACGACCGAGGTCATGCTGTACGACATGATGGGCGCTTATGGCACGCTGGCGAACACCGGCGCGTATGTGCCGCTGTTCACGATTGTCTCGATTGTGGACGCCAACGACCAGGCGATCACCCCGCCCAGGCCGCAGGCCCCCGCCGGGACCGGCGTCAACGGGCAGGCCGCCTTCCTGATCCAGAGCATCCTCAGCGACAACACCGCGCGCATCCCGCGTTACGGCGACAACAGCGCGCTGCTGATCCCGCAGTTTGGCGACCGCGTGGCCGTCAAGGTGGGCAGCAGCGAGGGCAACCGCGACCTGTGGGCGCTGGGCTTCACGCGCGGCGTCGTGGTCGGCGTGTGGCTGGGCCACCCCGACGATGTCAGCACCCAGGGCGACGCCGTGCTGCACGCCGCCCCGGTGTGGAACCGCGTCATGCGCGAGGCGCTGGCGGTCGTCGGCCAGCCGCAGCCCTTCCAGACGACCGACATCCTCAGCGGCGCGATCTGCACCACCACCGGCACACAGACCTTCACTGGCTGCCCGGCGCAGCGCACCGAGCTGTTCAACGTGCGCCAGCCCGCGCCGCCGCCGGATCAAGGCCCGGTGGTGCAGGTGTCGGTGGACACCTGGACCGGCCTGCGCGCTGACCCGACCTTCTGCAACGACAGCGTCGAGACGCGCACGTTCGTCAACATCAACGACAACGCCGCCCTCGGCTGGCTGAACTCGCCCGAAGGCCGGCAGACCGCCGCGCTGCTGGGCCTGCCGCCCAACCCACAGCCGCCGCCCGCCGCCGCCTGCGATGTCAACACCACCCGGCCCAACGTGCGCATCACGCAGCCGGTGGACGGCAAGTCTGTCGAGGGGACGATCAATGTCGTCGGTTTCGCCACCGGCACCGACCTGGCCGGCTACCAGCTTGAGCTGATCCCGGCCAGCAGCCCCGGCAGCATCTTCATCGTGGCCGGGCCGTTCACCAACCAGGTCCCGACCGAGGGGTCGCTGGGGCAGTTCAACACGGCCCAGTTCCCGTCCGGCCAGCAGTACACGCTGCGCCTGAACGCGCGCTCGACCGCCGGCGGCTTCATCCTGCGCGACACGCGCATCATCATCAACAACCCGACGCCGACGCCGTCGCCGACGGCCACCCAGCCGCCCATCGCGGTCACCAACACCACGCTGCCGTTCCCGACACAGGCGCCGGCGCTGCCGTCCGGCCCGTCGTTTGCCGAGACGCCGCTGCCCGGCCCCTCGTTCCAGGAACAGCCGCCGCCGCTGCTGCTGACGCCGGTCCCCGGCGGGCTGCAGGGGCAGGGCGCGCCGACGCCCACCATTTTCATACCGAGCAGCTAAGGGACTCCCTATGCGCCGCTTATGGCTGGTCCTCACGCTGTGCCTGCTCTGCCTGGCCGCCGCGCCCGCGCTGGCCCAGGACGCCGCCCCGCCGCCGGACGACCGGCTGGAGGCCGCCGCCGCGCGCGCCGAGGCCGCCGCTGAACGCGCCGAGGCCGCCGCCGAGCGCGCCATCAGCGACAGCCAGCGCAGCCTTGACATGGGCTTCAACCTGCTGGGGCTGTTCGAGGCCTTCAGCGCGGTGGTGGCGGCGGTCGGCGTGCTGGCCGGCATCTACGGCTTCACACAGATCGCGGCGCTGTCGCGCGCGCGTGAGCGTTTCGAGCGCGAGATGCAGGAGGCGCGCGCCGGCCTGCAAACCCTGTCCGCCGAGACGCAGCAGCGTTTCGACGCGCTGCGCGCCGAACTCACCGACAGCACCGACAGCGCCGCGCTGGCGCTGTCGTACCTGCCGCTGGGCGAGCGCCAGTATAAATTCCGCGACTTCAGCGGCGCGCTCGACTTTTATCACCGCGCGCACGGCCTGGACACCGACAACCCGATCATCCATTTCCGCCTGGGCTATGTCTACACGCAGTCCGGCAAGCTCCAGGAGGCCGAGCAGTACCTCAGGCTGGCGCTGGCCAAAGAGCCGGACTTCGCCCCGGCGCTGGCGGCGCTGGGCTATGTCTACCGGCGCATGGGCGAGAAGCTGGACCGCGACAACCCGCAGCGCTACCTGCTGCTCAACCAGGCGGAGGGCCTGCTGCTGCGCGCACTTAACGCCGCGCCCAAGCTGGTTGACGAGGACGGCGAGTCCTGGTGGGGGTCGCTGGGCGGGCTGTACCGCCGTCGCGAACAGGTTGACGAGGCCATCCGCGCCTATCGCAAGGCCGCTGAGGTCGTGCCGCAGTCGTCCTACGCCTCCAGCAACCTGGCGCTGCTGTACGCCGAGCGCGGCGACCGCGGACGCATGCTGGAGACGTACCGCAAGGTCGAGAGCCTCGCCTTTGGCGAGGTGCGCGCCGACCCCGACAACTACTGGGCCTGGGCCGACCTGCTGACGGCGCGGCTGGTGCTGAACAAGGCTGACGGGGCCGAGGACGCGCTGCGCGAGGTGTTCACGACCGCGCCGATCGAGTCGCCCTACGCGCTCGACAGCCTGACCGACACGCTGCAGCGGCTGCTCAAAGCGGTGGAGGGCGAGGCGGGCGAGCGCGTGCGCCGCTACATCACGCGCATCCGCGATTTCGCCGCCGAACAGGCGCGCCAGCGCGAGGCGGCCGAGCCGCCCGCCGCCAGCAGCGATTAGGCGTTCCCCGGTCAGCGCCGCGGCGGCGGCACGCGCGAGCGCCGCAGCGTGTCCTCGGCGTGGTCCAGCAGACGGCCCATATGCTCGAAGATGGTGACGGACGCGCCGGTGAACAGGCGCGCGCGCCCCCGCTGCGCCTCGCGCAGCGCGTACAGCATCAGCCAGGGGTTGTCGGTCTTGAGGGTCGCCAGCTCGTTGATAACCACGCCGCCCATCGCCAGCGGCAGGTAGACGAAGTTCCAGTCGGCGGGGACCTGCCCGGCGAACCACATCAGCAGGCGGTTGGCGTACTCGGCGCGCTCGGCCTTGCTGCCCAGGTCGTCGCGCAGGTGCGCCTGGATCAGCGAGAAGCCCAGCAGCACCGCGTCGTACAGCACCGCGTCGAACAGGTAGCGCACCGTCAGCGCCCCGCGATCCCAGTCCTCGACCGTCTCATCGTGCGCCAGCACCTGGCACAGCGTCTGGAACCAGCGGCTGTCCTCCTCGCTGAAGCCCGGCTCGTGCGTCAGCCCTTCGTCCAGCGTGTAGGTCATCAGCTTGGCGATCGCCATCGCCTCGCCGGGGTGCAGCGGCAGGTCACGGCTGGCGAAGCGCTCGTCCACGGCCTCCAGCAGCGCCGGGTAGACGGCGGTGCGCGTCAGGCCGTTGGCCACGCGCTGCGCGTCCTCCACGCGCGCCTCGACCGACTCAAGCTCGTTGTTCATGGCCTCGTGCGTCCACAGCGACTCGTAGCGCGGCTTCAGGTCGCTGTGCACGTCGGGCATCACGCGCGAGGCGATGTCGAAGAAGGCGGTGACGATCTCGTTGGACTGGTTCCAGGTCTGCGCCGCATAGGCGACTTCCTGCAGCACCTGCAGCCTGAACGGCGACACGCTGAGCATGGTGGGCGGCGCGCCGCCGGTGGGTGGGCGCACCGGGCGGCCGGGGCGGGCGGTGCGGTAGCGCACCGCCACGCGCACCGGGAACTGTGTGCCGGGCGCGGTGGGCGGGCGCGGGACGATGGGCAGGCGCAGCGCGCCCACCTCGCCGGGGCGCAGGCCCAGCGTCACCATCTTGCGCGGGACATCCACCACCAGCGGGTGTCCGCGCCGGTCCTCCGGCGGCAGGTTGACGGCCACGCGCACCTGCATGTTCTGGTCAACCATGTTCTGCAAAATCACGATCACCTCAATCGGCTGGTTGAGGTAGGTGCGCTGCGGGAACAGCCCGACGGCGAACTGAAGGTCGTTCATGCTGATGCGCGCGCCGCCGGTGATCGCGCCCAGCACGTCGGGGTACATCGGCTGGAAAAACAGGTTGCCGGTCATATCTGAACACCGTATTTCTGAAGCGAGCGGTTGATAAGCTGGCGCGCCATCGTAAAGACCAGGTCGCTGTTGGCGGTGTGCTGGCTTTCGTGCGCGGCCAGCACGTCGCCCATCTGCACCAGTTGTTCGCCCAGGTCGTCATTGGGCAGCACCACGCGGTCGTAAAGCACGATCCCGGCCAGCACCAGCGGCATGTACACGCGCAGCACGTCCACGCCGCCGCTCTCCAGCAGGGCGATGGTCTGCCCGGCGTACTGCGCGATTTCCTCGTCCGTGCCCATTTCCTCGCCGGTGGCGGTTTTGACGACGGCGAAACTGTAGATGATGGCGTCGTGGAGCAGGTCGGCGTACATCAACTGCGCCAGCGCCGCCGCCGGGCGGGCGGCCGCCTGCGCGTCCTGCGACACCGTGCGCAGCATCTTTACGCTCCAGCGGGGCAGGGCCGGCTCGCTGCCGTCGGCTGGCGCGCCTTTCCTGACCGTCAGCGCCACGTTGTATTCCGGGTTCGCCAGGTAGTCAAACACGTTGTCCTGCGGCAGCGCCATCTCCAGCACGCGCACCAGCATTTTCGTGACGTACATCGCCTCCAGCGCGTGCAGCGGGCAGCCTGCCGCCGTGAAGCGCGCGTTGGTGGCGGCCAGCAGCGGCGCGTAGCTGTGCGCGCGGCCCAGCAGCGGCAGCGCCTGCTCCGCCAGGGTCGCGCCGTAGCGGGCCAGCAGCGCGCGCGTGTCCACCATGTCGGCCAGCGTCCACAGGCTGACCCACCCGGCGCTGAGGTCGGTCAGCTGGCCCACCTTGCCGGGCAGCACGCTGAACGGCGCCTCCAGCACGTCGCGCAGGCCGAAGCGTTTGGCGCTGGAAAAGCGCAGGGCGCGCAGCTCCTCAAGCTGCTGGCGGGCCTCCGGGCGCAGGCTGTCGGCCTCGAACGCGCCGCCGCCGCCGGCGCTGCGGACGCGCGCGGGCTTTTTCAGCGGCTTGACCGTCACCTCCATGCCCAGGCGGTAATCGTCGCTGACGGCGGTGTCGGCCAGGCACGACAGCGGCAGCGCCACATAGCCGACCTCCGCCGGGCGCAGCCCGACCACGATGCGGCTTCTCTTGCTGATGAAGCGGCCTTTCTGGCGGCGGGCGTCGGTTTCGGGAACCTGCAGCGACACCACCAGGTCCACGTCCACGTCGGCGGCGTTCTGCACCAGCAGCAGCGCCTCGAACGGGCGCCCGGCGCGCACCACGCGCGGCCGCACCGCCAGCGCGAGCTGCACCACGCCGACATTGCAGCGGTCGCCGCCGGTGATGAAGCTCAGGATGTCGGGAAAGTTGGCAGAGGTCGCGTCAGACATAATTTTTCCCTCAAAGCTGGCGCTGTGCGGCAGATGGCTCTTTTCAGATGTTACTCACTGTTATTATTATAGACTCTTTTAAGCCGCAGATTGTCAACGTGTGTACACACGGCTGTACGTTTGTGTTAGCGACCCGTGGAGGCCCCTTGTGACCGTTGTGACGCGCACCCTCGTGCTGGACCCCGCCGCCCCGGACCCCGCCATGATCGCTGAGGCGGCCCGCTGTCTGCGCGCGGGCGGCCTGGTGGCGTTTCCGACGGAGACGGTTTACGGCCTGGGGGCCAGCGCGTACAGCGCTGAGGCGGTCGCCGGGATTTTCCGCGCGAAGGGACGGCCCGCCCACAACCCGCTGATCGTGCACCTGGCCGACGCGGACGGGCTGGACGCGGTCGCGCGGGCGGTCCCGCCGGCGGCGCGGCGGCTGGCGGCGCAGTTCTGGCCCGGCCCGCTGACGCTGGTGCTGCGGCGGGCGGCGGCGGTTGCCGCCAACGTCTCCGCCGGGCGCGACACGGTGGCCGTGCGCGTGCCGGCGCACCCGGTCGCGCGGGCGCTGATCGCGGCGGCGGGCGTGCCGGTGGCCGCCCCCAGCGCCAACCGCTTCGCCCGCCCCAGCGCCACCAGCGCCGCCCACGTGCTGGCCGACCTCGACGGGCGCATTGACCTGCTGCTCGACGCCGGGCCGACGCCGATCGGCGTGGAATCGACGGTGCTGGACCTGACCACGCCGACCCCGGCGCTGCTGCGGCCCGGCGGCGTCACGCTGGAGGCGCTGCGCGCGGCCCTGGGCGAGGTCACGGCGGCGGCGGCGCTGCTGCCGCTGGACGCCGCCGGCGCGCCGCCGGCCTCGCCGGGCATGTTAAGCAAACACTACTCGCCAGAGGCACCGCTGCTGCTCTACGACGGCCCGTTCGCGGCCGTGACGGCGGCGCTGCGCGCTGAGGCGCGGGCGCGGGCGGCGGACGGCCAGCGGGTCGGCCTGCTGCTGGCCGACGAGGATCGCCCGCTGCTGGCGGACCTGCCCGCCGTGATCGTCACGCCCGGCCCGCGCGCCGACGCGGCGCAGTTCGCGCGCGGGTTGTTCGCGGCGCTGCGGACGCTCGACGCGCGCGGCGTGGACGTGATCCTCGCGCGCCAGTTTCCGGCGCAGGGGCTGGGCCTGGCGCTGGCCGACCGGCTGCTGCGGGCCGCCTCAGGCCGCGTCATCTACGTGGGCGACGCGGATTAAGCTGCCAGGGCACAGCGCCGTTAAGCGCAAAGCAACCTTGAGATACTTAAGATAATTGCAAGCTCAGTGCAAGCAAAAACTGATATATGATAACGCTACCACAGAATTTAGCTGGCCACGGGGGAGGGAATATGCCCACTTGTTTTGTGATTATGCCGTATGGCGGAAATGACGAAACGAAGAAAAATCATTATCGTGGAGTGTACCAGAGCATCCTGGCCCCGGCGGCTATCGAGGCCGGCTACACCCCCAAGCGCAGCGATATTTCCGGCGCGCCGGGCAGCATCACGCTCGACATTGTGCGCGACCTGGCCGACGCCGATATCGTGATCGCGGACATCACCGAGGGGAACCCGAACGTTTTCCTGGAGATCGGCATTCGCCACGTGATGCGCAAAAGCGGCACCGTCCACGTGGTGGACCAGAGCTATGCCGGTTCTATCCCGTTTGACCTGCGCAACTACCGCGCGATCGAGTATTCCGCCAACCTGGCGGACATCCCTGAGGTGATCAAAGGCATCGTCGCGGCGATCAGGATGCGCGAAAGCGACCGTAACCGTTCCGATAACCTGGTACACGATGCCCTGCCCAGCCTGCCGATAGACGTGCGCACCATCGGCGACGAGGAGCTGCGCAGGCAGATTGAACAGCTTCAGAGCACGCTGGACGAGCTGCGCGCCCAGAAAACCAAGCTCGAAACCCGGCTGGCGCTGATTGACCCGCTGGCGATGAAGGAAGATGGCATCGCGGGCGAGATTGACATTGACCAGATTCTGAACGAAGCCGACGACATCCGCGCCTCAACTGGCAATAACGCGCTGCTGCGGCTGCACGGCGCGCTGGAGGACGGCGGCGAACAGGGCTTTATCAGAGAGCTGCGCACCATCCTCAAAAGCCCTTACCTTGACTCCAGCGACTTCATGTCGATTTCGCGCATGTGCGACCAGCTTGGCCTGGACGAACACGGGCGCGCCACGCTGGAGGTCGGCCACGCGCTCTACCCAGAGCGGGCCGATATGATGCTCTCGCTGGCACACGACTATCACCGTTCCGCCAACCGCAATTTGCGCGCGCGCGGCCGCAGGATGGTGGAGGATTTCCTGTCGGTGGAGCACACGCCGAACGGGCCGAAGCTGTCGGGCCGCCCGCCGGGCGAGTACGCCTCGGCGGCGATCGCCATCTTCAACGAGTACCTCTACGAGAGCCAGTATGGCTGGGTGATCTCGATAGCCGATTCGTTTGAGGAACAGGTCGGCCCGGATGTGCTGTTCGCGCGCAACAAGGCCCGCGCCCTGCACAAGCTGGGCATGAGCCGCGAGGCGGAAGCCGCCTTCGAGCGTGCCGTTGAGATTGACCCGCGCGATGACACGCTGCACGCCTTCTACGCCGACTTTCTCGACGACCTGGGCCGCTACAAGGAAGCCTATGTCGAATATGAAAAGGCCATCTGCGGCGACCCTAACGACGGCAACCGGATGATCAACCTGGCGAACCATATCATGCTGCGCGGCGTTTACCGTGACGACAACCACACATTCGTCGGCCCCATCTCCGGGCCGGCGCAGCGCCTGAAGCTGGCGATGCCGCTGTATCTGAAGGGCATCGAAATCTCGTCGCAGAAGCGCCGGGACGTGATCAACGCGCTGGTTCGCTTTGGGCAGGTCAACGAAGCGCAGGAAATCCAGGAAGGCCAGCTTCCCCAGGGCCAGTATAACTTCGGGCCGCTGGAATATGTGCTGGCGCTGATTGACAGCGGCGCGTAAGCAAGCCGCCAGCGATCAGCCGCAGACAGCAGCAGCAAAACGCCG
>CAZDVL010000049.1:3256-16081 GCA_964508745.1 uncultured Anaerolineaceae bacterium | reverse complement strand
CGTTCACCCCGGCATTATCAAGCTGCTCAGCGACAGCGCCGTGCCGGCAGAGGAATTATTCGCCCGCCTGGACGACCTGCTGGCCAGCGGCATCGACAGCCCGGAGGGCGCGCTGGCCCGCCTGCGCGCCGTCGTCCACGACAGCGCGGCAGCGGGCCAGTTCCAGCAGCCGCACGCGGCGGGCTGACTCAGCCGCCCACCGCCGCCAGCAGAATGTCGCACACCTCGCCGGCCAGCGCCCCTTCGGCGCACAGCAGGCGCGTTTGCAGCAGCGCCTGGTCGGGGTCATCGAAAGCGTAGACCGGGTTGGCCTGCCCCGCGCCGGACGGGGTAATCACAGACGGGATGAACGCCGGGTAGTTCAGCAGGTTTTCCGGCAGGCCCTCGACCGCCTGCAGCGCGAGCAGCTCGGCGCCGCTGGCCGGCACGTTGGGCGCGAAAGCGTCCGAGATCAGCAGGCGGCCGTTCTGGTCAAACTCAAGCGGGGCCTGGGCGGCGAAGGCCGGCGGCAGCAGGGTGGCGCTGTCTGTGCCGGCGTAGAGGATCGTCAGGCCGCTGGGAACAAAGACGCGCAGCGCCAGGCCGGAAGGCGCGCCGCCGTCAGGGACCAGCCGCAGAATCACCGCCCCCTCGACGCGCAGGCTCACGCCGTTAACCGTGATGTCGGCGGCCACGCCGTCGGGAACCTGCACATACAGAAGCGACGGCGGCACAGCGTCGCACAGCGGCATCTCGATGCCGGTGCGCAGGAAGAAGGTCTGCATCGGGCCGCGCGCGCCGGGTTCGATCACCGGCAGGTCGCGGACAGCCGCGCCAGACGCCTTCGGCGCGGTCTGCCGTTTCCACACGCTCTCGGCCTCGGCCCAGGCGAACGGGATAGTCCCCGTGGGCTGCGCCACGCGCAGCCACTGGCCGCCGGGCGTCACGCCGTCAACCTGGAGCACGCTGCCGGCCGGCAGCGTCGCCAAAGACCGCGCCGCGCTGTTCCCGGTGGGCGGCGTGGCGTAAATCTCCAGCTCCGCGCCGATGGTCACGGCCAGCGGCTGCGCCAGCTCGTGCAGCGCGGCGTCCGGGCTGACGCCGTTCGTCAGCGTCACATCGCCCAGCATGACAAACACCAGCCCAGGCGGCGGCACCGTCAGCGGCAGGTTGCCCTGCACATTCAGCGTCGCGATGCCCCAGGTTCGGGCGTCCAGGTCAAACGCGCTGGCCTGGAGCGTCTGCAAATCAAGCAGATCGGCGCGGTCAGCCGGCTGTGTGAACCCCTCGCCAGCGTCCGCGTCCGGGTCAAACACCGCCGTGACGACGCTTGAGCCGTAGCAGGCGCTGTTCCTGCCCAGGCTGGCGCAGTTCAGGGCGAGCTGGCTGAACGCTGTCTCCGCCTGGGCCGGGCAGGTGTCATCCTGCGCCGCGCTGATACCACCAGCAAAAAGAAGTGCGATAAGCAGTATCGGGATCGTATGCCTGCCTGGCTTCAAAATGAGGCCTGTCATGGTTTGTCCTTAAGGTCCTGACCAGCGCGCACAAGTAAAAATTACCGTTGTTACTATTTCTCTATTTTAAGGCCATAATGGCACATCTGCGTTAGAAATTGCAAATTCAAAAGACGGGTTTCTGTTGCGATGCTGTGGGGTACGGTTGCCGAAAGTATATGATAGACTGGAGTCGTTGCGAGGAGTCTGCCGTAGATGGAACTTGAACTGGTTCAGTATCTTCACCGGCTGCGGCGGTGGCTGTGGCTGATCGTCCTGGCCGCCTTTCTGGGCGGCGGTTTCGCTTTTGTCGTCGCCAGCACACGCCCGCCGCTGTACCGGGCCGAGGCCACGCTGCTGATCGGCAGCTTTATCCAGGCGCCCAACCCGGACGTGGCAGAGATTCGCACCGGCATCGAGCTGGCGCAGACCTATGTCGAACTGGTGCAAAGCTACGAAGTGCTGCAGCGCGCCGCCGCCGCGCTCGACCTGCCGCTGACGCCGCAGCAGCTCACCGAAATCATTGACGTGAGCGTCGTGCGCGGCACATCGCTGCTGCGCCTGGTGACGACCTACAGCGATCCGGTCATCGCCGCTGACATCACCAACACGATCGCCAGGGAGGTGATCAGCAACAGCCCCACCAACCTGACGCCCGGCCAGCAAAGCCAGATCAGCTTTCTCAACAGCCAGATCGAGACGCTCGCGGCCCAGGTCGAGGCGGCGCGCCAGCAGTTGGCCGACCTCAGCAAACAGATCGAAGCCAGCAGCAGCCAGGCCGAAACAGACGCGCTGACGGCGCGTTACACAACGGTCGTGGACCAGGTTAACCAGGCCACCGCCACCATCGCCCAGTTCTCCGCCACCATCGCCAGTATGCAGCAGCGCTCCAACTCGATTGACCTTGTTGACCGCGCGCGCGTCCCCACCGAACCCAGCGGCACAAGCATCGGCGCCATCACCGCCTTCGGCGCCGTCATCGGCGCGGCGCTGGCCATCGGGGTGATCCTGCTGCTGGAGTACTTCAACGACAACCTGCGCACCTCAGAGGAAGTTGCCCAGACGCTCGCGCTGCCCGTGCTGGCGTCCATTCCGCGCTTTGGCTCCTCCGCCGACACACACGAAAACCGCCTCATCAGCCAGGCCGACGTGCCCACCTCGGTCGCGGAAGGCTATCGCAAACTGCGCACCAATCTGCTGTTTGCCGCCGGCCAGGGCAAAAAAGGCGTTTTCATTATCACCAGCCCCGGCCCGTCAGAGGGCAAAACCGTGACCTCCAGCAACCTGGCGGTGGCGCTGGCGATGGCCGGGCTGCGCGTGCTGCTGATCGACGCGGACCTGCGCCGCCCGAAGGTACACGAAGTCTTTGGGCTGGACAACACCATCGGCCTGACATCGCTGCTGCTGGCAGAGCCGTCGCCGGCCCAGATCGCCGGGGCCAACGGCAGCGACGCGATGGCGGCCGTCAGCTTTCGCGAATGCCTCCAGGACACCGAGGTTCCCGGCCTGCGCGTGATCACCAGCGGCTTCATCCCCTCCAACCCGACCGAGATTCTCGGTTCGATGCTGATCCAGCGCTGGGTGCGCACCTTCCTGGAATCGTCCAACATCGACATCGTGCTGATCGACACGCCGCCGTGCCTGGTGGTGGCCGACAGCATGACGATCGCCACCTCCGCCCGCGCCGATGTCATTCTGGTTGTCGATTCGCGCCGCACGCGCCGCAGCCAGGCCTACCGCGCCAAAGAACAGTTCGTCCGCATTGACCGCGAGATCAAAGGCGTCGTGCTCAACGGCGTGGACCTGCGCGACGAATACTACGGCTACACCTACTACGATTACTACTATGCGCCCGCCGACCAGCAGCCCAAACAGCCGGCGTGGCGGCGGATGCTGGGCGCGCGCGAGAAACGCTGACCTGAGCCGACTATGACCGAGTTCGAAACGCCCCTGCTCCCTGACGCGCCGCAGCCGATCCGCAAAAGCCGGCACCGGCGGCGGTCGCGCGTGTCGCGCCGGGTGCGCCGCCTGTTCCGGCAGGCGGTGAACCGGCGCACGCTGTTCATCGCCTTCATTGTGCTGATCACCGTGGTGATCGGCGGGCTGGTCGTGATTACCGACTCCGTCAACCGGGTGCAGGCGTCCACCAACAGCGTTGGCCGCGTGATTCGCTCGCTGACCGACAAGCCGTTTACCGAGTGGGCGCTGGACGATTTTGAACGCCTGCGCCTCAGCGTCGGGGAATTTGCCGCCACCCTGCAAACGGCGCGCCAGCGCACAGGCTTTCTGCGCCCCCTGGCCCCCAACGCTGATCTGGCGGCCAATTTCGGCCTGCTGGACGCCGCCCAGGAAATCGCGCTGGCCGCCGACAACATTCTCGCCGGCGCGCAGCCGACACTTTTTTTCCTGGTCACCGGCGAAGAAGACACCAGCGGCGCGCAGATTTCCAGCGGCGTGCGCGTAGTTGACCTGCTGCGCATCGGCCAGCCGCGCTTCCTGAACGCCGACGCGCACCTGGCCGCGGCCAGCGCGGCCCTTGACCGCATTGACACCGGCACGCTTTCGCCTGAACGCCTGCTGCAGGTCGAAACGCTGCGCCAGTATCACAGCCTGCTGGCCGACGCCAACGCGGTTTTAATAGACGGGCCAGAGGCGCTGACGACGGCGCTGGGCGTGTTCGAGGAGCAGCGCTACCTGATTCTCGCCCAGAACAGCGACGAGCTGCGGCCCGCCGGCGGCTACATCAGCACCTACGGCCTGGTCCGCGTGAGCAACGGCAGGCTGGACGATTACAGCTACAGCGCGACAACCGCCACCAGCCCGCGCCCGCCCGCCGCCGACCCGCCCGCAGAGATGGCCATCCCTGACTGGTGGATACGGTACAACCAGCCGATCTACGCCGCCTGGGACGGAAGCTGGGAGGCGGATTTCCCCACAACCGCCGAGATGGCGCGCTGGTATTACGACGCCGGCGGCAACCCGCGCGCGCCTGTCAGCGGCGTGTTCGCCCTTGACCTGGTCGGCTTCGAGTACCTGCTGGGCGCGCTGGGCAGCGTCACCGTGCCCGGCTACGATCAGACGGTCAGCGCCGACAATTTCCGCCAGGTGATCTACGATATTCGCTCGTCGGGCGAGGACAACAGCCCGCACAAACGTTTTCTGGCGGCGCTGTACCAGCAAATCTTCCGCCAGTGGCAAACCCTCAGCCGCGACACAGCGGCCGGCCGCGCGCTGTTCAGCGCCACGCTGCGCGCGCTGCAGGAAAAGCACCTGATGCTTTACTTCACCGACCCGCGCCTCAGCCGGCTGGTCGGGCGCCTGGGCTGGGACGGCGCGCAGCTTCCGGCGCTGAACCACGACTATTTTATGGCCGTCGAGACCAACCTGGGCAATAAGTCGAACCGGTCGGTTGTCCGGCGCACCACGCTTGATGTCCGCATCGAGCCGGATGGGTCGTTCGTCAACCGCGCCACGCTGACCTACGATTACCCGGCGTCGGTGGCCAGCAGCGACCCGGCCGTGAACGCCGCCTATCACGGCCCGCTGGATTACAGCAGCCTGCTTCAGGTGTTCCTGCCCGTGGGCAGCGTGCTGCTGGACACGGTTAACTTCCCGATCGAACCGCTTCAGGTGCCGGGGCAGAATCACATGCGGCTGGTCACGCGCTTCAGCATCCCTTACAACACCAGCAACCGCTTCCAACTGGACTACAGCTCGCCGCTGCGGGTCGAAACCTTCGGGGAGTACAGCCGCTACCGGCTGCTGATCCAGAAACAGGCGGGGACGCTGGGGGAGGCGGTGGACCTGCAGATCTCGCTGCCGCCCGGCGCGCAGGTGATCAGTGTATCGCCTGAGGCCGTCGCCACCTACGACCTGGACCGGCCCATCCTGGAATTTCGCCTGCGCTTAACCACCGACCAGTGGGTGGAGATCGCCTACCGGTAAGACAGGCTCGCTGGACGGCCCGGCGTCACAGGATCCATAGCGTGCGGCCGTCGGTCCACAGATGCAGCGGCCCGCGCCCGGCGGTGCGGAACACGGGCGTGTCCGCCAGCAGCGCCAGCGTGTCGAAGTCAGGGTCGCCCAGGCGGTTCGTCGGGTCGCTGTGTACGACCGCCGCCTGCGGCTGCACCGCCGCCAGAAACGCGCGATCAAGCGACCTTGCGCCCGCGTGGCGCGGGAGCTGCAGCACGGTCGCCAGCGGCCACTGGCCGCCGTCGAGCAGCAGCGTCTGCCCCTCCTGGCTCAGGTCCGACGTAAGCAGAAACGACACCTCGCCGTAGGTCAGCCGCAGCGTCAGCGCGCTGTCGTTCAGTGAATCGGCCAGCGACGGCCGGGCTTGCGGGTGCAGCACCTCGACCAGCGTCCCGTCGTCAATGACCAGCCTGTAACCGGCGCGCGCCTCCACCACCGGATAAGCGCTGAGCGCCTGCCGGAGCGCCTGATAAGACTCGCTCAGGTTGGGCTGTCCGTTGGTCAGCACCACGCCGACCTCGTAGCGGCTCAGCACCGTCGAAAGCGCGCCGTACTCAAACTCATCCGGCTGGGTAATGACCAGCACCTCCAGCGTCCGGTCATTGAACGGCAGCCGGTCGCCAATGGCCGCGAGCAGGCGGGCCGGGTATCTGCCGCCATCAATCAGCATGTGCGCGCCGCCGGGGGTCTGCACCAGCACGGCGTTGCTGTGGCCGACATCCAGCAGCCACACGTGCAGTTGGCCGTCCGGGCGGGCGGCCAGCAGCGCGCCCAGCAGGATCAGCGTCATGACGACCGCCGCCGCGCTGGCGGCAGCCACAGGCCGCGAACGCAGCAGGCGGGCCAGCCGCAGCGCCCATTCCGGTTGAGAGGCTTCCATCAGCGCCACTCCTATTAACAGCGCGAGGTACAGCGCCACCAGGCGCGGGTCAAGCAGCACCGCGACATCAGCGAAGGGCAGCGCCGCGAACGCCCGCACAACCGACGTTGTCCACCCCAGCAGCACCAGATCGTACCAGTAGAGAAGCTGCCCTGCGACAGGCACAACGGCCGCCACCAGCACCGCCGCCGCGCCCAGCAGCAGCAGCGCCGCCTGCGCCGGAACGATCAGCAGGTTGACCAGCAGCAGCACCAGCGACAGGCGGCCAAAGTACAGCGCCGCCAGCGGCAGCGTCATGACCTGCACCGCCAGCGTGATCACCAGCGGCTCTGCCAGAAAGCCGGCGGCCGTGTTCGCCAGCCGGCCGGGGAGCAGGCGCGCCAGCAGCGCATTGAGCCGGGCCGCCAGCGGGTCGGCGTAGAGCGCCAGGCCGAGCGTGGCGAACAGGCTGAGCTGAAAGCCGACATCCCACAAAACGGTCGGGTTGAACAGCGACAGCGCCAGCACCACCAGCGCCAGCGAGGCCGGCACAAACGAGCGCCGCCGCAGTGCGCCAGCGGCAACCAGCAGGCCGCTCATGAGCGCGGCGCGCAGCACGGCGGCCTGCGCCCCCACCAGCGCCGTGTAGACCAGAATGGCGACGATGCCGGCGGCGGCGGCCCAGCCGCGCGGCACGCGCGCCCGTCGCAGCAGGCTTTGCATGACGCCGCTGAGGATCACCATGTTAAAGCCGCTGATCGCGATGATGTGCGAGGCGCCAACCGCCGCGAAATCGTCGCGCAGCTCCGGCGCGATGCCGCTTTCGTCGCCGAGCAGAATGCCCGCCAGCAGGCCCGCCTGCGGCTCAGGCAGGTTCGCCGCGATGCTGCGCGCCGCGCGGGCTTTCGCGTCCAGCAGGCCGGCGTACAGCGGGCTGCCGAGGCCTGAGGCCAGCACCTCGACCGCCGCGCCCGGCATCACGCTGAACACGCCGCCGCGCGCCAGGTAATCGGCGTAGGAAAAGGTGTCGAACACCGCCGGCGCGACCAGGCTGCCGGTCACCGCGACGCGGTCGCCATAGCGCACCGCCGAACGCAGCGGCGCTTCGGCCAGCACCAGCCCGGCCGTCGGCACGGTCTGGCCGGCGCGCGTGACCGCCTCCGCCTCAACGCGCAGCAGCACCCGGTCGCCGCGCACAACAGGTTCGGCGGTGACCAGGCCGGCGAGCGTGAGGCCACCAATGTTGTTGTAACGCGCGACATCGCTGGTCACCGGGACCAGCGCCATCCGCAGGCCGCCCAGCGTGAACGCCACCAGCGCGACCAGCGCCCAGCGCAGCGCCGCGTCAGCGCGCGCCAGCCACAGCGCCAGCAGCGCCAGCCCCACCAACCCCAGCCACAGCGCGGCGGCCAGCGCGGAGCCGGTGTCGTTGTTGGCCGCCAGGACAACGCCCGCCACCCAGCCTAATGCCACATAGATTAGGCGCATGGAGTTTCACCCACACCGATCAGCCGCGCTAAACAAAAAGGCGCCCGCACAATGGACACCTTTCGCTGGTCTGGCACGGCGAAAACTACTTTCGGCTGCTGCTCTCCGGCCCCGCAGACACCTCAACGTCCACGGTCTCGCGCGGGGCGAAACGCGACGGCGCGGGCATGGGAGCGGGCGCGGACACCGGCGCAGCGCCGGGCTGGGCGGGCGCGCCCTGCGGCTGGGCCTCGCCTGCCGTTTGCTTGACTTCCTGAATGCCGTTGCGGACTACGGTCAGGGTCTTCAGCAGGTCCTGCTCAAGCTGTGTCAGCACTTCAAGCACATAGCCATCAGCCTCGGCGATCAGCGCCTCGGCTTCCTGCCGCGCCTGCTCGATAATATTGGCGGCGCGGTTCTGGGCTGCCTGCACCGACACTTCCTGGTCAAGAAGGTGCTCGCTGCGCTGGCGCGCGATCTGCACCACGCGGGCCGCCTCCTCATTGGCCTGCGCCATGATGCGGTCACGGGTGGCCAGCACGCGCGAAGCCTTCTCGATTTCTTCCGGGATCGAAATGCGCATCTGATCAATGATTTCGAGAGCGCGCTCCTCATCAACAAGCGTGTACTTGCTGAAAGGCATGTGCCGCCCTTCATCAACCAGATCTTCCAGGCGATCTACAAGATGCTGTATATCCATAATAACGCTGCTCCCCTCTGTTAATCCCGGATGCTAATAGTGTAGCCCGGACTGTTCTGGTTTGCGTGCAGTTCCGCGAAGCGCTCCGCCAGCGCGGTCACCACAAACGGCGGCACCATACTGGAAACATCCCCGCCCAGCTCGGCAATTTCCCGAATGGTGCTGGAGCTGATGTGGAGATGGCGCTCATCTGTCATGATCGCAACCGTTTCGATCTCCGGCGCAAGTTTCTTGTTGGCGATTCCCATTCTGAATTCTAGCTCAAAATCGGAAAAAACGCGCAACCCCCGTATGAGCGCCATTGCGCCCACCTCTCTCGCATAGTTTACAGTCAAACCGGAGTAGAGCGCCACCCGGATATTAGTCTCATCCTTAAAGGCCCGCTGCGCCAGCGCCAGGCGCTCCTCAGCTGCGAACAGCACGCGCTTTTTGGGCAGGTCGTAGATAGCAACGATGACCTCATCGAAAATTTTGGCCGCCCGCTGCGCGATGTCGATGTGGCCATTGTGTATCGGGTCCAGCGATGCCGGGTAAAGCGCAGAGCGGATCATGGATGATAATCTCCTGCTATAACGCTATCTGCCAGGGCGCCGCGCCAGCTAACTGACATCACCGCGCTCATCTTCAAGCATACGCACTCGTTCTGCCAGCAGGCGGTGCTGCGGCTGCTCCAGGTAGGGGTCCTCGGCGTAAATTGTGCGCGCCTCGCGCTGCGCCGTGTCCACCAGCTCCGGGCTGATCTCCTCGGCCAGCTTCAGCGCGCCGTGCCCGCTCTGGCGCGTGCCTAACAGATCGCCCGGCCCGCGCTGGCGCCAGTCAATCTCCGCCAGCTCAAAGCCGTCGGCGATCCTCTCCATCGCCGCCAGGCGCTCGCGGGCGTCGTCCGCGTCACGGTCAGGTATCAGCAGGCAGTAGGACTGGTACGCGCCGCGCCCCACCCGCCCGCGAAACTGGTGAAGCTGCGCCAGCCCAAAGCGGTTCGCCCCCTCGATGACGATCACGCTGGCGTTGGGCACGTCCACGCCGACCTCAGCGACAGAGGTCGTCACCAGCACGTTGTACTCGCCCTGGCTGAAAGCCGCCATGATCGCCTCTTTTTCAGCAGGTTTCATGCGGCCGTGCAGCAGCCCCACCCGGCTGCGGAAAAACACCTCGCTGATCTGCTCGTATGCCTGAACGGCGGCGCGCGCGTCCACCCGCTCCGACTGCTCTACCAGCGGGTGTACGATGAACGCCTGCCGGCCCTCGTTCAACTGTGTCTGCACAAAGCTGAACACGCGCTCGCGCGCCACCGGCTCAATCACACGCGTGTCCACCGGCATCCGGCCGGGCGGCATTTCGTCAAGCACGGTGAGGTCAAGGTCGGCGTGGACCGTCAGCGCCAGCGTGCGCGGAATAGGCGTGGCGGTCATCACCAGCAGGTGCGGATTCGTGCCTTTGCTGCGCAGCGCCGCCCGCTGTTCCACGCCAAAGCGATGCTGTTCGTCCACAACAGTGAGCGCCAGCCGCTGAAACTCAACCCCGGACTGGATCAGCGCGTGCGTGCCGATCACGACATCCACGCTGCCGTCGGCCAGCCCGGCGTACACCGCCTCACGCTCTGCCTGCGGCAGCGCGCCGGTGAGCAGGGCCACGACCGGCCGCCGGCCGCCGGGCACGTGCGCCAGCATCTGGCTGAGATTGCGATAATGCTGTTCGGCCAGGATGCTGGTTGGGGCCATCAGCGCGGCCTGCTGGCCGCTGGCGACGGCGGTCGCCAGCGCAGCCGCGGCGACGGCCGTCTTGCCCGACCCGACATCGCCCTGAAGCAGACGGTTCATGGGCACCGCCTGGGCAGCGTCGCGGCGGATGTCCTCAACCGCGCGCCGCTGCGCGCCGGTCAGCTCATACGGGAAGGCGGCCTGCAAAAACGACTGAAGCGCCTCGTCGCTGATCGCCAGCGGCACGGCGGGCAGCGCCTGCCAGTCGCGGCGATGGCCCAGCATAGCAAGCTGGAGCAGCAGCAGTTGGTCGAACAGGAAGCGGCGGCGGGCGTGCGCCAGGTGATCCCAACTGGCGGGGAAGTGCAGGTTCTTAATCGCCCACCCCAGGTCGCCCAGCTCGACACGCTCCAGCGTGCCCTCCGGCATGTAATCCGGCAGGCGCTCCGCCCAGTATTCAACGGCGCTTTTCACAAGACGGCGCAGCCCGCGCGCTTTCAGCCCCTCGGTCAGCGGATAAACCGGCACGATGCGCAGCGTGTGCAGGTTCTCTGTGTCCAGGTGTTCCCATTCCGGGTTGGTCATCCCCAGGCGCGAGCCGAAAATGGCCACCTCGCCGCTGACCACGATCTGCTGGCCCGCCTCAATCTGGCGCGCCAGGAACGACCTGCCGAAAAATCTGACGTTCAACAGGCCCGAACCGTCGTCGAGCGTCAGGATAAAGTCGCGCCGCCCGCCGCGCCCCACCTGCACCTCTGCCTGCCGCACCGTGCCGATCAGGGTGACGGCGGCGCCTGGCTCAAGCTGGTTAATGCTCTTGAGCTGCGTGTAGTCGTCGTAGCGGCGCGGGAAGAAGAACAGCAGGTCGCCAACGGTATACACGCCCAGTTTCTCGAACGTTTTGACCATGCGCTCGCCGACGCCCTTAACCACCGACACAGGCGCGTTCAGGCCGCGCAGCGTGTCGGCGGCCTGGGCCGGGTCAAGCGGGGGGCGCGCGCGGCGCGGCGGTCGTGCCAGCCGGGGGCGCGGCGGCAGGTCGCTCTTGCCGGGGCGCGCAGCCTCACGGCCTCTGTTTTTGTCAGCCTTCGCCTTCGCCTCCGCCGGGCGCGCCGACACCTGTTCAGCAGGCTGGCGCTTCGGCTCAGGGCGCTTCGGCTCAGGGCGCTTTGGCTCAGGACGCCTCGGCTCAGGGCGAGGCGGCGCGCTGGCAGGCGCGGCCTCAGGCGGCGGCCCCGCCACAGGGGCGGCGCCGACATCCTCTGGCCGGGGCCGGAACGCCGGCGGCGCGGGCACGCGGCCCATAATGCGATCCATCATGTACTGCACGCGCTGGTGACGTTCGTCCCTCACAGCAGCGTCGTCATACGCCCGCAGCAGCAGCGCCAGCTCGTCCACCAGCAGGTGATGTTCCGGTTTGCGCGCCTGTTCGCGCGCGGTGACAGACCAGTTTTCGCTAAACGCGCCTAACCCGCCGATCACAGCGGTGTTGTTGTAACCCTGCTCCCGCTCCAGCTTGAGAATCTTTACCAGTGTTTCCAGCGCAGAAGGCATCTTGCCCTCACTATCTTTCGTTTATACTCCGCCAGCCGAACCAGCCCGCCCGGCGCCACAATTGAACAGTTTAACAGAAACCGGCGCCCGCGCGACCCCCGGCTTTCCTCACTTAAAGATCGTTTCCACCGGTGAGGCTGGCGGCTTTCTCCAGAATAAATATGCCCAGCGCGTCAGGGCCAACAAGCGCGGCCAGCGACGCATTGTAGATGGCATACGGAAACGTGCGCCCCGGAAACTCCAGCGCCAGCCGTTCCTGCACAACGCGCGTCTGGTCGGTCAGGTACGGCTTGTTCTGCAGAATGATCACGTCGTCAATATCGGTGAACTCGGTCACAAACTCGACCAGCCGCTCGACGGCCTGGGCGCGCGTGCGCACCTTCTCGGTCGGCGCCAGGCAGCCATTTTCAACGGTCAGAAACGGCTTGATGCCCAACAGCGTGCCGAGCAAAGCGTGCGAGCCGCTGATCAACCGGTTTTGCAGCAAATGCCCGATCGTCTCCACGTACAGCACGGTGTAAACCCGTTCGACCGCGCCGCGCACCAGCCGCACAACCTCTTCAAAGTCAACCTGCTGCGCCACCGCCTCCGCCGCGATCTGCGTCAGCATACCCTGGCCGGCCGCCAGCGACTGCGAGTCGATCACGACCACTTCACAGTGGCCGGCCGCCTGCCGGGCCGCGCGGCTGGCGCTGTGCCAACTGCTGAACAGGCTGCGCGATGGGTGGATAGAAATGATCGCGTCAGCATCGGCGGCCAGGCTGTCGTAAACAGCCGCGAAGTCCGCCTCGGACGGCGCGATCACGGCCGGCGCGGCGGCGATGTCGCGCGCCAGCAGCCGCAGCGCCTCCTCCGCGCTCAGGTCAACGCCCTCCACATAGAGCGTGTCGCCAATACGGATGCGGTTTGGCACGATGGTTACCGCGTGCTGGCTGAGAAAAGCCGGGTTGGAGAACTGCGCTCCGCTGTCGGTGACGATCTGGATTTTGGACATCTATTCCAGGCTGATGATATAGGGGTGCAGCGGCTGGTCGCCCTGCACAATCTCGAAATCCTGATCGCTGAAATCCAGCTTCAGTTGTTCAACCAGCGCCTCAA
>CAZDVL010000049.1:0-3156 GCA_964508745.1 uncultured Anaerolineaceae bacterium | reverse complement strand
ATCTCGAAATCCTGATCGCTGAAATCCAGCTTCAGTTGTTCAACCAGCGCCTCAACCCGGCTGCGCGTGAGGCCGTCGCCATAATAGAACGTGATCAGCTCGCGCTCCTCCGCCCCGGCGGCAGACAGCAGCGCGCGCACCAGCGCGCCGATATCGTCGTCAGCGGCGACCAGGCTGCCGTTGAACAGCCCGATATACTGCCCGCGCTTCACGTGCAGCCCATCAAACTCGACATCGCGCGTGGCGATCGTCACCTCGCAGCTTACGACAAATTCAAGCGCGTCCGTCATCGAGCGGGTGAGCGCGTCAATGTCGGCGGCGGCGGTCACGTGCGAATAGGCAACCATCGCGCTGATCCCCTGCGGGATGGTGAAGCTGGGCACAACGCGAACCGCTTTGCCGCGCGCCAGGGCCGCCGCCTGCTGGGCCGCCATCACCACGTTCTTGTTGTTGGGCAGCAGGATGATGCGGTTGTTCGTCAGCGACGCGATCACGTCCAGAAAATCCTGCGTGCTGGGGTTCATGGTCTGCCCGCCGTTCACCACGCGCGCCGCGCGCAGGTCGCGCATGAACAGGCGGCGGATGCCCGCGCCGCTGACCACCGGGATGATGGCGATCTCGTCGTCGCTGACCAGGCTGTCCTCGGTGATGTCGAGCGCGCCCGCCGTCCGCTCCGCCATATACTCCTGGTACTGCGCCTGCATATTCTCGACAACCACATCCTCCAGCGCCACACCCAGGCTAATGGCGTAACTCAGGGGTTCGCCGGGGTTGTGCACGTGCACATGCACCTTGATAAGCTGGCTGCTGCCGACCACCAGCGTGGACCAGCCCATCGCGTCAATGGCGGCCCGCACGGCGTCCACGTTCAGGCCCTCGCCGCGCATCAGGAACTGCACGTCATAGCCGTAGCCGCGCTCGTCCTCCGGCTCAAGCTCCGCGGCCTGCTGCCGGCTGTGTTCGAGTTTGGACGCACCGTTAAGGCTCAGCACATCTTCGCCGCGCGTCAGCCGCAGCATCCCCTCCAGGATATAGAGCAGCCCCTGCCCGCCAGAGTCCACAACGCCCGCCTTCTTCAGCACGGGCAGCAGGTCGGGCGTGCGCGCCAGCGCGTCTCCGCCGGCGGCCACCATAATTTCCAGCAGCTCGGTGAGGTCAATCACGCCGTCCTCATCCACAGCGCGCACCGCGGCGGCGGCGGCCTCGCGCGCGACGGTGAGGATCGTGCCTTCTACCGGCGTCGTAACGGCGCGGTAGGCGGCGTCAACCGCGTTCGTGACCGCGTGCGTAAACACCAGCGCGTCGAACATTTCACAGCCGCGCAGCGTCTCGGCGAAGCCATGCCACAACTGCGACAGAATAACGCCAGAGTTGCCGCGCGCGCCCAGCAAAGCGCCCTGGGCGATCGCCATGCCCACGATGCCCACATGTGGTTCCTGCATCACCGCGATTTCAGCATAGGCGCTGCGCATCGTCTGGAGCATGTTCTTGCCGGTGTCGCCGTCCGGGACCGGAAAAACATTAAGCTGATTCACGCGCTCATGGTTGCGTTCCAGCCAGGCGACGCCGGCGGCAGTAAGCCACTTGAGCAAATGTCCATCAACCACATGCTGATTCAGAACAACTGCCATCTGCTGTAAACCCCTTTACCGCAGCATCTCTTGCTGACGCAATCATCTGAAACGTCGCCCGTCACACAGTATCTGACACGTCATATCGCTCGCGCAGCGCGTTTTTCAGCCCTTGCCCCCGATGTTCTCTTATGATACTATGCCTTTCAGTTTCCGTCCGCACCCAGAAATCACTGAGGACTTAGGCCATGGCGAAGTGCGAGTCCTGCGGCAAGGCACCGCAGTTCGGCAACAACCGCAGCCACTCGCTGCGGGCGACCCGGCGGCAGTTCAAGCCGAACATCCAGCGCGTGCGCGTGTTCGAAGGCGGCCAGTACGTGCGCAAGTATCTGTGCACCAAGTGCATCAAGACGCTTGCCAAGATGTAACCGCCGTTCACCGTTCTGCATGCTGCATCCCCAGGGCCGGTTAAAACCGGCCCTTTTTATTGCGCGGCCGCGCGCCGCAGCGCCGCGACGCCGGCCTGCACGCTGTGCTGCTCTGTAAAGATCATGCTGCCGGCCACCAGCATCGTCGCCCCGGCGGCCACAGCCTGCGGCGCGGTGTCGGCGTAGATGCCGCCGTCCACCCCCACCTCGATCTGCCGGCCGCTGGCCTCAAGCAACGCGCGCAGGCGGCGCAGGCGGGGCAGGGATTCGGGCAGGAATGTCTGCCCGCCAAAACCGGGGTTGACAGTCAGCACAAGCACCGCATCCAGCAGATGCAGCACGTCCGCCAGCAGCTCGACCGGCGTGTGCGGGTTGATCGCCAGCCCGGCCTCACAGCCCAGCCCCCTGATGGCCTGAAGCGTGCGGTGCAGGTTCGGCGAAACCTCCCAGTGAACGTCAATGCGGCTGGCACCGGCGGCGGCGAAAGCCCCCAGGTGGCGCTCTGGCTCCACGATCATCAGGTGAACGTCGAGCGGCAGCGGCGTGCTGCGGCGCGCCGCCTCCACGACCAGCGGCCCCATCGTGATGTTGGGCACGAAGCGCCCGTCCATGACATCAATATGAATCAGGTCGGCCCCGGCGGCCTCGGCGTCGCGAATCTGCTCGCCCAGGCGGGTGAAATCGGCGGCCAGGATGGATGGCGCGATACGGACTGCGTTCACGATCGACAAACCCCCTTCGCAGCGCCGGCGGGCGGCGCTGCCTGAGCACAGGTTAAACGTGTTCCAGCGGCAGCTTAGGCCGGTAAGGCTCCTCCAGAAAGGCGATCTCATCTTCCAGCAGCGCCAGGTCAAGCGCGCCGATCGCCTCGTCCAGGTGATGCAGGCGCGTCGCGCCGATGATCGGGCTGACGACGCCGGGCCGCGCCAGCACCCAGGCCAGCGCCACCTGCGCCATCGTCACGCCCCGGCGCTCCGCCAGCGCGCTGACCCGCTCCGCCACAGCGAAATCGGCGTCGGCGCTGTAATACACGGGCGTAAGCTGGTCTGACAGTGAGCGCGCCGTGTCCGCGCCCTGGCGTATATCGCGCGCATAACGCTTCGCCAGGAAGCCGCGCGCCAGCGGGCTGTAAGGAATGAGCGCCACGCCCTGGTCGC
>CAZDVL010000048.1:0-16122 GCA_964508745.1 uncultured Anaerolineaceae bacterium | reverse complement strand
ACAAAGTGCTGCGCCACCTGAAGCACGCCCCGATCCATCGCCAGGTTGTTGTTGCCGGTGGCAATAATCAGGTTCGCCCACACGATCAGCCCGTTCCTGTCAATTCGGTAATGGTGCAGCAGCGTGCCGCGCGGCGCCTCGCTGACGCCGATGCCCTCGCTGCTGTTGGCGCTGGCGCTGGCAAACACGTGGCTGCTGACGCTGTCCGGCTCGCTGAGAAGCTGTTCGATCTTCTCGATGCAGTGGAGAATTTCGATCAGCCGGGCGTAGTGGAAGTAGAACGAACTCATCCGCTCAGCCGCGTCAATCTGCTTGTATTCGGCTAGTTCCTTGTCCGCCAGGGGCGTGCCGCAGCGCGCCACAATGTTCAGCCGCGCCAGCGGGCCAACCCGATATACGCCCGCCGGGTAGCCGATGGGACGGTAATAGGGCGACTTCAGGTACGACCAGGGTTCGACGGACTCGCCGATATACTCGTTGTAGCGGCTCACCGGAATGTCGGCGTTGACGATCTGCCCCTCTGCGCCCACCAGGCGCAGCTCGCCGTCGTAGAATTCAAGCGTGTCGTCCGGCCCCACCAGCCCCATGAACATCGTCGGGAAGTTGGCGAAGGTCTGGATTTCTTCGCGGAAGCCGCCCATCACCGGCTTGAACCATTGCAGCGTGCGCAGCGCGATCGCCTTCACCTCAGGAATTTCCGCCAGAATGGCGTCGCGCGTTTCGGGCGTGATCGGGTGATTAACGCCGCCCGCGATCACCCACGCCGGGTGGATGCGCTTGCCCGACATTCTTTCGATGATCTGCTGGCCGAACTGTCGCAGGCGCACGCCGCCGCGCGCCAGCTCTGGCTCGGCCTCCATCACGCCGAACAGGTGGCGCTTGGCCGGGTCAGCGTCCATGCCCAGCAGCAGGTCGGGCGAGGACAGGTAGAAAAAGCTCAGCGCGTGCGACTGCACGATCTGCGCCATGTTCAGCACCTTGCGCAGCTTAACCGCCGGCTCTGGGATGCGAACGGCCAGGATGGCGTCGCACGCCTTCGCCGAAGCAACCAGGTGGCTCACCGGGCAAATGCCGCAGATGCGCGCCATCAGCGACGGCATCTCGCGGAAGGGCCGGCCCTCTGACAGCTTCTCGAAGCCGCGAAACTGCGTGACGTGCATGTGCGCGTCGGCCACTTCGCCGGCGTCGTTGAGCTGGATCGTGATCTTGGCGTGCCCCTCAATGCGGGTAATAGGGTCAATGACAATTGTCTGGCTCATCTCAGGGCGCTCCTATCCAAACCTCGCGTTCAATTCCGGTTGTTTGCCGTCCAGCAGATCGGTGAGCGCCTGTAGAATCGTCTGCGCTGAGGGCGGGCAGCCCGGCACAAACACGTCCACCGGTACAACGTGGTGCACAGGCCGGACCTTGGCCAGCAGGGCAGGAATTACCTCATTCGGCTGCTGCAAGTTGTTGGAAGCGTTCTCGAAATACGCCCGCTGGATAACGTCCTGCACGCTGAACGGGTTGCGCATCGCGGGCACATTCCCGGTGACGGCACAGTCCCCCAGCGATACCAGCACCCGCGTGTGCGCGCGCACGTGCTTGATTTTTTCAAGGTCGTGCTCGCTGCTCACCGCGCCCTCGATCAACGTGACATCCACCATCTCCGGGAACGCCTTGTTGTCCACCAGCGGGCTGTAGACCAGGTCTATCCGCGCGGCCAGGTCCAGCAGCGCCTCGTCAATATCAAGAAACGACATGTGGCAGCCAGAGCACCCGTCCAGCCACACTGTCGCCATCGTTACCTTGCTCATCTCACCTCACCTCGCGCATCGTCTTGAGATACGGCAGGAACTCGCGCTCTTTTTCCATCTCGCCGACAGCCTTGCTTTTCTTGAACAGCGCGCCCGTCGGGCAAACCTGCACACACTTGCCGCAGCTTGTGCAGGTCTCGGACGTGCCCCAGGGCGTGTCGAGGTCGGTGATGACATACGAGTCAATCCCGTGCCCCTTCACATCCCAGGTGTGCGCGCCCTCAATCTCATCGCACACGCGGACACAGCGTGTGCACAGGATGCAACGGTTGTGGTCCACGCCGAAACGATAGTGCGACGCATCAACCGTCTTTTGCGGGCTGCGGTAGTCAAACAGGCTGTGATCAACGCCCAGCCGCTGCGCCATATACTGCAGGTCACAGCGCCCATTCGACACGCACACCGCGCAGATATGGTTGCCCTCGGTGAACAGCAGCTCAATGACCATGCGGCGGTAATTGCGCAGGCGCTCGGTGTCGGTGTACACCTCCATCCCCTCCTGCACCTGAGTGGCGCAGGCGGGGTGCAGTTTAGACGACCCCTTGATCTCCACCAGGCACAGCCGGCACGACCCAACGACGCTTAACCCTTCCAGATAGCACAGCGTCGGGATGAAAATGTCATTCTCGCGCGCGACCTGAAGCACAGATTCGTCTTCGCGCGCGCTCACGTCCTGATCGTTAATTTTGAGCGTTTTAACACTCATGCGTCATCATCTCCATCGTCAGTCGCCGACGGCGGCCACATGCGCGGCAGCCTGCTCACCGCTGACAGCCAGTCGGTCCAGGTATTCCTGGCGGAAATAGCGAAGCGTGCTTAACACCGGGTTGGGCGCAGCCTGCCCCAGGCCGCACAGGCTGGTGTTCTTGACCATGTCGCACAGCGCTTCCAGCAGCTCAAGCTCAGCCTGCGTCACGTCGCCCTGCACGAATTCGCCCAGCAGATCGTAAAGCTGCGCGGTTCCCACCCGGCAGGGAACGCACTTGCCGCACGACTCCGTCATGCAGAATTCCATAAAGTAGCGCGCCACGCCGATCATGCTGGACGTTTCATCCATCACGATCATGCCGCCAGACCCCATGAACGACCCCAGCGCAGTCAGCGACTCGTAGTCCACCGACACGTCGAGGTGCTCCGCCGGGATACACCCGCCGCCGGGGCCGCCTGTCTGAACTGCCTTGAAGTGGTGGCCGTCAGGTATGCCGCCGCCGATCTCGAAAATGATGTCGCGCAGCTTGATGCCCATCGGCACTTCGATCAGGCCAACGTTTTTAATGTTGCCCGACAGCGCGAACACTTTCGTTCCCTTGCTTTTCTCGGTGCCGATCCTGGCGAACCACTCACTGCCGTTGCGGATAATCGTCGGCACGTTGGCGAACGATTCCACGTTGTTGATCAGCGTTGGGCTTTGCCACAAACCGCTGGCCGCCGGGTACGGTGGGCGGGGACGCGGCGTGCCGCGCCGCCCCTCAACCGAGGCCATCAGCGCCGTTTCTTCGCCGCACACAAACGCGCCCGCGCCAACCCGCACGTCCACCGAGAAGCTGAACGGTGTGCCAACGATGTTCTTCCCCAGGAAGCCCATCTTCTGCGCCTGGCGAATTGCCTTTTCCACACGTTTGATCGCCAGCGGGTATTCCGCGCGGATGTAGATGTAGCCCTGGTCGGCGCCAACCGCGTAAGCGGCAATCGCCATGCCCTCCAGCACGCGGTGCGGGTCGGCCTCCATAACGCTGCGATCCATGAACGCGCCGGGGTCGCCCTCGTCGCCGTTGCAGACCACGTACTTCTTGGCGCCGACGGCTTTCGCCACCGTGCTCCACTTCAGCCCGGTCGGATACCCGGCGCCGCCGCGCCCGCGCATCCCGCTGCGCGTGATCTCCGCGAGCACGCCCACCGGCATCAGCTCCGTCAGCACGCGGAACAGGGCCTTATAGCCGCCCGCCGCGATGTAATCCTCAATCCTCTCCGGGTCAATGCGGCCAGAATTCTCCAGAACCACCTTCACCTGGCGCGTGAAAAAGGGCGTGTTCGTCGGCATCACCAGCCGTTCAACCGGTTTGGCGCCCACGCTGTCCACGATCTCGCTGGCGTCGCTGACCTTCACGTTGCGGTACAGCACATCGTCAGTTTCAACCGAAACCAGCGGGCCGGCGGCACAAGGCCCCATACAGCCCACGCCTTTGATCTGGCAGGTCTTGCCCAGCCCCTTTTCCTGCACCCGCGCCTCCAGGGCCTCCTTGATCTGGCCGCTGTGCGCCGACAGACACCCGGCGGACACGCAGACGTTGATGCGGTGCTGGTACTGCTGGGTGGCAGCGCGCTCAGCCGCGCTAATCTCAGCCAGGTCATCATAGTTCAGCATGGCTTATCACCTCCGCGATGCGTTCTGGAAGCCCCTCAGCAGTGGCGCCTGCCTCGATCTCGTTGTCGATCAGCACAACCGGGGCCAGGCCGCACGCGCCTACGCAGCGGGCGACCAGCAGCGAAAGCTGGTTGTCGGCTGTGGTTTTGCCCGGCTCGACCGCGAAGGCTTCGCTGACCGAATCAATAATCCCCTGCCCTCCCTTGATGTAGCAGGCAGTCCCCATGCACACCGTGCAGCTGTGCCGGCCCTGGGGTTTGAGGCTGAAAAAGTGGTAGAACGTCGCCACGCCATACGCCTGGCTCAGCGGAACGCGCAGGCTGCGCGACACGAAATGCAGCGCCACATCGTCCAGGTATCCAAACGACTCCTGAACCGTGTGCAGTGTCTCAATCAGCGCGTTTGGCTGGTAACCGTGCCGCCGCATAGTCGCATTCACGACGCGCCAGCGCTTATCATCAGAGGGGAACGGCACTTCACCCTGTCTTACGCTCATGGCGTACTCCTAATGTGCAATACCTACCTTTGTTATCGTACAAAATATACGATTGCGGGTGTATTGTTGATGCTCACGCCTTAAGCAGCGATATGTCATTATTCGCCGCCGGCGGCTTCAGGAACTTTGTGAATACGCGGCGGGCGTGCTACGATTCACCTGCACAGAATGGCGCTTTTATACATCTCGGAGGAATAATGACCGCTTACACCGTTCCTCAACACCAGACGCCGCAGCCTTTAGGCCCCAACCAGGCCGTGCTGGTTGCCAGCGGCGACCTGCGTCTGGCCGCGAATCAGACCTGCTGGCCGGCCCAGGAACAGATGGAACAGCAGATCGTCGCGGCGTTCGCCGCAGAGGGGGTCACTGTCCAGCGGGGGCACCCTTACGACCCGGTGCAAAAGCACGGGTTCATCTGGAATCAGCGCATGGGCATGGATGTGTTCCGCAATATCCACCCTGACACGCCGCTGATCGTGGCCGAGGCCGTTTGGCAGTACAGCCACCATGTCCTGGCCGGCCTGCGCGACCACCGCGGGCCTATCCTGACGGTCGCGAACTGGAGCGGCCAGTGGCCGGGCCTGGTGGGGCTGCTTAACCTCAACGGCAGCCTGACCAAGATGGGGGTTCGCTACAGCTCGCTATGGAGCCAGAACTTTGACGACCCGTTTTTCCTCAAGGGCCTGCGCGAGTGGATCAAACTCGGCTACATCGCCCACGACACCTCGCACGCCCGCGACTTTGACCCCGCCGCCGCCCCTGGCAGCGAAGCGGAGCTGGGCCGGGCGCTCGCGCGCCAGCTTCGCCGCGACAAAGCCATCCTCGGCGTGTTCGACGAAGGCTGCATGGGCATGTACAACGCCATTATTGACGATGAGCAGCTCAACTCCACCGGCGCGTACAAGGAACGCCTGAGCCAGTCGGCGCTGGTGGCGGCCATGCGGCAGGTCAGCGACCGCGAGGCGCAGGCGGTGCGCGCCTGGCTTGATCAGCGCGGCGTCACCTTTGTCACCGGGCCAACTGAGGAAACTGACCTCACCGACGCGCAGCTTCTCGAACAATGCAAAATGTACATTGCTGCGGTGCGCATCGCCCACGACTTTGGCTGCGCGGCCATCGGCATTCAGTATCAACAGGGGCTGAAGGACATGACGCCCGCCTCCGACCTGGTTGAGGGGCTGCTGAACAATGTCGAGCGCCCGCCCGTTTATCACGCTGAAACCGGCGCGGAGCTTTATCCCAACCAGGCCCTGCCCCACTTCAACGAGGTGGACGAGTGCGCCGGCCTGGACGCGCTGGTCACCAACCGCGTCTGGAACGCGATGCATTTCGACCCGGCGACCACGCTGCACGATCTGCGCTGGGGCGAGCACTTCACGGGCGGCGGCGTTGACGATTTCGTCTGGGTCTTTCTCATCTCTGGCGCGGCCCCGGCCTCCCATTTCATCGGCGGCTATGCGGGCGCATCCAGCGAACGCCAGGCTTCGATGTACTTCCGGCTGGGCGGTGGCACGCTGAAGGGCATCAGCAGGCCGGGCGAAATTGTCTGGAGCCGCGTCTATGTCATGGATGGCCGGCTGCACGCTGACCTCGGCCGCGCCACCGTGGTCGAGCTGCCGCGCGCCGAAACCGAGCGCCGCTGGCAGGCTACATCGCCCCAGTGGCCGATCATGCACGCCGTCCTGCACGGCGTCACGCGGGATCAGATGATGGCGCGCCACAAGGCCAACCACCTCAACGTGGTTTACGCGCCGTCAGCGCACGAGGCTGACCTGGCGCTGGCCGCCAAAGCGGCGATGCTGGACGCGCTGGGCATTGATGTGCACCTGTGCGGAACGGTGTCCTGGCAGCCATGAGCGCGATGCAGTGGCTCAACCCGCCGCCCGCCTGGAACGAGAGCGCCGGCAGCGTGACCGTGACAACTGCGCCGCGCACCGACTTCTGGCGGGTAACGCACTACGGCTTCATCCGCGACAGCGGCCATTTCTACTACCAGACGGTCACGGGCGATTTCACGGCTCAGGTGCGCGTCGCTGGCCGCTACCAGGACCTCTACGACCAGGCCGGCCTCATGGTCCGCCATGACGAGCGAACCTGGATCAAATGCGGCATCGAGTATGTACACGGCGTCCAGAACGCCAGCGCCGTGATCACGCGCGAGTTTTCGGACTGGTCCGTCACGCCGCTGCCGCACAATCCCCCGGCGATCTGGCTGCGGGTGCGCCGCGAGGGCGGCGCGGTTGAGGTCCATTACAGCCTTGATGGGGCTGCCTTCACGCTGCTGCGCCTCGGCTATCTGTCGGAGGCCGAGACGCTTCAGGTGGGCCTGATGTGCGCCTCGCCCGACGGCGGCGGCTTCGCAGCAGAGTTTCAGGATTTCAACGTGACGCAGCCGTAAGCAGCGCTGACAGCCCTTCGGCAGCGGCGCGCTGAAGGGCTGTCAGCGTCACAGCGCCACCACAACCACGCGCCGCCCGTCGGCGTCCTTGTGTTCGCGGCCGCTGCCCGCCCCCAGCGGGCGCGTCTCGCCCGCCGGCAGCACGAACTCAAGCTGGCTGTAAGGGAGCGCAAAGCCCTGGTGCGGCCTGTCCACCCGCAGCGCAATCTCCGCCGCGCTGGCGGCGACAGTCAGCCGCAGCCGCGTGTACGCGCCCGCGCGGTACGCCAGCGACACGCCGTCGTCTTCTACCAGCGAAAACTCGCCTGTTCCCGCCGCCGGGTGCGGAAAAACGTACACGCGGCGCACGTCGTCGGGCTGCTGGCCCACATGGCGCATCGGCCTGCCGGTGGGGATCATGCCGCCCGCCGGCACGAACAGGGGTATGCGCTCCAGCGGCGCTGCCGCCTCGATGTCCTGGCCCCCGCTGTGCCACTCGCCGCTGTAGAAATCGCACCACATCACGCCAGGCGGCAGATACACGCGGCGGGCGCGCGCGCCTGCCTCCAGCACCGACGCCACCAGCAGGTTTGGCCCCAGCATAAAATCGAACGATTCGTCCTGACAGCGCGCGTCGCCCTGAAAATGATAAACCAGCGGCCGGATGATCGGCGTTCCCCGCTGCGCCGCGTCAAACGCCAGCGTGTACAGGTAGGGAATCAGCCGGTAGCGGAGCGCCAGCGCCGCCCGGACGTGTGGCAGCGCGTCAGGATACATCCAGGGTTCGCTGGCCTCGCCTTCGCTGCCCATCGAATGGATGGTAAAGCGCGGGTGGAAAATGCCGTTCTGCACCCAGCGCACGAACAGCTCAGGGTCAGGGCGGCCGCCGGCGAACCCGCCCACGTCGTGGCCGGTGTTCGGCAGCCCGCTCAGCCCTGAGCCTAAGCCCATCGGGATGTTGTAGCGCAGCGTGTGCCACGAGGTCGTGTTATCGCCCGTCCAGGTTTGCGCGTAACGCTGCACGCCGGGACAGCCGGCCCGCGTCAGCACATAAGGGCGCAGGCCGGGGCGTTCGCTGAGCAAAGCCTCATACGACGCGCGCGCCATCAGCAGGGTTTGCAGCGGCCGCGCCATGCCCAGCGGCACGGCGTCGCCAAAGCCAGCGCACTGCGCGGCGTCGTCAAAGCTGTCAAATTCGTTGTTGTCGTTCCACACCGCGTCAATGCCGCAGTTCAGCAGCGACGAGCGCACCTGCGACTGCCACCAATCGAACCCAGCGGCGCTCGTGAAATCCACAAAGGCGCCCGGCTCGGACTCGTGAATCCCCCCGCTCCAGCGGAAAATCGTGTGCGGAGCGCTGCCGCTGGCCTCGCGCACGAATCCGCCAGCCGCGCGCACGCGGTCAAACTCAGGGTGGCGCGCGAGCAGGTGCGGTTTTACGTTCGCGGCCAGGTGTATGCCGGCGCTGTGGAACCGGTCCGCCAGGGCCTGCGGGTCGGGTATTCGGCTGCGATTCCAGGTGAACACACAGCGGCGGCCGGCGTCGTCAGCGGTGTACCCGGACGACAGATGGAACATGTCGCACGGGATGTCATGGCGCTCACACTGCGCCACGAACTGCGCGAGCTGCGCCTGCGCGTCCGGTTGTTCGGTGTAGTGCATCGTCGAGCCGAGGTAGCCGAGGCTCCAGCGCGGCAGCAGCGCCGGGCGGCCCGTCAGCCAGGTCAGCTTTTCGACCACCGCCGCGATCGTTGGGCCAAAAATCAGGTAATAGTCCAGGTCGCCGTCAGCCGCCTGATAGTACCTGTATGGCCCATGCACCGCGTTGATCTCGCGCCCCATATCAAACACGGTGTCCGACAGGTTATCGTACAGCAGCCCATAGGCCAGGTTCAGCTCAGGCACAAGCGTGATGTAGAATGGCCAGTGCTTATAAAGCGGGTCGCTGGTCTCGGCGTTGTAGGCCAGCGCGTCGGTGTTTGCCATTCGCAGGCGCAGGCCGGCCTTGTTAAGCGGGCCGGCCTTTTCGCCAAAACCATAACAGCGCTCGCCCTCTCGCCGCGTCAGATAGTGATAGACAGCGCTCGTTTCAGCGTCGTAGGGATAGGCGTGGTGCGGCCGGTCAGCCGCGAACAACCGCCCGGCGGCGTCGTGCCATGTCAGCCGAAACGCGGGCAGGCTCACGTTCACCCGCAGGGCGCCGGTGGCGAGCGACAGCGCGTTCTCGCCCGCCGTCAGGTCAAAAGGCGGCAGCGGGAACAGCGTCAGGTCATCGCGGGGCCGGCCCTCGCGCGCTGTATCGCCGGCGCCGCCGGTGACGACCCACGTGCGCCCCAGGCGGTATCGTCCGTCCGGCAGATGCAGCACGCGGATCACATCCTCAGCCAGAACATCCAGCCGCAGGCGCTCGCCCCGCGCGCCGCTGAAATCGAGCGAATGGCCGTCGTGGCCGCTGAACGTCACCGGGTCAGGCTGAACGAGCCGCATCAACTGCCCCTTTCAAACAGAATTGTGCCTCAATCAACGATCCAGCGTGGCGCGGTCGGTTTGTGCGGCGCGGCAAACACAATCAGGTCGCCGCCAGCGCGGCAGCGCCCCACACGCTCGCATACTCGCCCAGCCCGGAGGGCACAACGGCGACAGCGGCCCTGCGGGGCAGCAGCCGCTCCTTCACGGCGGCCTGAACTGCGCCCCACCACAGCGCGCCCGCGCGCGACACGCCGCCGCCAATCACAACCCGCTCAACGTCCAGCAGGTTCACCGCGTTAGCCACGCCAACGCCCAGGTAGCCGGCGCACTCGACCAGCGCCTGCCGCGCCGCCGCGTCGCCCGCCGCCGCCCGCTCAGCCACAGCGCGCGCCGTCGGCAGGCCGGCCCGGCGGGCGACTGCCGGGCCGGCGGCGAGCGCTTCCAGGCAGCCAGAGCGCCCGCAGGTACAGCGCGGGCCGTCGTGAACAAGCTGCATGTGGCCGATCTCGCCGGCCATGCCCGCCGCGCCCTCCCACAGCCCGCCAGCCACAATCACAGCGCCGCCAATGCCGGTGCTGACGGTGACGAACAGCAGCGAGGCAGCGCCCGCCCCTGCTCCAAATTTCCACTCACCCAGCGCCATCGCGTTGGCGTCGTTGGCGATGCACACACGCCCCACGCCTAAATCCTGCTTCAGCCGCTGCGCCAGCGGGTAATCGTCCCAGCCGCCCACGTGCAGCGAGCGCACGATGCGGTTGTCGTGTACGTGGCCGCCAAACGCCACGCCGACCTGCCCCACGTCGCCGATGCGCGGCAGCCCGCTGGCCAGCGCCAGCATATCGTCAACGGCGGCCTGCGCGCCCAGCGCGGCCCTCGTTTCGACGTGCGCGGCGTGCAGCAGGCGGCCGGCGGCGGGGTCAAACACGCCTGCGGCCAGCTTCGTTCCGCCAAAATCCAGGCCCAGGATCAGGTTACGCTGCGCCGCCACCATAACCTTGTCACTTCCAGTGAAAGACAGCCGTGTCGCGCTCAAGTGTAGTTCAAAGCGGACGGCAGGCAAAGGCGAAGGTCGGCGCGCCCGGTTCATGCCGCCGGCGCGGCGCAATAAAAAACCATCTGCCCGGATAAGGTCAGTCAGGCAGATGGCTCAATAAGAACTGGCGGTGCGGCTCAGGCGTAGCGGCGCTGGCTGTAGCTGCGCTTCTCGTAGAAGCTGCGATAGTTGTTGTTGCTGGTCCAGACGAGGAAGCTGTAGAGCGAGTACAGGTCAGCCAGCCGCAAATAAACTTCGCTTGCGATTCTGCGCGGGTCAAGCGCCGGATCATCGGGCGCGTACCAGACCCCGAAGCGCAGGTAATCCTGGCTGTCAGCGAACGTTCCCAGCCATTCGCTGAGGACAGCGCCCTGCACAAGCTGCCGGGCAGTGAGGTGCATATCGTTCAGGCGCTCGCCGCCCCAGAAGCCAAAGCAGTAATCCGGCCGCAGGCCGCGCAGCAGGCCGCGCAGGCCGGCCCGGTGGCGGTCCAGCTCCAGCTTGCCAACGACATTCTGCTGGTCCCACCACGCATCCGGCGAGATAATCAGCTCGACGGCGAAATGGTCGGGCGTGCTGCGCACCTCGATCACGGGGTGCCGGCTGGCGCTGATGCCGCTGTAACCGCGCGAACGGCTCTCCAGGCCCATATTTTCCTCGACCGTGCGCGCCTGTTCCTCGGAACGCAGGTAGATCAGCGCGCTCACGTCGCTCGCCGCCCCGCCCGCCGCCGACACGCAGCTGATCAGACGGTTAGCCTCCCAATAGGGGTAAAGGTCCCATGACTGGGCGCGGAAACGGTCGTAAAGCGTGTGATGCAGTTCAAGGAGGCAGGCAGATGGGCCGGCAGTGTCGGGATGGTAACTATCAAAGGACAGGCGCTGGCGCGAACCGTATGAAAAGTACGTCATGATAACACCTCGCGTGTGTCAGTTAATGAACCATTGAGCTGACAACCATAGCTTATAGGAAAATACGGCTTCTGACCAGTACTGACGGGTGATTGAATCACGTTTTTCACAAATTATTGGTATTTGGCCGTGCGCCAGGCGCGCCCGGCCGGCGCGGCATCGGTTCGGGGGTTATGCCAGCTTTATTCTAGACAATGCGCACGCCCTCAGCCCCCAGCGCGAGCGTAACCAGCTCGCCGCCGGCGGCCTCGACGGCCTGCGCCACCGCCGCGCGGCTGTCGCCGTCCACAGCGGCGAACATGCAGTCGCCGCCGCCCGCGCCCGACAGCTTGGCCCCGCTCGCCCCGGCGTCACGCGCGGCGTAAATCAGGGCTGACAGCCGCCCCGTGCTCACGCCCAGCGCCTCCAGCACGCCCTGGTGGACGTTCATCAGGCCGCCAAACGCATCCCAGTCGCCCGCCAGCAGGTAATCCCGCCCGTAATCAACGGCCCTGTGCGCGACAGCGAACAGGCTGTCCACCATTTCCGGGTACAGGCGGCGGCGCTCAGCAACCGCTTTGACGAGGTTGACCGTGCCCACCTTTGCGCCGCTGTAGCCAACAACAAGCGGCAGCTCAGCGGCGGCAAGCGGCTCAATTTCCTTCCCGCCGGTGACGTACCGCAGCGTGCCGCCATAGACCGCCGCCGCGACATCGAACCCGGAGCCAAGCTGCTGCACATCGAGCACGGCCTGGTAGCCAGCATTAAACAATTCACGTCTGCTCAGGCCCAGGTTAAAGAGGCGGTCAACGGCCGCCAGGGCGGCCACCGTCACAGCCGAGGAGCTGCCCAGGCCAAAGCTGCGTTCCGGCCCCCTGGTGCTGATCTTTAAGCCCGTTTCGACGCCGTAGCGCCGCAGCATCTGCACAACAGCTGCCTCAACAAACGCGGTTTCGGCGCGGTACTGCCTGCCGGCGTCGCGAATCGAAACGCGGTAAGTTTCGTTCTGACGCCGGAGTTCGGGCGTCTCGATTTCCAGCGCTGCGCCGTCCTGGCGGCACACGCTGACTTCATAGCGCAGATCAACGGCTGTCACCAGGCACGGGTGGTTGTAAACAACCGCGTGATCGCCCAACAACAGCAGCTTGCCCGGCGCGGAGGCAGTAACCCACATGACAATTCTTCCTGTTCAGGACAGCGGCGCGTCACCCCTATTGTCCATTTATCCGCTGCCCTCGCAAGGCCGGGCCGCTTTGCCGAAGAGCTGGTAAAATCCACCATTATCTGTCCGCGAGGAAGCACCGCCATGTCAACAGCTACCGCTGCCGCCTACGCCAATCTCGCCTTTGTCAAATACTGGGGCAAACGCGACTCACAGCTCAACATACCGCTTAACGGCTCCATCTCGATGAACCTCAGCGCGGCGCGGACCGAAACCACCGTCCAGTTCGACCCGCAGCTTGGGGCGGACCTCGTGCTGGTTGGCGCGGAGCAGCAGCCCGCCCCGGCGGGCTTCGCGCGGCGCGTCAGCGCGCATCTGGACCGCCTGCGCGAACTGGCGGGCGCGCGTCTGCCAGCCCGCGTCGCGACGCACAACTCTTTCCCGACGGCCGCCGGCTTCGCCTCATCCGCCTCCGGCATGGCCGCGCTGACTACGGCGGCGGCGGCGGCGCTCGGCCTGTCGCTGAGCGAGGCCCGGCTTTCTGCGCTCGCGCGCGCGGCCTCCGGCTCGGCCTGCCGCTCCGTTCCCGCCGGCTTTGTCGAATGGCAGGCGGGCACAGGCCATGACGATTCGTTCGCCTTTCAGCTCGCCCCGCCCCAGCACTGGGAGATCCTCGATATCGCCGTGGTGGTGTCCACCCGCGAAAAAGCCGTTTCCTCATCCGAGGGGCACCTGCTCGCGCTGGAAAGCCCCTTCTGGCAGGCGCGCCTTGAGTCAATCCCCGGCCGTCTGAACAGTGTCCGCCGGGCGATTCTGGAGCGCGACTTTGAAACCTTCGGGCGGGAGCTTGAGGCAGAGGCCATGTCCATGCACGCCGTCGCGCTGACATCGGCGCACGCGGCAGGCCGGGCCTGGCAGTCGGGCATCTACTACCTGCTGCCCGACACGCTTGAGCTGATGCTCGCGGTGCAGTCCTGGCGGGCGGACGGCGTGCCCGTCTATTTCACGCTGGATGCCGGCCCCACCGTGCACCTGATCACGCCGCAGCGCTATCGCGACGCCGTCGCCGCCGCTGTGCGCGCGACAGAGGCGCGCCTGCCGGGCCGGTCGTGGACACAATACATCAGCCACCCCGCGCCGGGGGCGGCGGTGATCTCAAAAACGTAAACGCATTTTCGCGCCAAATACTTTGCAAACCTAAATATCTGCGCTACAATGCTTTGTGAAATAAAACACTAACATGCGGGCCGGCCTGCCCCCTGTGAAGGCAGCGCGCTGCTGTTTGTCGCCGCGTCTTTTTGGAGCTGCCGCCCGCAAGCCGCGAAAGGGGTTCTGATGGCGCTCTCTATCCGCAACATGTATCGTTTCCCGTGGTCAGTCAATGACAACCCAATCGGGTGGTTAGAAGTTACTGACAAATGCAACACCTATTGTCGCGGCTGCTACCGGATCAACGGTATGCAGGGGCACAAGTCGCTGGAGCAGATCAAGGAAGAGATTGACATCCTGAAGAAGTGGCGCAACTGCGACAACATTTCGATCGCCGGCGGCGAACCGCTTATTCATCCTGACATCATCGAAATTCTTGAGTACATCAGCGGCAGAGGCATGAAGCCTCTCATCCTTACGAACGGCATCCGCCTGGAAAACGACCGCCAGTTTATGCTGGAGCTGAAGCAGGCTGGCGCCATTGGCTTCACCTTTCACATTGACAGCGAGCAGCAGCGGCCTCACTGGAAAGGTAAAAGTGAGCTGGAGCTGTTCGAGCTGCGCCAGCACTACGCGGACATGGTCCACGATGTCGGCGGCATGTTCGTCAGCTTCGGCATGACGGTTTACCCCGGCAACCTGGACTTTGTGCCGGAAATGGTGAAATGGGCCAACAGGAACATTGACCGGGTGCACGGGCTGGTTTTCATCGGCTTCCGCAACGCCGTCATGGAAGGTGACTTTGATTACCTGGTCAACGGCCAGAAAATTGACATGGCCACCAGCTACGTCGCCGATTCCAACGAGGAGTCATATCTGGTCTCCGAGGACATCTACAACAAGATTCGCGAGCATTTCCCACACTACGACACCTCCGCCTATATGGGCGGCTCCAACACCCAGGACAAGATCACCTGGCTGGTGTCCGCCCAGCTTGGCACGCGGCACAAGATGTACGGCTCGGTCGGCGCGCGCGTCATGGAGCTGTTCCAGACCCTGCATCACCTGCAGCACGGCACATATGTCGTCTACTCGCCCAGCAACCGAATCCCCAAGATCGCGTTCCTGCTGGGCTTGCTGGACAAAGGCGTGCGGCAGACCAGCGGCAAATTCTGGCGCGAGGCGCTGCGCCGCCCCGCTGAGCTTTTCAGCCCGCTGTACGTGCAGAGCATCGGCATCATTCAGGGGCCGGACCTGCTCGAAGATGGGCGCGTGGACATGTGCGAAAGCTGCCCGGACATGACCGTGTGGGATGGCCGGCTGGTGCATTCCTGCCGCATGGACGAGTGGCGGCTGTATGGAACTTACGTCACCGCCCAGCGCCGCGCCGCGCCGGAAGGCAGCGACCCCAACGGCGTGGTCGCGCTGGAGGCGATACCGGTCAGGGAAGTCGAGCCGTCAGCGAACTGACGCCCGTCAGCGGCCAGCACAAACAGCGCAGGCAGGGCCATCCACGCCCTGCCTGCGCTTTTCTCACCCCAGCAGCGCGTCTGCCACGCGGGCGACCAGCGACACAACGCCGGTGGGAAGCCGCTGGCGCAGGGCGCGCTCGGCGATCTGTTCGCGCAGGTGCAGCGGAATCAGGCGCACCAGCGGGCTGGCGCCCTGGTCCGCCAGGCTGGGCGCGCCGGGCTGGTCGAACACCTTTGTGCCCAGGTAATGGTTGAATTTCCAGGGGTAGCCGCGCGGGCGCAGCGGCGGCTGAAACGGGCGCTCATAGCTGTTGTGGGCGAGCAGCGCGCCGCCGCTGTCCGTCAGCGTCAGCTCAACCCGGTGGCACGCGCCAGCAGGGACCAGCCAGGCCGTGTCCGCGATCTTCTGGGCAGCGTTCGCCGCAATCTCTGTCGTGAGGCTGCCGGCGACGATCTCGTCGCTGGCGGGGTCATAGACGCGCCAGCGCGCGACTGCCCCGGAATAGGCGGCCATTGTGTCGTTAAACACCCACATGGCGCGCGGGCGCTGGCCGTCGTGCTCCAGCGCGATCTGCAGCGGCTGCGACGCCAGCCGCAGCGCCTGATAGCCGCCCTTTGGCTGGCGCTGCGCGTCCAGCACGCCGCAGCCCACCTGCGGCACCAGGTCCGCCAGCCAGAAATGGATGTAGCCCGCGCAGCCATCGGCGCGCAAACGCCGCAGGTGCTCCACGTGATACTGAATCAGCGCCGCCTGATACCGCCACAACGCCTCGATTTCGCCTTCGAGGTGTCTGAGGCGCTCCCAGGTGTCGGGGTAGAGCTTCAGCGTCTCCGGGGACGCCGGCGCTTCAAAGCCAAACTCGGTGTTCAGCCGGTAGCGCTGTGAATAAATATCCGTGTAGCGCTCGCTCCA
>CAZDVL010000047.1:0-16562 GCA_964508745.1 uncultured Anaerolineaceae bacterium | reverse complement strand
GGCGTTTTGAACTTGTTCAGCAGCGGCACGAAGTCGTGCAGGGCCGCCTTGTTCCTGCCGGTTGAGCCTGACGAGAACAGCACCAACCCTGGGTGGCCGGCGTCCTTAAGCTGCATGATCAGGGGGTGGCTCGCCGTCCTGCCGGTCGCCTCGTGCGTCACCGCGTCGTCCGACGCGATCGTCAGGATGGACTCGACCTCGGCGATTTCGCGGAATTCGGGGGTCTTGGCGCCAATTGACCTGGTGATCGGGACGACGATGCAGTTATGCTCGACGAGCGCCAGCAGCAGCGCGACCGCGTTGGGCGAAAAATCCGCCTCCAGGCTCACAACGGCCCCTGGGGGCACAGCCATCTCGTCCAGCGTGCGCAGCCACTGGCGGGTCGTGTCCGCGAGCCAGCCGTAGCTGAACGCCCGCTGGGACCAGATGAGCGCGTCCTCGTCGCGGCTGCCCTCGAAGCGCTCAAGCAGGAACGTAATATGCGAAGCGCTCAACTTACACCTCCCAGATAGATGACCTGGCCGGTCACAAAATCGCTGGCAGAATCGAGGAAAAAGTCAACCACGTGCGCGACATCCTCCGGGGTCCCCAGGCGCTGGATGGGCTGCCGGGCGATCAGCCGGTCGAGCTTGTCCTGCGGCACGCCGCGAATAAGGTCCGTGGCGACGGGCACAGGCCCGACGGCGTTCACCGTGATGCCGAACGCGGCCAGCTCGCGCGCCATCACCCTGGTGAGCGACTCTACCGCCGCTTTCGACGCCACATAGGCGGCCTCGCCCTCAAGGTTGAGCGGCACGGCGATGGTCGAGAAATTGACGATGCGGCCAGCGCGCCGGGCCTGCATGAGCTTCGCGCCTTCGCGGCAGAACAGAAACGTGCCGATCACGTTGGTGTCCAGCACGCTTTTCAGGGTGGCGGCCGGGGTCAGCAGCGAGTGGTTCATGGCCGCGATGCCCGCGTTGTTGACGAGGTGATCAACGCGGCCAAAACGCTTGCGGACGTCCGAAAACATCTGGGCGACCTGTTTTTCCTGGGCGACATCCACGCAGTAGTGCGTATAGTTCTCCGCCTGCCAGCCGGCGTCGGCCCGGCTGCACCCGATGACCTGGTGCCCCAGCTTCAGGTAGTGTTCCGCCAGGAAGCGCCCGATGCCCTTGCGCGTCCCGGTGATGAGCGTGACCGGGCTGCTCATTGCGCCTCGACGCCGATAAGCTCCGCAGCGTAGGCAGCGAGCGCGTCAATGGTGCGGAAGGGGCTGTTCTTCTGCGAGAAGGCCTTTTCGTCCGTCAGCGTCACGGTTGAGCCGAACTGTTCCTCAATTTCCTGCTCAACGGCGATCACAAACGTCACCAGCCCAATCGAGTCCAGGATGCCGTTTCTGCCGAACAGCCGCGTGTCCGGGGTCAGGCCCTCGGCTGGAATTTGCAGGTTCTCCGAGACGCTCACCAGCGTTTCAAGCATGAGCTGTGTCAGTGCTGCCTTCATTGCTGTCCCTTTCGTGAAGCCGCGTTTCTCTGGCCCAACCGGAAAAACAAACGCGCAAGACAAGCACGCCAGCGCCGAAAAGGTAATTCGCTTGCCCTTTCATTGCCAGGTATCTTCGCGCATGAACAATGTTTCAGTTATTGGCGATTAGAGCTGTCTCAGGGTTATGGGTATGCGCCTGACTATCTGATCTCGGTTCGAGATTTGCAATCAACTTATGCTACTATCCTAACAATGGCCTAAACGGAATTGACGCGCTTGGGCAGGCCTGCGCGTTCGCCGCGCCGCGCCCTCAGCGGCCGTCAGCGCGGGAAAGGGACCCGTGTGGAGCGGCGCTATCTCTCGTCCGACCTCGCCTATGACCTGTACCGGCAGGCGGCGGACCTTCCCCTGGTCTGCCCGCACGGGCACGTTGACCCGCGCCTGTTCGCCGAGGAAGATTACCGGTTCGGCAGCCCGGTAGAGCTGCTGCTCATCCCCGACCATTACGTGTTCCGCATGCTCTACTCGCAGGGCATCCCCCTGGAGGCGCTCGGCATTCCGCGCCGCGACGGCGGCGGGACGGAGGGCGATCACCGGAAAATCTGGCAGCTTTTCGCAGAGCGCTTCTATCTGTTTCGCGGCACGCCCACCGGCATCTGGCTGCGCGACGAGCTGCGAACGGTCTTTGGCATTGACGAGAAGCTCAGCGGGCAGAACGCCCAGGCGCTTTACGACGCCATCGCCGAGAAGCTGGCCGCCCCGGCCTTCACGCCGCGCCGGCTGTTCGAGAAATTCCGCATTGAGGCGCTGGCGACGACTGACGTGGCGGCGGACACCCTGCCGCAGCACCGGGCGATCCGCGCGTCCGGCTGGCGAGGGCGCGTCGTGCCAACCTTCCGCCCGGACGCCGTCGTCAACCTGGACACGCCCGGCTGGCCGGCCCGCGTCGAGCAGTTGAGCGCCGCCGCCGGCGTGGACATTCACGATTACGCTTCCTTTATTGAGGCGCTGGCGCAGCGGCGCGCCTTTTTCAAGGCAATGGGCGCGACCGCCGCCGACCACGCCGCCCTGACCGCGTTCACCGAATGGCTGCCGCCAGCGGCGGCGAACGCCGTGTTTCAGCGCGCCCTGCAAGGCGCGGCGGGGGCAGACGACGCCCGCCGATTCAGCGGGCACATGCTGATTGAGATGGCGCGGATGAGCGCGGAGGACGGCCTGGTGATGCAGCTCCACATCGGCGCGCTGCGCAACCATAACCCGGCCGTTTACGAGCGCTTTGGCCCCGACATGGGCGCGGACATCCCGGTCGCCGCTGAGTTCACGCGCGGCCTGAAGCCGCTGCTGGACCGCTTTGGCAGCCACCCGGCGCTGACGATCATCCTGTTCACGCTGGACGAGGCGGCGTACAGCCGGGAGCTTGCGCCCCTGGCCGGGCACTACCCCGCGCTCAGGCTCGGCCCGCCCTGGTGGTTTCTCGACAGCCTGAACGGGATGCGCCGTTACCTGGACGCGGTGGTCGAGACGGCGGGCATCTACAACACTGTCGGCTTTAACGACGACACCCGCGCCTTCCTGTCGATTCCCGCGCGGCACGACCTCTGGCGGCGCGCCTGCGCCGACTGGCTGGCGGGCATGGTCGCGCGCCGCAGCATTGACGAGGACGACGCCCGCGCGATGATCGTTGATCTGGCCTATAACCTGGCGCGGCAGGCCTACCGGCTGGGCTAAGCCTGGCGTCAGGCGTCCCCTCGCGTCAGGGTCTGCCGCTCGCCGGTCAGGGGATGAATGGCCAGGTGCGGAAAACGCTGGGTCAGCGTGCCGGCGTAGTCGTTCAGGTCAATAAACGGCAGGTGGAACAGCTCGCGCCAGGGGCGGTGCGCCTCGTAGATGTAGACTTCGCTGGGCGCCAGCATCTCGACCCAGCGCGGGATCGCCTCGGCGTCGTCCGGCTCGACGGCGAAGAACAGCATGGTCGCGGGGAATTTCGCGGCAACCTGCTCGACCTCGCCGGCGTTGGTCAGCCGGTGGACGCCCTCCGCGTAGTTCAGGACAGTCAGCCCGTCGGGGTAAGTGACGTGAAACCCGAGCTGGGGCGCGTTGGCCGGCAGGCGCAGCCCAAGGGTCCCGATGCGGACCAGATCAACCGGGTGGATGGCAAGCTGCACGATGTATTCCAGTTTGGGCCAGAGGCCCGGCGGCAGCAGCGGCATGTGAACCCAGGTGAACGCCGTGATCTTCACGCCGGCGATGGTGACGGTTTCGCCGTCCACAACGTGGTGCACGTTCTCCGGGGGCAGCACGTTGTTCCGGTTGACGTGCGCGATCACAGCGGATGACGACACCAGGTGCGTGTTGGCCAGGTACGGGCGGGCTGCGGGGTCCTCCAGCAGCTCGCGCAGGGAACCCGCGTGTTCGGGGTGTCCGTGCGTCAGGCACAGGATGTTGGTGCGCTCCAGCCCCAGGACAGCGGAGGTCACTGAATCGCCGAACAGGTCGAACCCGATGAGGGCGTCGCTGTGCTGCAGGGCGACCCCGGACCAGCCAAAGTACTGAATCTCCACTAGTTCACCTCCGTTGGCGCTTGTACGGCCGTGCTGACGTGCATTTGTTTGATTAAGCCGCTGTTGCGCACAGCGCCAACAATCAGGTGCGGAATGTGGCGCCTGAACGCAACCTGGGGGCGGTAGAGCTTGAGGCGCAGGATCGCGCGGAAAACAATCCGAACGTAGTACTTCTGAATCAGATGGTAGATCTCCGCCTGCGACAGGGGGGCGGTGGGAATAACGAAGTGGGCCAGGTCGTACACCTCGCGGTGGTCGGTGATCACGTCGTCCCGCTTTTCCTGGTAGAAGCCCGTGCCGGGAAGCGGCGTCAGCGGGGTGAGTTCGGCCATCGCGATGTTGGGGCGTTTGCGGACGTAGGCGTCAATGCGCCTGAAGTCTTCCTCGGTGTAATCGGGCATCACCAGAAAGCCCGCGCTGAGCATGATGCCGTTTTGCGCCAGGATCTCGATGGCCTTTTCGTTAATCTCGACGCTGGTTTTCTTGTTGACGGCGCTAATGCGCGTGTCGTCAATCGCCTCCAGGCCGGTCATCACCATCATCAGGCCGATCTTCGCCCACTTCGCGAAGATCTCCGGGTTTTTCACCACACAGTCGGTCCGCGTGTACGCGAAGTAGCGCTTCTTGATGCCCGCCTCCAGGATCAGGTCGTGCAGGCGCTCCATGCGGTTGACATCAATGAAAGAGTGATCATCGCAGAACATGATGAAATCTTCCTTGATGGTCCTGAGGTCCTCCACGATCAGCTCTGGCGAACGGGGGATGAAGCGCCTGCCGGTGAAGTGCTGGCAGGAGCAGAAGTTGCAGGGGAAGGTGCAGCCCACCGAAGTCTGAATTGACGCGATTGAGTTCTCAAACAGATAGAAATAGCGCGAGCGGTATCTGTCGGTCAGGGAACGGTTGGGGTGTGGCAGGTGGTCCAGGTTGGTCGGCATCGGGCGCAGCGCTGTCAGGTGCACCGCGCCGTCGCGGGGCAGCCCCAGACCGGGGATGTCGTCGAAGTCCACGACCTTTTCCCTGTCCCAGCGCGCGACGATCTCGCGGAACGCCGGCACGCCCTCGCCGATCACGACGACATCAATGAATGGTGAGTTGAACTCGTGCGGGCACATGGTCGCGTGGTGGCCGCCAACCACCGTCAGGATGCCAGGGTTGAACGCCTTCGCCGCTTTAAAGACCCGCTGCGCGCTGTACGTCTGGACAATCTGGGCGCTGGCCCCGACGATGTCCGGGTTAAAGCGCCGCAGCGTGCCCTCCAGGTCGGTGTCAAGCTCCATGTCGAGCAACTCGACATCGTGCTCGCGGACGGCCCCACCAATGATTTCCAGGCCCAACGGTTCGACCTTCGCCAGGTGCTTCAGGCCAACCGTCAGCTCGCCACTGGGCGGATTAACCAGCAGGATTCTCATACCAGGCTTCCTTCAACGCTGCAATTCGTTCGATGTTTTACGGCGGATGCAGGCAGCGGACTCGCTGTGACGCGCCGATTCCTCCCGCTCAAGACGCCGCGTTGGATGCGCCGAAGCTGTGACCACGCGGTCGCTTGTGTCCAACTGTGTTGCGGGAGTTTATCATCTGTGCTGAAAGGAGGCAAACACCATTTCTTAGCGGGTTCTTAACGGGTCATGGCCCAGCGCTCGCCGGCGCGGTTTTCGGGGCCGGCCGGCAGCCGGTCAGCGCCCGGCGCGAGGCGGCCCGACAGGGCGGCCTCTGTCAGCAGCCACAGGGCGGCCAGGCTGATAAACAACTGCGCGCTGAGCTGCGGCACATAGCCGCCCGCCAGCAGCAGCAGCAGGGCCAGGCTGACGGGCCTGTGCTGCCGCCAGGCGGCGGCGATCGTCACGCCGGCCAGCCAGAGGCTCGCGGCGTACAGCGGCCAGGGGAGATACAGCGACAGCCCGGTTGACCAGATCGCCAGCACGCCGGTCATGGCGGGGTCGCGCAGGTAAGACAGCGTGAACACCAGCGCCGGCACAGCCGCCAGCAGCCACGCCCGCCGCGACGCGCCGCGGCCGTAGGCCGCCCACCACACCGGCGCGCTGACGACCACCAGCAGCTCCCCCAGGTGGAAGAACAGGCCCATGGCCGGCGGCGGGCCGGGCCAGCGCAGGGCCTCGTACCACGCCGGGGCAAGCTGGTAAAGCAGCCCCAGCGCGACCGCCGCCGCCGGAACGAGCGCGGCGCTGTAGGGCAGCGGGCCGACGCCTGAGGCGGCGCGCGGCGCGCCCAGCCGCCCGACGATCAGCGCGACCGCCGCCAGGCTGAGGAGGTGATTGGCCGCCGTCAGCCAGCCGGAAGGGGCGGAGACGAGGAACAGCAGGCTGAGCGCCATCAGGCCGCACAGCACAAGCGACAGCATGGCAGGCCGTCTGACCTGCCATGCACACCACGCGATCCAGCCCAGCGCCGCCAGCGCCAGCAGCACCGTGACCGAGCCTGCCATCTGGCCGACCAGGCTGATGGCCTGAAATACCGCCGCCGCTGTTTCAGACCGGGGGATGTGGACAGCGACCCGCGTCGCAGTGCGCAGCAGGAACCAGTCCAGTATGGCCGCGGCGGCCAGCCAGTGAAACAGCGCCGGCAAACGTCTCACGACGACTTATCCGTCAGCTTGTAAAACAGCATCACGCCGGCCAGCGGGATGAGGCACAGCAGGCTGACGGCGACCATCCCCGCGCCCATCGCGAACAGGATTTCTGTTGAGGGCGCGATAATCGCGGGCACGCGCGCCGCGGCCGCCGGCGCTGCGGGCGGGCGGGCCGCCGCTGCGGCGGGGCGGCTGGTGGGCGCAGCAGCGGCTGGCGGCTGTTCGAGCTGCAGCGACAGCCACTGCGACGTGGACTTCTGCCCGCCGCGCTCGTTGTTCGCGCCGTCCCAGACGGCGAACGCCAGCGGGTACACCTTGCCGGGGGCGAACGAAAGGTCGGTGTAAGCGGCGGTCGGCGCCAGGTCGCGGCTGAGGATGACGCGCCAGCTTCCCTCGTTCCACTGCCCATAACCCTGCACATCCTGCTCTTCCGGCAGCACAGAGGTCAGGGTGCCGAACCCGCCGGCGACCAGGCTTTCCACAGGCGACGCGCGCGTTTCGCTGGCAAACAGGTTGCCGACGTAGCGGGCCGGCAGGTAAAGCGCGCTCGCGTCGGGGTCATCGGCGAACGGGTACATGTCCACATACATGTTAGGGAAGCGCGTGTCCACGTCCTGGCGCGCCAGCATGTCGGCCTGCCAGTTGGCTTTCCAGTGCCAGATGTTGACGCCGCCGCCCTGCTGGCCCATGCAGAAGAACGGCTGGTAGTCCACCAGCGGGAACTGCACGGCGACCGCGTCCCGGAAATCCTGGACGGCGACCGCCGAGTTGTCCTGGGTGTTGTCAGCCCACTCGATCATCAGGGCGACCTGTGTGCCGCTGCTCAGGGCGCGCACAGTGACGGAGCGGGCGCTGGTGGCCAGCAGCATCGGGCGCGTGACGTTCTGCGCGCTCAGCGGCACTTCGATCGCGGTGGCGCGCTGCCACAGCGCCGATGAAGGGTCGTTCAGCGGCAGCGCGCCCGCGACGTAAGGGGCAAAAACGGTGATGCCCTGCGGGCTGGCAACGGAGATATTCAGGAAGGTGCAGACAGCCGCCAGCGCCAGCGCGGCAGCGTATAACAGCCGTGAACGTGTAATAATCATCGTCCTGTTCATAAGAAGCCAATCCTATCCCCAGCCCAATTATCTGATCCTCAGAGCTGCGCCAGAGAACACTCACCACAGGACAGCGACGGGCCGGGCGGCGTGTGGCGGACTTCCGTGAGGCTGCGCGGCGTGAGCGCGACTCCCAGGCGCGCGGCGTCGGCCACGACGTAAGCGGCGGCGAACTCGCCCAGCGCCAGGTACGCCCCGTCGGTGTTCAGCGCGAGGCTTTGCGCAAACAGGCCGACCCACTGGCCCAGGTGGTCGCGCAGGAATTTAGCCTGCGCCTCGACGCAGATTTCGACATGCGCGGCGCTGCCGCTGCGGGCGGCGCTGCTCTCCTTGAGCGCCAGCACGTGCATGAACTCGCACTCCACCGCCAGGTGATCTGGCCGTTCGCGCACCGCAGTCCCCAGCACGAAGCCGAAGGCGCGGTAGAAGCCGGAGATGTCGGCCATCTCCTGGCTCTGCCGGAATTCGTGCGGCAGGCCGTACTCGGTCTCATAGCACAGCGAGCCGGTCACGCCAAACGTGACGCGGTAGGCGTTCTGAAGCTGCTCCAGCGGCTGCGGCTGCACATCCAGCCGCGCCGCCACGAAATCAAGCTCCGGCAGAATGGCGCCCACCAGCGGCACGCACTCTGACCAGTTCTCAGCGGGGTAGAGGAACGCGCCGGCCAGGAAGCTGTAGACCTGGGCGCGGCGAAACGCGGCGACGGGGTTCATCTCGGCGCTCATATGGAGTTCAGCCGTTCTTTGGGGCGTTCGTGCAGCGGTTCCTGCACTTCGAGGCGCACAGCCTCCCGGCCCAGCGCGTCGAACCCGATCACGGTGTCGTTGTACATCTGCCAGGGCTGCCCGTTGATTTCTGTCTCCAGCACGAGCGGGCCTTCTTCAATTTCGTAGCGGAAGATCATCTTCTGGGTGGTGCGGAATAACTGGAGCACGGCCAGCAGACGGCGCGACGGCGCGCTGTAGCGGGCGATGGCCTCGTCCACGCCCGGCCCGAACATCTGGCGCAGGTAGGGGCGGGGCGCCCAGCGCGGCGGGATGTAATAGACGTTTGGCTCGGTTCCAAACTGCGGGTAGAGGGGCAGCGCGACCTTCTCCTCCCGGATGATGTAGTACAGCGGGTGGTCAGGCGCTACGGCCCACGAGCCGTCCTCAGCGATCTCTACCAGGCTGTTCAGGCGGATCTTGCCGGGGCAGACAGCCATGCAGCGCGTCTCCATCGGCACGCCGTCCGAGAGAGGGTCGTTGCCCTCGACGCGCGGGTAGCACGCCACACACTTCTCGCTGGTCCGCGTCGTGCCCCGGTACATCGGCTTCTTGTACGGGCACTGCTCCACACACTTGCGATACCCCCGGCAGCGCCCCTGGTCAATCAGGACGATGCCGTCCTCTGGCCGCTTGTAGATCGCCTTGCGCGGGCAGGCGGCGGCGCAGGCGGGGTAGGTGCAGTGGTTGCAGATGCGCTGAAGATAAAAGAACCAGGTCTGGTGCTCCGGCAGGGACGCGCCCTCTGTGCTCAGGCCCAGCTTGCCGCCGGTATAGCGGGTTGAGGTGTCCTCATAGAAGTTGGGCGCGCGCCACTCGGAATCCTGCGGCAGATAGCCCAGGGCCTGCTCCTCCGGCGTGGTGGCCTCGCTGATCGTGAGGCCGTTGTACACGCCGTAGGGCGCGCTGTCGCTCGTCTGCGCGGTGTCCCAGCCGGCTTCGACGCCCGCCGCTTTGTGCGCATCGTCGAGCAGCTGCAGAATCTTGATGTCCCAGTGCTGCGGGTAGCCGCCGTATGGCTTGGTCTCGACGTTGTTCCACCACATGTATTCCTGCCCCCTGGAAAACGTCCAGGTGGCCTTGCACGCGCCGGTGCACGTCTGGCAGCCGATGCAGCGGTTGATGTTAAAGACGGCGACAAACTGTTTATTAGGGTGCGCTTCGGGAAAGGCGTAGGTCATCTGGCGCCCCAGATGCCAGTTATGTACGTCAGGCATAAAATATTCTCCGACCCGCTACATGTTTATCCGTTCACTGTGTCTCAACAACGACAGCCTTACTGCGCATTCGGGTGATCGCCGCGCGGTCTCCAGCGCGCCGAGATGCTGCGAATCAGGCTGCGCACATAGTCCTCACCTTTCTGCTGGTAGATGCGATGCGTCGCCATGAACAGGGGGTTGGTGAACAGGGTCATCAGCCGCGGCTCGTCCCAGCCCAGGCGCACATACTCCTCGACGAAACACTCCGCCATCGCCTCAAGCTGGCCCGGCTCGCCGGGCATCACCATGCCCACCAGCTCCAGCGGGTCCTCAGGGTCGAAGGCTTTATCGGGCATCGTCAGCTCCTGTCTCTGCGTCCGCGCCGGCCATGATCGTGCCGCGCTTGTGGATGAAGGCCGGCATACAGTCCGGGCAGACCCATAACTGTTCCCCCCGGTAGCGCCACAGGCCCAGGGGAACCTGTGCCTCGGTGCGCTGACAGCCGATGCAGGCGTCTGCTGAGTGGTCGTTCATGGCTGCTGTCATTCCTTTTTCACGTTGATCGTGCCGCCGCTGAGGTAGCGCTCCATAAAGTCGTTCTCGTGGCCGGGCGTGAAGCCGGTCTCGACGGGCTTCCACTTGCCGACGCCGCCCAGGCCGCCGTCCTCCGCTTTGGTGATCTTCACGAGCGTTTCCTTCGGGACGGTGTTCAGGGCGTGGTTGTCCGCCTCGCCGCCAAAGATGAACGACATGGACGTTTTCTGCTTGTGGAACAGCGTGTCGGTCTGGTGCATAGGCATGGACCAGTCGCGCGTGATTGACTGCTGCGACCCGTAGCGCAGGTTGGCGATGTAGCCGGTGCCCTCGGAGCGGGCGAGGCCGTCGGGGCGCGTTTCGTGGGCGCGCACCGAACGCTCGGTGGCCATGAACGGCCCGTGCTTGAGCATCACGATGTGGTAGGGGTAGGCCGGGTTGTACTTCGCCCGCAGCATCAGCCGCGCCACCTTGTAGAACGGGTCGTCCTCCTGCCAGCCGATGTAAGGCCGGTCAGCCGGGTTGGCGTCCACGTACACATAGTCGCCGTCCTCGATGCCCATGTCCTTGGCGGCCTGGGGGTTGATGTGAAGCTGGTGGTCGCCCACGCTGGGCAGGCGCTTGTCCTCCCGGTAGGGGTCGCCAAAGTTGGAGTCCAGGATAATCGTCCAGTCAACGGTGCTCCACGAGGAATGGACGCGGTGCCGGGTTTTGGGCGTGAGGCAGTAGAACTGGAAGCCGGCCTGCCACAGCGGGTTGACCGTCGCTTTGGCCTCCTGCCAGCTCATGGCGACGTTGCGGACGGTGCGCTCCTCCCAGCCGACATCGTCCAGCGGGATGCCGTAATCGTCTGGCCGGACAAAGCGGCTCTGGCTGACGATCACGTTCGGCAGGTACGGCGTCGCCTCCGGGCCTTCGCGGTGGCTGATGATGTTCTCGCCGTACTCGATGGCCTCCGGGATGTCGCAGTAGGCGTTGAGCCGGCCGGTGTCGGTGTAGAAGGGCACCGAGTCGTGGATCTGCTCCCAGAAAGGAATGCGCGGGTAGGTGCGGAACAGCATCAGCGCCGCGCCCGGCTCGCCGTACTGGCCGGCCATGATGTCGTCGAAGCGGTAGCCGCTGGTCGTCAGCGAGGAGTCCAGCAGCCGCTGGATGTAGACTTCCGTCCGGCCTTCGAGGACGTACTTCCAGTAATCGGCGAAGCGCTGGTCGCCGAGCTGTTCTCCCAGCGCTGCCGCCAGCTCGGCCAGGATGCGGGCGTCGTCGCGCGTGTCGTACAGCGGCGGGATGCCGCCCTTCCAGATCTGCAGGAAGGGGTTGGAGCACGAAGCGGTGATCTCGTGGGTTTCGAACTCCACCCAGGAATTGGCCGCCAGGGCGAAATCGGCGTACTCGACGCTGGCGGTCATCTCAATGTCAACGGCGATGATCAGCTCGACATTGGGGTTGACGTTCTTAATCATCTCATAGTGGTGCTTGGCGTTGTTCAGCAGGTTCACGTTGGTGTGGAAGATGACCTTGCTCGGCGTCGGCATGTGCGTCTGCCCGGTGAACACCCGGCGCCCGTACCTGGGCGTTTCCACGATCAGCGGGCGCTCGGAGTGATTCCAGTACGCCGGCTCTTCGTCCCTGGTGTAGCCGTGCGCGTGAATCTCGCCGCCGGGGGTCTCGTCGTCGAGCGTCGGGTGGAACGGGTCCTCGGCCACCCAGCCCTTGAAGCCCGGCCCGACCTCCGGCGAACCCTGGAACAGGGCCGCCTTGTAGTTGCCGGCCCAGGTGTAGCAGCCCGCCCCCGGCTTGCCGATGTTGCCCGTGAGCATCAGCGGCAGGAACTGCGCGCGGTTGGCCAGCGTGGCGTGGAACCAGTGGTTGATGCCCTCGCCGATGTGGATCGCCACCGGGCTGATGGTGGCGATGTCTTCCGCCAGCCGCTCGATCATGTGCTTGGGGGTGAGGGTGATTTCTGCGACGGTGTCCAGGTCGTAATCGGCCAGGTGCTCGCGGTACATCGCCCACAGGGTGAGGACCTCCACCTCGCTGCCATCGGTCAGCGTGATTGTGCCGGACCAGTCCAGCGCGGGACTAATCCCTTTGGCGTCCAGCACGTCGCCAACGTCGTCGCGCGTTAACGCGACCAGCTCGCCGCTGGTTTCGTCGCGCACAACGTAGTCCCCCAGCAGCGCGTACTGTTCCGGCTTCAGCCCGTGCAGCGTGAAGCTGGGGCTGTCGGGCGCGAGGCCCGGCTGGTAGTCGGCAAAGACATCCTTGGCCTGCAGGCGCGTGAGCGTGTCGGCGCGCACCAGCAGCGGGAAATCGGTGAAGCGCCTGACGAAATCTGCGTCGTAGCGCTCGTTGTCCATCAGCCAGCGCGTGATGCCCAGGAACAGCGCGGTGTCGGTCGCCGGGCGGATAGGAATCCAGTAGTCGGACTTGGTGGCGGGCGGCGAGTATTCCGGCGTGATGGTGACGATCTTCGTGCCGCGCTCCATCGCCTCGATAAAGAAGTGCGATTCCGCCATCTTGTTTTCGACCAGGTTCTTGCCACACTGGATGTGCAGGCGCGAGTTAATCAGGTCGTTGAAGTCCTCGTCCGAGGCCTGCAGGCCGGTGGTGAACGGGTGTCCTGGGGCCTGGTCGCCGTGCCAGGTGTAATTGGACCAGATGCGCCCGCCGAGCGCGCTGTCCGCGTCCACACCGCGCACGTGCACGTCCAGCAGGGCGAGCGTGTTGCTGAAACGGTACATGCCGTACTTGCCGATCACGCCCAGCAGGCCCATGCCGCCGCGACACTTGAACGTGCGCGTGCCCGCGCCGTCCATCGCGTCAATCATTTCCTCCGGGTAGCCCTGCTCGCGCAGCAGCGCCACGCCCTCATCGCTGGAGTAGCGCGTTGCGATGGCGACCATCCCGCGCGCGATGTAGTCGTAGGCCGTTTCCCACGAGACCGGCAGCAGCTCGTCCGACCCGCGCGCGTCGAACTTGTATTTGCTCTTGTTGGCCGCGTCGAGCAGCGGAAAGCCGTCGTCCGCCCATTGCTGCCAGCCCTTGCGCATCAGCGGCCCTTTGAGGCGGTGCGGCCCGTAGACGCGGCGGTGCAGCGTCTGGCCCTTCTTGCAGCCGCGCGGGTTCCAGTGCGGGGTGGCGGCGTTGCCGTACAGGTCGCTGTACTTGCCCACGTCGTAGTTGGTTTCCGAGAACAGAATCACGCCGTTGCGGACGAAGGCGCGCAGCCGGCAGGCGTGCGTGTCGTTGGGCGAGCAGACGAAGGTGAACGACGAATCGTAGCGGTACTGGTTGCGGTAGACCTCCTCCCAGTCCCGGTTGGGATAGGCCGCCAGCGGGTTTTGAATGTCAATTGGCTGCAGCAGTTGCAGGGCAAGGAAGTCGGCGAACGTCAGTCCAAGCGCGGCAGCCCCGGACAGCTTCAGAAATTCCCGGCGCGAGAAAGAAGACATGTGGCTGCATCCTGTCGATAGAATACAAAATGAATCTTCCTATTCTGACTGACAGCGTAACACGCACGCCGGATGCTTATCTATCCGTCACGTTTGTCACAAAGAATGAAAAAAGAGGGATTTGACGCCGCGAAGAACTAGTTCGTCTGGCCGCCGTCGTGGACGATGCCCTGTTTCAGCGCCAGGCGTGCGGCCTCGCGCCGGTTGGCGGCGTGGAGCTTGCTGAGGATGTTGCGGATGTGGCTCTTGACGGTGTGCATGCTGATGGACAACTGGGCGGCGATTTCCTTGTCGGTCAGGCTGCCGGCGACCAACTGGAGGATCTCACGCTCGCGCGCGGTGAGGTCGGGCGCGTCGTCGGCGGGCGCGGCGGCGCGGTGCGACAGCCGGTTGAACTCGTCCAGCAGGCGCGCGGCCAGCCGGGGCGAGATCGGCGCTTCGCCGGCCAGCGCGTCGCGCAGCCCGCGCAGGAAGTCGGCAGAGCTGGTGTTCTTGAGGATGTAGCCGCAGGCCCCGACCTCGATGGCGTGGAACAGGTTCTCGTCCTCGTCGTGCACCGTGAGCACCACGATGCGCGCCTGCGGGAACTCGGTGCGGATCAGGCGGGTCGCCTCCAGGCCGTCGCAGACGGGCATGTTGATGTCCATGACGATCAGGTCGGGGCGCAGGTCGCGCGCCAGCTTCAGCGCCTCGAAGCCGTCCTGCGCCTGTCCGGCGACCTCCAGGTCGGGCTGCGACATCACCAGGCTGGCCAGCGCCTGGCGCAGCAGGTCGTGGTCGTCAACGAGCAGTATGCGGGCCGGTGTCATCATTCGCGCTCCTGCGCTGTCTCGCCGCTGGCGGAGGTTTCCGGCAGCGGAAAGCTGATCACGATTTTCGTGCCGTTCCCCGGCGCGGTCTCGATGTCGAGGCGGCCGCCGCTGCGCTCGGCGCGGGTGCGCATGATGACCAGCCCCAGGTGATTATGCCCTTCGACGGCGCGCAGGTCGAATCCCTGGCCGTCGTCGGCCACGGTGAAGCGCGCCTCAGCGCCCGCGCGCTCGACGCACACGCGCGCGCAGGTGGCGCCAGCGTGGCGGCGGACGTTTGTCAGCGCCTCGCGCACGATGTGCAGGCACTGCTTCTGAATCACCAGCGGCAGGTTCAGCGCCGCGTGGTCGGAGATCAGCAGGTCGGCGGCGCTGCCGCTGTCCTCGCGGAACGACGCGACACACTCGGCGAGCTGGCGGGCGAAGTCCTGTTCGGTAATTGACGGCTCGCGCAGGTCAACCAGCGCCGACCGAACCTGGCCGTAGGCCGTCGCGATCACCGCTTTCATGTGCAGAAGGGTGTCGTCAGAGTCGCTGGCGCGGCCGCTTTCGACGGTTTCCTGAAGCTGGTCCACCTTCAGGTTCAGCAGGCTCAGGGTCTGGGCCAGGTTGTCGTGCAGGTCCGCCGCGAGGTGCTCGCGCTCGGCCAGCGCGGCGGACTGCCGGGCCTGCTGCTGGCGCGCCTCGGCCAGGCGCACGTTGGTGATGGCGATCGCGGCGGTGTTGGCGAGCAGGTTGATGGCGCGCAGCTCGTCCGGGTCAAAGGGGGGGCCGTCGCTGCGCACCGTGCACAGCGCCCCCAGGGTGCGGTCGCTGGCCTGCAGCGGCACCGTCACGTGCTGGCCCGGCGCGCAGCCCTGCAGAAAGCGGCACGCCGCGCAGGTCGTGTCCGACACGACCATCTGGTTGCTGCCGACCACCTGCGCCGTCAGCCGGCTGTGCGTGGACTGGCGCAGGCGCGCGTGCACCGCCGGCGCGCTGGTGCTGGCGACGATTTCCAGATAGGCGCCGCCGTTCGTCAGCAGACACAGCGAGACATCCTGCGCCTGCATCAGGTCGCGCGCGCGGTCGGTGACAGAGCGCAGCAGCCGGTCGAGGTCAAGCTGGGCGACGATCTCCTGGCTGAATTCCAGCGCGGACGTCAGCTCGCGCGTGCGCCGGCTGACACGGGTCTCCAACTGGTCGTGGGCGACGGCCAGCTCGGCGCGCATCGTCTCCAGCGCGCGCCCCAGGTCGCCCAGCTCGTCGCTGTTCATCGCCGGCAGGGGGACGCTGAAGCGCCCCGCCGCCATCTGGCGGGCGGCCAGGCCGAGCGCCGCCAGCGGGTTGGCGATGCGCCAGCGCGTGATCAGGTAGCCCCAGGCCAGCAGCAGCAGCGAGACGGCCAGCGAGGCGAGCTGAACCAGGCGGAGCTGATCCAGCTTCGCCCGCGCGTCCGCCTCGAAGATGCCGACCACCGCGTCAAGCTGGGCCAGGAGGTCCGCCGCGCCGGCCTGCAGCGCGGCGCTGTCGGGCGGGGGCTGGCCGAGGCTGTGGCGGAAGCGCGCCCAGGCCGCCGCCGCCGCGTCCAGGCGCGCGCGCAGGGCGGGGTCTGCGACGGGCGGCAGGGCGAGCGCGCGCCCGGCGGCGTCGGGGACTGTGCCGCCGTCGCGCAGGACGGCAAGCGTGCGGTCGAACTGCTGCACCGCGGCGTCGAGGTCCCCGCCGCGCGTCTGGACGAGGGCCAGCCACACCATCTGCTGGGTCAGCATCCGCTGGCGCCCGGCGAGATTAATCACGCGCGCGTCGTCGGCCTGCGCCTGCGTCGCGGCGAAGGTCGCGGCGGCGGCGCCGGCGGTGAGGATCAGCAGGCCCAGGAAGATCGCGTTAAACTGTGCGCGCAGGGAACGGAACTTTCGCACATGCACACCCTCCGCCCATGAAGGCTGGCCGCGCAGCCGCAGCCAGCAGCAGGCAGCTATTTACGTCTGTAAGCACAGTTTAGCACAGGTGGCCGGGGGTGGGGCTAATGTGGGCGGCGCGGAGCCGCGCGAATTCAGGGTTAACCCTGACCGCCGCCCGGCGCTTTCGCCTTATCATGAGTGTGCCA
>CAZDVL010000046.1:0-16693 GCA_964508745.1 uncultured Anaerolineaceae bacterium | reverse complement strand
ACAACCTGCGCAAAGCGCTCAGCATCAGCGAGCTTCAGGCGCAGGCCATCCTTGAGATGCAGCTCCGGCGGCTGGCCGCCCTGGAGCGCAAGAAGATCGAGGACGAGCACAAAGAGAAAATCCAGCTTATCCGGCACCTTGAGGGCCTGCTCAAAAACCCAAAGAAGATGCGCGAGGCCATCGCCGAGGAGCTGGTGACGATCAAGCAGGCCTACGCCGACCCGCGCCGCACAATCATCGCCGACGGCACCACCGCGACGGCTGTCAACAGCAGCCTGCTGGTCCCGGAGGAAAACACCTGGATCACGCTGACGGTGGACGGCAGCCTGGGGCGCAGCTACACCGACGAGCCGCCCAAAATCACCACGGATGTCAAACAGCCGCCGCGCTTCATCGTGCACGGCACCTCCACGCAGATTTTGCACCTGTTTACGCGCGGCGGCCAGTGCGCCACGATCCCGGTGCAGCAGCTTCCGCAGGTCAATGACCCCGCCGAGGGCGCCGCCTTTCAAACGCTGTGCGCGCTCAAGGCGGGCGACGAACTCGCGGCGGCGCTCAGCCTGCCCGCCGGCCTTGAGGACGGCTTCCTGTTCCTGGCGACCGAAGGCGGCGATGTCAAGCGCCTGCGGCTGGCCGACCTGCCCGGCATGACCGCCCACGCCTTCACCGTGATGAACGTCGGCACGGACCGCCTGGGCTGGGTGCTGGTCACGTCCGGCAGCGACAGCGTGCTGCTGGCGACCGCCCAGGGGCAGGCGATCCGCTTCAGCGAGGACGACGTGCGCCCGACGGGCCTGCCCGCCGGCGGGATGCGCGGCATCAAGCTCGCCCCCCAGCGCGACCGCGTGGTGGGCGCGGCCGTCTTTGTGGACAACCAGTACGTGTGGACGATCACGGAAAACGGCGTCGCCAAGCTCTCGCCGGCGGCGGAGTACCCGGCCCAGGGGCGCGCGGGCAGCGGCGTCATCAACATGCGCCTGCCCAAGGACAGCCGCGAGGTGGCCGCTGTGGTGATCGGGCGGCAGGACGACAAGCTGGTCGTGCTCACCAGCAAAAACAAGCCCAAATACATGCGGCTGGGGCTGGCGCAGAAGGCGGCGCGCGGGCGCACCGGCGGCGACTTCGTGATCTCCCTGGGCGCTAAGGAGGAGGTGGCCGCCGCCGTCACCTACCAGGAGCTGATCACGCTCCCTGAGCCAGCCGGCTGAGCGCGGCGTCGTACTGCGGCGCCAGCCGCGCCCAGTCGAAGCGGGCCGCGCTCGCCCGCAGCGCCTCCCGGTCGGCGCTGGCCTCCCCGCGCAGGTGGCGCAGCAGCAGCGGCAGCAGCCGGTCGCGCGGGTACAGGCAGGCGGCGCGCTGGCCCTCCGGCAGCAGCGCCGGGTAGTTCAGCCGGTCGGGCAGCAGCGGCACACAGCCGCAGTACATCGCCTCGGCCACCGCCGCGCCGAAGAAGTCCTGATACGCCGTGCTGACCACGTAATCGGCCTGCCACAGCAGCCGCGCATACGCGCTGAAATCCGCCACGTAGCCGTACTGCACGACGCGCGCGCCCAGGCGCTGGCGGGCGGCCTCGAACGCCGCCGGCCGCGCCTCAAAGTTCTCGCCCAGCAGCGCCACCCGGAACGGCACACCCTGTTCGGCCAGTTGATCGAGCGCGGCGAAAAACGCCGCCGGGTTTTTGTCCGCCTCCCAGCGGTGATTCCACACAATCAGCGGCGGGGCGGCGCTGTCTGGCGCGCAGCGGTGCGCGTCGTAGCGGCGCAGGTCCAGCCCCAGCGGCAGCACAGCGGCGCGCTGTCGCAGCGCCGCCGCCGACTCCAGCTCGTTGTAGTCCGCGAAGTGTTTCAGCATCTTCGGCAGCGCCGCGAAGAACGCCTCACAGTGGAACGCGCTGTTGAAATACACGCGCTCCGCCGCCAGCGCGCTGACGTAGTTGGTGAAACCATAGCGCCAGCCGTGGCGCTGGCGCGCGTTCTGCGGGTAGGTCAGCTGGTTTTCGTGGAAGTAGAGCGCGGTGGGAATGTGCGCGGTGCGCCGCCGCGTCAGCGCGCGGAACGCCGCCAGGTCGAACATGTCCGACGCCAGAATCGCGTCGGGGTCGTGCGCGCTGGCGTTGAACAGCCGCGCCAGCGTCACCGCCCCGCCCTGCATCCGCCATTTCCAGAAGTGGGCCGGCAGCGTCAGCAGGTCAACGCTGTGGCCGGAAAAGGCGCGGTAGCCGTCCGCCCAGGCGCGGTGGCTGCCGCCGTAGTACGGCTCGATCAGCAGAACGCGCAGCGCCACCGGCCCGCTCAGCGCTGCACGCGGCACTCCGCTTCGATCTGCTGGGCAAGCTGCTGCAGATGCGGCGCAGGCGCGACGCCCAGGCTGCTGCGCAGCTCGGCGTGCAGCAGGTCATAAATCTTCAGCGCGTCCGCAAGCATCCCCATCTGGCGAAACAGCAGCATGCTGTTCAGCGCGACATCCTCGCGCTGCCGGTTGCTGGCGGCGGCCTGCAGATACAGCCCCAGCGCGTCGTCCTTCAGGTCGCGCCGCTCCATAACCTTCGCCAGGTTGATGAGCGCCTCACCGTATGCCTGGTGCAGTTCCTGCCGCCGCCGGTCAATCCAGGGCATGCCGAGCGACACGAGAAACTGGTCGCGGTACAGCCACACGGCCTTTTCCAGCAGCGCGGCGGCCTCGTCCGTCGGCGCGATGGCGCTGTCCTGCACCATCTCCGAAAACTGGACGACATCGTAGCTCAGCTCAATGTCCTCGGAGATGTGGTAGAAGCCCGACCAGTAAACGGTCAGGTCCATGCCCAGCACCTCGCTGATCTTGCGCTTGGTGACGTGAAACACGTTCGTGGCCTCGCGCACAGACAGGTTCGGCCAGAACGTCTCGAAGATGTCGCTGCGGGTGGTCATGCCCCGGTCAACCAGGAAGAAGAACAGCAGGCGCGGCAGCAGGCCATCCCACGCGCCAACCGGCCGGCCGTTCAGCAGGACGCGGCCGGCCCCCAGCGCGCGCACCTCCAGCAGCGCCGGCCGCGAGCGTTCGCGGCGGGCGTAGTCCCACAGCATCAGGCTCTCGTCCACCGGCACGAACTGCGTGCGCTGGCGCAGCGCCTCGTCCGCAAACACACACCGCGGCGGCTGCCGCAGCAGCGCGATCACCCGCCCCGTTCCGACCGCGTCCACCGCCTCCGGCAGCAGCGTGTCCAGCGCTTCGGGCAGCCCCCGGTCGCACTCGTCCAGCACCACCCACGCCCCCGGCGCGAGGCGGTCTGCGCCGGTTTGCAACCGCACGGCCGCCGCGAGCTGCGCGCGCAGCGCCTCCAGCGGCAGGCCGCGCCCGTCAAAGCGCACGTAGACCAGCGGCGCGCGCAGCAGCTCGGCCAGCAGCGGGCGCTGGCCGATGTAATTCGGATGGATAATCACCAGGCGCACGGCGTCATCAACGCTGCGCAGTTGTTCAATGGCTTTTGTATAAACGGCGTTCAACATAAATGGCGGCCCTCTTTTCCTGTCTGTCCCCCCACGGCACACGGGGTCTGCGCCAGCGTGCCACAGGCCTGATAGTTAGGGCGTTGTTTAGAATAGTATGAAAATTATAATTCTCATGTAATGGAAATGCAAATGGATTCGCAAATTCGCGTCGGCGCTCAGGCCGTGTGTCGGCGGCGTACCTCAAACACGCTGTTGACGCCCTCCAACTGAGTGAGGATTTTCACCAACTGGCCGGCGCTGCCAATCTCAATCGTGAGATGGAACGTGGCGATGCTCTGCTGCGTGAACACGTTGACCGCGGCCATGCTCACCTTTTCGTTCGCAATGACAATGCTGATGTCGCGCAGCAGGCCCTCGCGGTCGTAGGCGATGATTTCGATCGGCACTGGATAGCGCTGCTCGGCCGTCACGTGCCCCCAGGTGACCTCAATCAGCCGCTCCGGCTCCTCTGTCGCCTGCAGGTTCGGGCAGTTCCACCGGTGCACCGTCACGCCGCGCCCGCGCGTGATATAGCCCACAATCCGGTTGCCTGGCACGGGGTTGCAGCAGCGCGCCAGGTTCACCAGCAGCCCCCCCGTCCCGGTGATGTTCACGCCGTTGTCGGTGCTGACCGACAGCGGCGTGGGCACTGGCCGGAACTGCGCTTCTTCGGACGGCGCCTGTTGTTTGCGCTCCAGCTCCAGCAGGCGGTTGGCGATCTGCGAGCTGTTGATGTCGCCCGCGCCCACCGCCGCCAGGAAGTCCTCCACCCGGTCATAGCTGAACAGCGTGGACACCGCCTCGAATGTGATCGAGTCGAGCAGCCCCAGGCGCTTCAGCTCGCGCTCCAGCGCCTCGCGCCCGCTGGAAATGTGCTTGCTGCGGTTGAGTTTGCGGAAGTAATAGCGAATCTTCGACCGCGCGCGCGCCGTGTTGGTGTATCCCAGGCTGGGATTCAGCCAGTCGAGGCTGGGGCCGCCGCGCTTGGATGTGATGATCTCGACCTGATCGCCCGCCTTAAGCTGGTAGTTCAGGCTCACCAGCCGGCCGTGGATCTTGGCGCCCCGGCAGCGGTGGCCGATGTCCGTGTGGATGTGGTAGGCAAAGTCAATCGGCGTGGAGCCAGCCGGCAGGTCCACCATGTCGCCTTTGGGCGTGGAGACATAGACGCGATCCTGAAAGACCTCGGCCTTGATCGCGTCCACGAACGCTTCGGCGCTGTCGCTAACCTCGGTCCCGACATCCATCAGGCGCCGCAGGTACATCACCCGGCGCTCAAATTCCTTGTCACGGCCGCGCTTCCGGCCTTCCTTGTAGCGCCAGTGGGCCGCGATGCCGTACTCAGCGGCCTCGTGCATCTCTGCGGTGCGTATCTGCACCTCGATTGCTTTGCCCTTGTCGTCCTGCACTGTCGTGTGCAGGCTCTGGTAGAAATTGTCCTTCGGCGCGGCAATGTAATCGTTAAACTCGCTGAAGACAGGCCGCCACAGGCCATGCACCACGCCCAGCGCCTCGTAGCACTGCGCTCTGGTTTCAACAATCACGCGCACGGCGCGCACGTCGTAAATCTGGTCGAACGGAAGCTGCTTGCGCTGCATCTTGCTGTAGATGCTGTAAATATGCTTGGGCCGCCCGGAGATTATCGGGTTTTCGATGCCGTGCCGCTTCAGCTCGTCCCGCAGCTTGCCAATGATTCTGTCCATGTAGGCCTGGCGGTCGGGGTGGCGCTCGTCAATCTTCGCGGAGATCTCGCGGTACGTTGGCTGGTCCAGATACCGGAAAGCCAGGTCCTCCAGCTCCCACTTGATCTGCCAGATGCCGAGCCGGTTGGCCAGCGGCGCGTAAATATCCATCGTCTCCTGGGCGATGTCGCGCTGCCGGTCCGGCGCCATATGGCTCAGCGTGCGCATGTTGTGCAGGCGATCCGCCAGTTTAACCAGCGCGATGCGCACATCGCTGTTCATCATCAGCAGCATCTTGCGAATGGATTCCAGCTTGCGGTCGCTGTGCCGTTCGCGCCGGTCCACCTCCGCCTGGCTGGACAGCTTCGTCAGCTTGGTGACAGCGTCCACCATGGCCGCGATGCTGTCGTTGAACTCCTCGCGCAGCTCGTCCAGCGTCACGTCGTGGTTGTCTTCCAGCACATCGTGCAGCAGCGCGGCGGCGATGGCCTCGGCGTCCAGCTTCATGTCAGCCAAAATCTGCGCCACCGCCACGCAGTGCGTCACATACGGCTCGCCCGACTTGCGAAACTGGCCGTCATGTGCGATTTCAGCCTTGCGATAGGCGCGCTCAATCAGCAGCCGTTCGTTCGGTGACAGCCCAGAGAAACTGTTGAGGAGGTTTTGCAGGCTCATTGTGTGCCATTCACGGGCGGCCTCAAATGGCCTGCCCGCGCGACTTCAGACACTGTAACGTATTCGTACTTCAAATGCTACAGAATAACCGCATAAAAAATCAAGTGTCATATGCTATAATGCGCCGCTCAAACTGGAAATTCGCCGCTGAGAAAACCCATGGCCGACCTTCTAAGCGTCGAGCAGGCGCTCGACCACATCCTTGCCAGGGCGGTTCCGCTGCCCGCCGAACAGGTGCCGCTGGCGGCGGCAGCAGGCCGCGTGCTGGCGCAGGACGCCGCCGCTGACACCGACCTGCCGCCGTTCGCCACGTCCTCGATGGACGGCTACGCCGTCCGCGCCGCCGATGTCGCCGCCGCGCCGGTGCGCCTGCGCGTCACGCAGGACATCCTCGCCGGGGCCGCGCCGCACAGCGCCGTCGGGCCGGGCGAAGCCGCGCGCATCATGACCGGCGCGCCGCTGCCGCCGGGGGCGGACGCCGTTGTCCCCGTTGAGCAGACGGACGCCCACTGGACACACGGCGACACGGCGGCGCTGCCGCCCGAAATCGGCATCCACCAGCCTGCCGCGCCGGGCGCGAACGTGCGCCGGCCGGGCGAGGACGTGCGCGCCGGCCAGGTGGTGCTGCGCGCCGGCCGCCGGCTGCGCCCGCCCGACATCGGCCTGCTGGCGGCGCTGGGCTGGGCGCAGGTCCCGGTGGCGCGCCGCCCGCGCGTGGCCGTCGTCAGCACCGGCGACGAGCTGCTGCCGGTCGAGGCCCCGCTGCGCCCCGGCGCCATCCGCGATTCCAACAGCTACACCATCGCCGCGCTGGTTGAAAGCTGGGGCGGCGCGGCCCTGCGCCTGCCGGTCGCGCGCGACACGCTGGACTCGGTGCGGACGGTTTTCGCGCAGGCGCTCGACCTCGCGCCGGACCTCGTCATCAGCACCGCCGGCGTTTCCGTCGGCGCCGCCGACGTGGTGCGCCTGGCGCTGGCGGAACTGGGCGAGGTCAGCATCTGGCGCGTCAACATGCGGCCCGGCAAACCGCTGACTTTCGGCCACCTGCGCGGCGTGCCGTTCTTCGGCCTGCCCGGCAACCCGGTTTCGGCGGCGGTCACGTTCGACGTGTTTGTGCGCCCCTTCCTGCTGCGCCAGCAGCGCCAGCCCGACACCGCGGCGGTCGCCGCCGCCGTCACCGCCGAGGACCTGCGCTCCGACGGGCGGCGCAGCTACCTGCGCGTCACGCTCAGCCGCGAGGGCGGCCAGCTTGTGGCGCGCACCACCGGCACCCAGAGTTCCGGCGCGCTGCTCTCGCTGGTGCTGGCCGACGGCCTGCTGATCGTGCCCGAAAACACAACTTTTGTCCCCGCCGGCAGCGTGTTACCTGTGCGCCTGCTGGGCGGCTCTGAGACCGCGATCTAACGTTAGTGAGTGAGGAAAACACCGTGTCTGTAGAAGCTGCCGCTGTCAATCAGGCGTCGCATAACACGCGCGACTGGCTCCGCATGATCAGTCTGCTGCTGGTGGCCGCCGGCCTGTTCGTCAGCGGCTACCTCAGCTACACCAAGCTCACCCAGACGGCGCTGGTGTGCGTTGAAGGCGCCGCGTTCAACTGTGACGCTGTGTCCAGCAGCGTCTACTCGCGCATCTTCGGCGTCGAAATCGCCTACCTGGGCTTTCTCACCTATGTGGCGCTGGGCGCGCTGCTGCTGTTCCAGAATCGCGCCGCCTTCCTGCGCAGCTATGGCACAGCGCTGCTGTTCGGCATCACCCTGTTCGCGTTTCTGTTCTCGATGTGGCTGGTCTATGTGCAGGTGGCGCTGCTGCAGGCGCTCTGCCCCTGGTGTCTGGCGCACGAAGTGATTATGACGCTGCTGTTCATCATCACGTCCGCGCGCCTGTGGCGCACCTTCCAGCGCGCCTGAGCCTGTGTGGATGCAAACAGCCTGCCGCGGCGGGCAGGCTGTCCCTTAGGTTTGCCACTTGCGCGCGGGAACGGCGCGGCGGCGTTAGCTGCCGCTGGAGTGTTCGCGCAGCGTGCGGGCGATGATTTCGTCCTGCTCGCTCGACCGTTTGCTGTACTTGGCCTTCGCCTTGACGCGGCGCGTGTCGTGGGCGGCGTCAGCGCCGGCCATCGCGCGGCGCAGCGCCAGCTCCATCGCGGTAGGCACGGCTTCCGTCTCTTCTTCCGGGATAACCGCTTCTTCCACTTCCAGCGACTTCATGCTCAGGTCAATCTGCCGCTTCTTGCGGTTGATCTTGATGATGCGCGCCTGCACCTGGTCGCCCATTTTCACGACATCCGAGGGCGACTTGACGAAGCCGCTCGCCAGCTCGGAAACGTGAACCATGCCGGGCCGCTCAGCGCCGATGTCCACGAACACGCCGAAGCCCTCCACGCGCACAATCGTGCCCGTCACGATGTCGTTCTCGTTCAGGTCGTCCCAGGTGACCGCCGGCGGCTTCACCAGCGAGACCGCTACGCGGCGCTCGGCAGGCTCCACCCGCAGCACATACACCGTGATCTCATCGCCTTCTTTAACGACATCCTCAACATTGCGGACATTCTGCTGACCAAGCTGTGAGATATGAAGCAGCGCATCCTGCCCCACGCCAATATCAACAAACGCACCAAACAGCTCGACCCGCTTGACTTTGCCGCGCAGTTCCATCCGGGGGGCCAGCTCCTCAAGGCTGCTGGGGGCCGGTTGTGTCGTGTCTGCGCTCATTTGCCGTGCTCCTTATTTCCCTAACTCAACTCTCGATAGTCGAAATATGCGCTACTGTTCCGGGGTGGGCGTCAGCGTCACGCTGGGCGTTACGTCGAAGTCCGCCGCCGCGTACTCGCTGTACGCCTTAAAGCCGTCCCACCGATACAGGTTAAGCGTCTGCTGAAACAATTCCATCTGGTCGGCTGTCAGGTACACCGCGCCGACGACTTCGCTGCTCTCGCCCAGGACGCCGTTTTCGATGCCGGCAATAAACACATACACGATCATCGGCACGTCAGGGTAAAACAGGTTGACGACCGCCTGGTCCTCGGTGAACTCTGTCCCGGTCAGGTAGGACGGTTCGCCGTGCGCGCGGATCACGTCGGCGGCGGTCATGGTGGGCGCGGTCAGCAGGAAAATGCCAGAGACCGTCTGGCCGTCCTCAGAGATCATCTGGCAGCAGAGCTGGCCGTCGCCGTCCTGCCACGCGGCCTGGACCAGGTCGCTGTCCTCGGCCTGCTGTGTCTGGACGTTGGTAAACTGTGCGTCGTCCTCAATGATGGTCAGGGCGTTGTTCCAGGCCGTTTCGCCGGGCGTGATGCCGCGAAAACAGGGGGCGCCGCACGGCTCGCCTGTAATCAGGCTTTCATCCTTCAGGAGCGCGGCGTTACGCAGTTCAGGGGGTGGCGCACAGGCTGCCATCAGCAGCGCCGGAATAACCAGCAGTAAAAAGGTTAAACGTAAACGCATAAGCGCGGGCGGTTATCTGCCGCTGCCGGCAGCATCACACCGCTTCTCCTTTCGGATACGTGAGACAGCAGCGGGCGTTTTTGTGTGTCGGAACGCCCAAACCGGAGCTGCTACGGTGCATGTTCAACCAGTTGCGCCAGGGCCGGCAGCAGGCTGCCGGTTTCAGCGCGCAGGGGAGGGTTCCTTCGCAGAAAACCGCCCCCCATTGTAGTCGGTTTTGCTGTCAGTTCAACCGTGTAAATGTCAGGCTGTAGGCCCCGGTTGTGCCACCATACTGCATCCCGAAGTGGGTGGCAATAATAATATATTGTCCATCCTGTGGCAAGGTAAATTCGCTGACCAGCGAATCCGTGCTTTCGCCCACCACCGCGTCGTCGTTCTCCGCCACCTGGAAGCCGTTGGGGTCCATCAGGAACAGCGCCGTGTCCAGCCGCCCGCCGGTCGCCACCATGCTGATCGAGACGACATCGCCCGCCTGCCCCTCGAACGTGAACAGATCGAACTTGTTGTCCGGCGCGATGCTGCCCGCCACCGGCTGGCCGCTGACAATCGGCTGCGCCAGGTCAATCTGCTCGCGCCAGGCCAGCGAGCCGGAGTCAATGCGCTGGCTGGTGCCGATGAAGCCGCCCGTGTCGGTTCGCACGCTGCCGTCCACGTCAATCGTGAAGCTGGTCACGTATCTTTCCAGCAGCGCCGGCGACGCCGTGTCGTTAAACACCTGCAGGCCGTTGACAAAGATCGCCAGCTCAAACGTGACCGGCCGGTTGTCGTTGCACGCGCTCTGGAACCACACCTCGACCTCGTAGACGCCGGGCGTCAGCGTGCCCTGCGGCCAGTAGATGTACGATACCGGGCTGGTCTCCGACACGCGGCAGCCCACGTTGCCGGCGGCCGCCAGCCGCCCGCCGCTGGGGATCAGCGGAATGTCGTCAAACACCGAGTCGCCGCGCGGGTCGCGCACCAGAAGCTGCATATCCGCGTTGGTGTTCCACGCCAGCACAATCTCCACGTCACCGCGCTCCAGCCCCAGGTCAATCACTTCCTGCGGCAGGTCGCCCACAGCCCCGGTCAGCAGCAGCTCATAGCCGCCCTCGGTCCCGCCCACGTTTTTGCCGTAGCGCGTGGCGATGATGTAGTACGTCTCGGTCGTGAGCAGCCGCCGGTTCAGGATGCTGGAATCGGTGTTGCCGGGCGCGCGGTCGTCGTTGGAGTCAATGACGCTGCCCGCCGAGTTTGTGAGCAGCACCATCGTGTCCAGGCTGCCGGAAACGGCGTCCATCGTGATCGAGATGATGTCCCCCGCGCTGCCCTCGAAGCTGTAGGTGCGGTAGTACCACTCGCTGGTCAGCACGTCCTCAGTGACCACCTCGCGCACGATCGGGCGGGCAAACGCCAGCAGATCCGCCGCTGGCACCGGCGGCGGCAGCATGATGTCGGTGTAGAGGCCGCTGCGCCCGGCGGTGAGCGAGGCGTCAGGCCCGACAACGAAGCTGGCGATGAAAATGTCGTTGGGCTGCACCTGCCCCGTGATCGGCTCCAGCACCTTGCCGTCGAGCACAACGCTGATCGAGAAGTCCACCGGGTCAGAGGTCGGGCAGTCTGTCAGCGGCTGGTAATAGACCAGCACCTCATAGCTGCCCGTCGGGATCGCGCCCGCCGGCCACAGCGCGCGCTCGGTCGGGCCGTCGGCGGTCGCCGCGGCGCACAGCGCGTTGGCGTTGGCCGTGAACGTGCCGCCGCTGCTGACCGAAGGCGTCGCAAAGCGCAGGCTGCCGCCCACCGGGTCGCGCACCTCCAGGTCCAGGTTGGCCGTCGAGTTCCACGTCAGCTCGATCTGCAGGCCGGTTGAAATCAACACCTGCCCTGGCACAAAGCTGCGGGCCGGCACCGGGTCTGGCGGCGCGGTGACGGCCGCTGGCGCGGGCGTGACCTCCGCTGGCGGCGTTTCTTCCGTTTCCGGGGCGGCCGTCGCCGCCGGCGGCGGCGCACCCTCGCCGGGCATCAGCGTGATCTCAAACGCGCTGCCAGCGGGGACCAGCACGCCAATGGCCGACAGCACCGTCGCGTAATACGTGCCGTCCTCCGGCAGCGCGGCCTCAAGCGTCAGCGCGCCGGTGGTGTTAAACGCCTGCGCCACCGGCTGGCCCGCCGCGTCCGTCACCAGCAGCGCCAGCCCCAGGCCGGCCGTGCTGCGCACCGTGAGCAGCACCGTTTCGCCGGCGGCGCCCGCGAACGAATACACCTGGGCGACGTTCTGGTTGTCCAGCGTGCCCGTCAGCGGCACGCCCGGCTCAAGCGCGCGCGCGGCGTCCCCCTGCGCCTGGGCTGCCGGAACGATCAGCAGCAGCGCGCCCATCAGCAGCAGCGCCGCCTGCCGCAGCATTTTCGACCTGTCTGACATCTCGAACGCTCCTCTTGCTTAAGGATGCATCGTTTAGCAGGCTTGAGTCTAGCGAAAGCGCACAGCCAACGCCACCGGCCATACCCAACGTCTTGCCAACGCTACGGCGGCGAAGCCGGCGTGCTTACCTCAGTTGCGGCACGGCGCGGCGCCAGCTCGACAAACACCGTCGTGCCCTCAACCACATCCACAATCTGCGCCACGCGCTCGCCGTCAATGCTGGTGACCACCTCATACCGCCCGGCGGGCACATCGCCAACGACAAAGTTTTCGTTCCACAGCGGGTCAGCGTTCACGTCCAGGCCGTTGTGCTGGTACATATACGACGTTGTCGTGTCGTGCACCAGGCCGGTCGCCCAGCGCCGCACCGTGATCTCATGGTCCAGCAGCAGCTCGCCGGCGGCGTTCGTTACGCGCCCGGCGATCACGCCGTGCCCGACATACGGGACCATCCACAGCAGCGGGTTATACGTCGCCCGGTAGTGGTTTTCGTTCAGCCGCACTTCAAAATGCACGTGCGGGCCGCTCACGCGCCCGGTCTGGCCGATCAGCCCGATGACATCGCCCGCGTTGACGTGCTGCCCATCCGCCACCAGCACCGCCGACAGGTGCGCGTAAATCGTGTACAGCGGCTCGCTGCGGTAGCCAAAATCGTGTTCGATCACGACCACGTTGCCGTAGGACGGCGAATTCTGGAACGCGCCCTCCGCCGCCCAAACCACCTTGCCAGAGCCAGCGGCGCGCACAGTCTCGCCGACCGGGTTCGGCATGTCAATGCCGTTGTGCACCCGCCAGGGGTTTTCCTGCTCCGGCCCGTCAGAGCCGTATGAGTAGTAAAACAGGGCGGCGTTGTTGGCGTTGGAATCAACCGGGCGCTGGAACCAGTAATGGTCGCGCCCCAGCGGGTCGCGCGAGAGCGGCGGGACCAGCGGCGGCGGCCGCCACACCGACGGCGGGCGCGTCACGGCCTGCACCGTGATCGGCGCGTCGAACGCCAGCGCAGCCGCGGTCGGCGGCGGCGGGGTCGGCGTGACGGCGCTGAAAGGCGCGAAGGTGGGCAGCGCCGCGCCCGGCAGCGCGCCCGGCTCAATCGGCACCGCGCCGGTGTCGCCGCTGAGCGCCAGCGTGGGCGCGACAAAGGGTTCCGCGGGGATCGCCACCGTCGGCAGCGGCGTGCTGTTGCTGCCAAAGCCCGCGCGCAGAATGTTCTGCCACGAGTTCGGGTCAGATGTCGGGACAGCCTCGGTCGGAATCACGGGCTGAAGCGGGGGCGTGGGCGCGGCGTTGGCCCACAGCAGCGCGCCAAAGCCGCCCAGCACCACGACCACCGCCAGCAGCGCCGGAAACCCGCGTTGTCGGCTCATCCATCGCCCCCTGTGTCCAGCGTGGGCGGCGGCGGCAGCGTCGGCTGGCCCGCCGGCGAGGGCGTGGCGCTCGGCGTCGGCAGGAAGGCCGGCGTCGAGGGGTTGATCGCGCCGGTGGGCGTCGCGGCGGGCTGCTGCTGGGCAAAGCCGCCGAGCTGGCCTTCGGTGTAAATCTCGCGCATCGCCTCCAGCCACGTCAGGCCGTCGCGCTGCTGAAAGGCCCAGAAATTCGTGCCGTTATAGTTGCCGCGCCAGTCCGTCGCCGCCGGCACCCAATCCCAGCCGTAATCGCGCGCCAACTGTGTAAAGTCAATGTAGTAGCCGCTGGGCATGGAGGCGCGCAGCCGCCCGCCCTGGTTGTAGGCCTCAACGTCGCCCTGGTTGCGGCTCAGGAAATCCCAGGGCATGGCGCGCAGCGGCTCGCCAAGCTGCCCGCTCTGCTGATCCTCGGCGGCGCGCACAAACACGCGCCAATACGTGTCCGTGCCCAGGTCCTCGCGCACCACCTCAACCCCCGCCGGAAAACCCACAATCGCGTTGCGGTTGACGGCGAAGCTGCGCCCGGTCATGTGCCAGTTGCGGCGTTCCTCGCCGGGCTGCGGCAGCCGGTCAATCGGCCAGAAGGCGTCCTCAAGCTGCCCCAGGAAATCCCACCCGACCGCCTCCAGCGTGCGCTCGCGCAGGGCGTTGAAGGAATCGTTCACCCGGTCGCTGAGCGCGGCCACGCGCGTGTCGACATCAATCAGGCTTTGCAGCTTGTACGGCGGGTCGCCCTCGAAACGGGTTTCCTGTTCGGTATAGAGTGCCGCGCTGGCGGCCGGCCCCACCCCGCCAGCGTTAACCAGCGCCTGCGACAGCGGCACAGCCGTCCAGGAGGGCGCGGTAGCCCGCCCCGCCACCGGAATCACCAGCGTGGTGATGCCGGCCTCGGCGAACGGCAGCGCGACAAACTGCGTCCCCTCAATCGAATCCACCGCCGCGATCAGGCTGGTCCCGTCCGGCGACCAGGCCGGCGTGCGCCCGCGCCCCAGCGCCTGCGCCGGCGAGCCGGTGTCGTCGGCCGATTTGACAAACACTTTCTCCACGCCCTGGTCAACCGCGCTGTACGCCAGCAGCGCGCCGTCCGGCGACCACATCGGCCGGCTTTCGTGGCGGTCGGGCGTGTTCGTCAGGTTGATCACGGCGGCGTCGCGCGGGTCGTCCAGCGAGAAGATGTAGAGATCCTGGTTGCCGTCGCGCCACGACACAAACGCGATGCGGCGGCCGTCCGGCGACCACGCCGGGGCGAAATCCGGCTCCGGGTGTTCGGTCAGGCGGCGCACGTCGGTGCCGTCGGTGCGCATCACATAGATGTCCAGGTTGCCGCCCTGGTAGCTTTCGTAAACCAGCCACGCGCCGTCCGGACTCCAGCCCGGCCCGCCCTGGAACGACAGGTCATACGTCATGCGCGTGGTCTCGCCGCTGCCGACATCGTTGATGTAAATTTCCCAGTTGCCGTCCTGGCGCGAGGCATAGGCCAGCCGCCGCCCATCGGGCGACCACGCCGGGTCGCGGTCGTCGGCGGCGCTGCTGACCAGGCGCACCGGCAGGTGTTCGCCCACGTTCACGCCCCAGATGTCGTCGCGCCCGTTCTGTCGAGCCGTGTACGCCAGGCTGCCGCGCGCCTGAAGCACCGCCGGCACGGGCGTCGCGGTGGGCACCACCGTCGGAATCTGGGCCGCCAGCGTCGCCTGCGGCGCGGCGGCCGTCCCAGGCAGCAGCCCCGCCGCCGGTATCGCCGCCGCTGGCGCGGTCTGGCCCTGGCTGGTCGCGGCCACTACCACCACCAGCAGCACCGCCAGCAGCGCCACCGCCACCACGCTCAGGGTGCGGTTCTGCGCCCGCAGCGGGTCCTCCACCACGCCCGCGTCAATCTCCGCGCGGGCGGCGCGGCGCGCCATCGTGCCGGAGCGCGCCTCCCCGGCCGCGCGCGAGACGCCGCGCACGCCGCCACCAAGCAGGCCAACCACCGCCGCCAGCGCCAGGCCCACGCGCCGGATCACAGCCCACAGCCCACGCGCCAGCGCGCGCAGCAGCCGCCACACGCCGCCCACCAGCGCCCGCAGCAGCCGCCACAGCCCGCCCGCCAGCGCCAGCAGCGCGCCCAGCAGCAGCGCCACCACGCGCCACACGGCGGCCACGGCCAGCCCTGCGCCCTCGAACAGCGCATCCACAGCAGCGGCGGCGATCTTAATGAACGCCACCCCCAATTTATCCGCCAGGCGGTATGTGCGTACCAGCATCGTTGACAGTCCAGCCCTGATCGAGCGCCTGCTCCAGACAGAAGTGAATTGTACTGGTAAATACCCTGCCCGGCAAAGCGCCAGTTGTCCTGTCAGCCTGCTAATTGCCCCGGCGCACAATATGGTGTAATGTTGTTCTCATGTATCGTTACCAGGTTACTAAGGAGCATATCTGATGCGGCACAGCTTCGTCCGACTCGTCCTGCCCGCCCTGACGCTTATCAGCCTGGCGTTCGCGGCGCTGCCTGCCGCCGTGCAGGCTGAAGACACCGTTCACATCGTGCAGCCTGGCGAAAGCCTGTACCGCATCGGCCTGCATTATGGCATCAGCGTGGCGATCCTCGCCCAGGCGAACAACATCAGCAACACCTCGCAGATCCTCTCCGGCCAGTCGCTCGTTATCCCCGACCTGAGCGGCGCTGTCGAGAACCCGCTGATCGCCGCCGAGCCGACCACGCACGTTGTGCAGGCGGGCGAAACGCTGCAAAGCATCGCCAACCGCTACGGCCTCACCACCGCGCAGCTCGCCCAGATCAACAATATCGCCAACCCCGACCGCATCCTGCGCGGCCAGACTCTCACCGTGTTCACCACGCCGCCCGCCGCAGAAGCCGCCCCCGTCGCGGCAGAGGCAGCCGCCCCGCCGCCCGCCGCGGAAGCCGCCCCCGCCATCACGCACGAGGTCGGCTACGGCGACACGCTGGCCGCCATCGCCAGCCGCTACGGCGTCACCGTTGACGATGTTATGGCGCTCAACGGCCTGGACAACCCGAACCGCATCTATCGCGGGCAAACGCTCATCATCACTGCCGGCAGCGGCCTGCCCGCCGTGGAAACCGGCGCCGCCGCGCCCGCCGGCATCTCATACGTCGTGCAGCCCGGTGACCAGCTCGCGGCGATTGCCCAGCGCTTCGGCGTGAGCTGGCCGGCGGTGGTGCAGGCCAACAACATCAGCGACCCGAACACGATTCAGGTCGGGCAGACGCTCATCATCCCCAGCGGCGGCAGCATCAGCGACCTGGGCGTCATCAACGCGCCTGAGGCGCTGGTGGCCGCGCCGCAGCCGGCCGTGACCACCGGCCGCTCGCTGATGGTTGACCTGAGCGACTCGCGCATCTACGCTTACGAGGACGGCAAGCTGGTGCGCAACGCGCTGGCGTCCATGGGCCGCGCCGCCACCCCCACCGTCCAGGGCAGCTTCACCGTCCAGCGCAAATACGACGCGCAGACCATGACCGGGCCGGGCTACTACCTGCCCGGCGTCCCCTGGATCCTCTACTTCTACGCCGGCTACGCCATCCACGGGACCTACTGGCACAACAATTTCGGCCAGCCCATGAGCCACGGCTGCGTCAACCTGCCGCCCGACGAGGCCAAGT
>CAZDVL010000045.1:0-16909 GCA_964508745.1 uncultured Anaerolineaceae bacterium | reverse complement strand
TTCCCGGAGGACTTCGCGGCGCACATTCAGTCGCAGGCCGCTGAGGAAAAGCCGGCCCGCAAAGCGCCGCCGCGCCGCAAAGAGGCGGCGGCGGAACCCGCCGGGGATTAAGGCGCGCATGGGCGACGGCTGGATGCCGGTGGCTGCGGAGCGCGAGCAGCCGCCCGCCGCCACCCGCGCGGCGGTGGACGAGCGCCCGCCGCGCGGGCTGTGGGCGCGGCTGGTGGCCCTCAGCAGCGACACGGCCGCCGCCGCTGACCGGCTGAGCGCGCTGGACGCGGCGGCAGCCGCCCGCCCGGACGCGCCGGCCAACTACCTGCTGCGCGCCGAACTCTACGCCCGGCTGGGCGAGGACGCGCTGGCGCTGGCGGACTTCGAGCGGGCGCAAACGCTGGCGGCCAGCGGCTTTGAGCGCAATAATTGGGGCCTGGTCAGCCAGGCGCTGCGCGACCGGGCCGCCGTTGGCGCGGCGCGCGCGCGGCAGCGGCTGGCCCGGCTGGCCCGGCCCGCAAACGACGAATGACCCCCGCCGGGGCTGCACAGCCAGCGGCCCGGCGGTCACAGATGCACAATGCTTACTGGAGGCGTTATGGCCGACGTACCAATCATCATTGACGATCAGGAATACAACCTGCCTGCCGGGGCTAATCTGGTTGACGCTGCCAAGAGCATCGGCAACGAGATTCCCGTGTTCTGCTATCACCCCAAGCTGGAGCCGGTGGGCATGTGCCGCATGTGCCTGGTGGAGATGGGGACGGTTGAGAAGGACCGGGCGACGGGCGAGGTGCTGCGCGACGCGCAGGGCCGGCCGAAAGTGCGCTGGATGCCCAAGCTGCAAACCGCCTGCACGACCGCCGTCAGCGCCGGGCTGGTCATTCGCACCAACACGCCGCAGGTGGTGGACGCGCGCAAGGACGTGCTGGAGTTTCTGCTCACCAGCCACCCGCTGGACTGCCCGGTCTGCGACAAGGGCGGTGAGTGCGCGCTCCAGGACCTGACGATGGCGCACGGCCCCGGCGTCTCGCGCATGTACTTCAGCGACAAGATGCGGCTCGACAAGAACGTGCCGCTGGGCGACCTGATCGTGCTGGACGAGGAACGCTGCATCCAGTGCGCGCGCTGCATCCGCTTCCAGGGTGAGATCGCCGGCGACGACGTGCTCGCCTTCCACGAGCGCGGGCGCACTTTGCAGATCATCAGCATCAGCGACCCCCCCTTCGACACCTACTTCAGCGGCAACACGACCGACGTGTGCCCGGTGGGGGCGCTCACGACCGTTGACTTCCGCTTCGGGGCGCGCCCCTGGGAGCTGACCAGCGTGCCGAGCATCTGCCCGCACGACGCCGCCGGCTCGAACATCACGCTCGACACGCGCCTGGAGCGCGACTTCGGCGGGCAGGCGGCCATCAAGCGCGTCATGCCGCGCCAGAACGAATACGTCAACGAAATCTGGATTTCGGACAAAACGCGCTTCGGCCACCACTTCAGCCACAGCGCTGACCGCCTGGAGGCGCCGCGCGTCGGCGGCGCGCCCGCCGCCTGGGCCGACGCGCTGGCGGAGGCCGCCGGGCTGCTGAATGCCGCCGGCGGCAGCGTGGCCGCCATCGCCGGCAGCGGCATGAGCAACGAGGACCTGTGGGCGCTGCGCCAGCTCGTGACCGGGCTGGGCGGCGAGCGCCTGGGCGCGTGGCCGCCCACGCACGCCGGGGCGGACCTGGTGGCGCAGGTCGGGGTGGGCCAGGGGACCAACCTGAGCCACCTGGGCCAGGGCGACGCCGTGCTGATTATCGCCACCGACCTCGAAGAAGAAGTGCCCATCTGGCGGCTGCGCCTCAAGCAGGCGCACGACCGGGGCGCTTATGTCGTCGTGGCGAACGCGCGCCCCACGCGCATGGACGACTTTGCCAGCGCCGCGCTGCGCTATGCGCCGGGCGCGGCCGCCCACTTCATGCACGCGCTGCGGCAGGACAACGCCGCCGTCGCCGAGAAGCTGGCCGGGGCCGCCAACCTGGTGATCGTGGCCGGGGCCGAGGGCCTGGCGCTGGACGGCAGCCGCGCCCTGATGCAGGCCGCCGCCAATTTCCTGATCGAAAGCGGGCACGCGGGCCGGGCCGACAGCGGCCTGCTCGCGCCCTTCCCCGGCCCGAACGGCATGGGCCTGCACTACATGGGCTTCGCGCCGGAAACCACGCTCGACATCGCCCAGAACCCGCCCGACGTGCTGATCGTGGCGCAGGCTGACCTGCTGCTGGACGACCCCGCCGCCGCGGAATGGCTGCGCGGCGTCAAGACGATCATCAGCCTGACGCTGTTCGAGGACGGCCTGAGCGCCCTGGCCGCCGTCGCGCTGCCGATCCAGAGCTTCGCCGAGCGCGACGGCTCCTACACCAGCGGCGAACGCCGCGTGCAGCGCTTCTACACGGCGCAGGGGCCAATCGGCAGCGCGCTGCCGGCGTGGCAGGCGCTGGGCCGGCTGGCCGAGGCGCTCGGCCAGCGCCGCGCCTGGTTAGCCGCCGCCGCCGTGATGCACGACCTCAGCCAGCATGTGCCGGCCTTCGCGGACATCACCTTCCAGGCGCTGGCCCACACCGAGGCGCAGCTCCCGACAATCGGCGACAACGCCTACTACGGCGGGACCGCCTACCAGAACAACGGCGGCCTGGGCGTGCAGATCGCCACCAGCGCCGACCAGGGCGCGGCGCCCGCGCCCGGCGCGGTGACGCTGCCGGCGGCGGTGCGGCTGGCGCCCGGCCAACTGCTGCTGCTGCCGGTGACGCGCCTCTACAACCGCGAGCGCACCTTCGCCGCCAGCGCGCTGATGCACGGCCGCACGCCGGCGCCATACGCTGAGCTTAACCCGGCAGACGCCCAGCGCCTGAAGATCAGCGCGGGCGACACCATCGCCGTCGCGGTGGACGGCCTGCCGGTGGCGCACGTGCGCGCGGTGATCAGCGCCGGCGCGCCAGAGCGCACGCTGGTTCTTCCCCGGCATCTGACCGCTGTCCCGGTCGCGCTTGCCCCGGCGGCTGCCGAGGTGAGCCTGGCGGGCGCGCTCATAATCGAAGGCTGAGCTTATGACCCTCTACCGAGTCTTTCGCACGCTGGTTGGTGTCACCGCCGCGGTGCTGGGCATCCTGGCCGCGCTGACGGTGCTGCTGGCCCCCGCTGACGCGCTGACCAAGCTGACTCTGCTGGCGGCGCTGGCGGCGACGGCGGCGCTGGTGGTCAACCGGCAGCAGCGCGCGCTGGCGCTGGGGCTGCTGGCCGTCGTGTTCGTCCTGGGGCTGGTGAGCATCTTCACCTACGATAACCCGCTGCTGACGCGCCTGATCTACATCCTGCTGCTGGCGGGCGCGCTGGTCGTCCCGGCTGCCGTGGTCTACTTCCGCGCGCCGCCGATCGTCGGCCTGCTGCTGCTGCTGGGCGTGGCGCTGCTGCTGATCGTGGCGGTCAACGCGCAGGCGCTTTACGGCTGGGGCACGGGCGCGCTGGATTTCGTCTTTAACACGCAGGCGCGCATCCCGGCGGAGCGCGTCGTCTACTGCTACGACGACCCCGGCTGTGCTGGCCTTTACCCCATCGTCTTCTCGCTCATCCTGTTCGTGGTGGTGCTGACCGGCTTCATGTACACCACGCTGCTGGAGCGCAAGCTGCTCGGCTGGTTACAGTCGCGCGTCGGGCCGAACCGCATCGGGCCAGGCGGCATCTTTCAGCCGATGGCGGACGGCATCAAGCTGATTTTCAAGGAAGACATCAGGCCGGCGCAGGCTGACCGCGCGATCTGGATGATTGCGCCGGTCCTCAAGGCGGTGCCGATCCTGATCCTGTTCGCCGTGATCCCCTGGGGGCCGAACATCATCGTGCCCTGGTTCGCGCCGTCGCTGGGTGACGTGTGGTTCGAAGTGCCGCAGGGCCTGGCCGACCCGAACGTGGGCGTGCTGTGGCTGCTGGCGATCACCAGCCTGGGGACTTACGGCGTCGTGCTGGCCGGCTGGTCCAGCGCCAGCAAATACGCCATGCTGGGCGGCCTGCGCTCGTCGGCGCAGATGATCAGCTACGAGCTGAGCATGGGCCTGGCGCTGGTGGTGCCCATCCTGCTGGCGAGCAGCATGAGCCTGGGCGACATGATTCGCGGCCAGACGTTCATCTGGGAATGGTACGTGTTCCAGAACCCGCTGGCCGCCGCCATCCTGATGATCGCGCTGCTGGCGGAGGTCAACCGCGCGCCCTTCGACCTGCCGGAAGCCGAGCAGGAACTGACGCAGGGCTACCAGACCGAGTACAGCGGCATGAAGTTCGCCCTGTTCATGATGGCTGAATACCTGGGCATGATCGCCGTCAGCATGATCGCGGCGACCACCTTCCTGGGCGGCTACAGCGACGGCTTCGGCCTGGTGCAGTCCGCGCCTATCCTGGGGCCGCTGGTGCTGTTCGGCAAGGTCGTGCTGCTGCTGGCCGGCATGATCTGGGTGCGGGCCACGCTGCCGCGCATCCGCTATGACCGCCTGATGGCGCTGGGCTGGAAGGTGATGCTGCCGCTGGCGCTGGTGGCCGTCGCCTGGACGGCGGTGACGATCGTCGTCGCCGATGCGTTCGCCAGCCCGGTCGCTTACGGCGTCGCCGCCGGCATCATGTTTGTGGCGCTGCTGGCCGGGGCCTTCTTCCTGACCAACCGGCGCGGCGAAACCGAGGACACCGACGACGCGCTTGACCCGATGATTACCGGCCAGCGCGGCGGGGCCGGCTACGCGGTGCTCAACATCGTGGGCGGCCTGCTGGCTGTGCCGTTCGGCCTGTACAACTGGCTGCTGGGCGTGCTGGACAAGCTGGGCACAGTGGGCGACCAGCCCGAAGCGGCCGCCGCGATCGAGAAAACGCCGGAGAAATAGCCCGCCGGGCGCACAGCCCGGCGTTCAACGATGAGGGAGTGACGGTAGACACATGGAGATCATTCGCGGTTTGCGCACCACCTTCAAGCACGTGCTCGAAGAGCCGGTGACGATTATGTACCCCGAAGAACAGCGCGAGTTCGCCGAGCGCTTCAAGGGCAAGCACGAACTCAAGCGTTACGACAACGGCCTGGAAAAGTGCATCGGCTGCGCGCTGTGCGCGGCGGCCTGCCCGGCGGACGCGATCTGGGTGGAGGCGGCGGAGAACACCGACGACGAGCGCTACAGCCCCGGCGAGCGCTACGCCAAGACCTACGAGATCAACATGCTGCGCTGCATCTTCTGCGGCTACTGCGAGGACGCCTGCCCGACCGAGGCGATCGTGCTGGAGCACGAACACCGCCTCAGCTTTACCGACCGCCGCGACGCCATCTACACCAAGGAGATGCTGCTGGTGCCGGTCCCGGAAAACGGCGAGGACACGCCGCAGCAGGTCGCGCCGGGGGCCTTTGACCGGGCCATTCCCGACATGCAGGACCCGGCTTAAACGCCGGGAACGCGCAGCGGCCATGAGGGGGGAAACAGGATTAACGGACGTACAGAATTACGCGCTTGCGTGCAGCAGCGTCAGAGCTTGGACTCTGGCGCTTCTTGCGCTAAAATCCGCGCTGTCATTGCGGGCGACCACACAGGATTATAGCCGATGACCGAAGTGAGTTTGTTTATTCTTGTCGGCGCGATTTCGATCGCCGCAGCCGCCATGATGCTGCTGAGCGAGAACGCTGTCCACAGCACCCTCTTTCTGATTCTGGTGATGGGCTGCATCGCGTTCATGTTCCTGCTGCTGGACGCGGCCTTCCTGTTCCTGGTGCAGATCACCGTCTACGCCGGGGCGATCATGGTGCTGTTTTTGTTCGTCATCATGCTGCTGGGGGCGGAAAAAGTGGGCGTCACAGCGCAGACCCGCTTCCGCTGGATGACGCCGACGGCGATGATCCTGTCGCTGGCCTTCCTGGCCGTGACCGGCCTGGCGCTGAGCCAGGGGCAGCTCAGCCAGCAGCCCACGCCCGCCGGGCAGCCGCTGCTGCGCGCCGCGCACTTCGCGCCGGATGTCGGCCCGGTGGACGTTTATGCCAACGGCGAGCTGCTGGCCGCCGGCGTGACCTACGGCTCGGCCACCCGCTTTATGGCCCTGCCAGCGGGCGAATATAACGTGGCGCTGTTCGCCGCCGGCACGCAGGACGCCCTGCTGGCGGGCGCGATGACGCTGGCGGCGGGCGAGACCAGCACCGTGATCGCCTACCCCGGCGAGGCCGGCGCCGCGCTGACCATCATCCCCGATGACCTCAGCACCGTGCCGGAGCGCAGCGCGCGCATGCTCATCTTCAACGCTTACCCGGACGCGCCGACCGTTGACCTGGTGGACCTGAGCCTGCCGGCGGACGCCGCCGCGCGCACGCTGGAGGCCGGCATCCCGCTGGGCGGCCTGGCCCCGGCGCGCATCCTGCCGGAGAACGCGCGCGTCAGCGACTGGGCCTTTGTCAACGCGGACCAGCCCGGCACGGTGCTGTTCCGGCTGAACACGCCGGTGTTCAACGTGGAGCGCGACACGACCAAGCTGGTCGTGCTGGCGCGCCGCAGCGCCGACCAGCCGCAGGCCTTCGCGCTGCCGCTGACCAGCGCCGCCCTGCCGGCCTTTGGCAGCCCGGCCGCGGTGGGGCAGCTTCTGTTTACCGACTACGCGCTGCCGATGCAGATGGTCGGCGTGCTGCTGCTGGTGGCGATGATCGGCGCGATCGTGATGACGCACCGGCCCGGCGAACGCCGCGCCCGGCGGCCGGACCAGCGCCGCAAGGTGAGCCGCCCGCTGACCAGCGTGATCGCGGCGCAGACGGGCCGCGACGTGCTGGTTTCCGACAGCAGCGGCGGCAGCCCCGCCCAACTGCCGGACAGCGCCGAAGAACCGGCGCGAAGCTGAAAAGGGGGACAGCCAACGATGGTTCCAGTTGAAGCCTATGTGATGCTGAGTATGGTGCTGTTCACCCTGGGGGCGATGGGCGTGCTGCTGCGCCGCAACGCCATCCTGGTGTTTATGTCCATCGAGCTGATGCTCAACGCCGCCAACCTGGCGCTGGTGGCCTTCGCGCGCCACTGGGGCGGCCTGGACGGCCAGTTGTTCGTGTTTTTTGTCATCACCGTCGCAGCGGCGGAGGTGGCCGTCGGCCTGGCGCTGATCGTCGCCATCTTCCGCACCAAGAAAAGCATCAACATTGACGAACTCAGCCAGATGAGGGGCTAAGCACCGGCCCGCGCCTGTCATCAGCCGGACTCAGACCGAGAGGAATTATGGAACACTACCCACAGCTTGTGCCGTTAATGATCCTCATCCCTTTGGCGGGGATGCTCATTAACTTCTTCTGGGGGGGGCGCCTGGGCGAGAAGTGGTCGAGTCGCATCGGCATTGTGGCGGCGGCGCTGACGTTCGTCGTGGCGCTGCTGCTGCTGATCTACCTCAGGGGCAGCCACTATGAAGCCGTTGTGATTGACCCGCCGCTGCTCGACGGCTGGATCCGCCTGGGGGAGACGACGGTCAACATCCCCTGGCAGATGCGCGTGGACACGCTCAGCGTCACGATGATGCTGTTCGTGTCGTTTGTGGGCACGATGATCCACATCTACGCCGCCGGCTATATGCACGGCGACGAGCGCTTCGCCCGCTTCTTCGCCTACCTGAACATGTTCCTGGCGTTCATGTTCATTCTGGTGACGGGCAACAATTTCCTGATGATGTTCGTCGGCTGGGAGGGCGTGGGCCTGTGTTCGTTCCTGCTCATCGGCTTCTGGTTCGACAAAGCGCGCGGGGAGGGCTGGCGCAACAGCACCGCCGCGCGCAAGGCCATGATCGCCAACCGCATCGGCGACTTCGGCATGCTGATGGCCATGTTCCTCATGTTCTGGACGTTCAACACGCTGGATTATTACCGCCCCGGCGAGATCGCTAACGTCGCGCTGGCCGAGGAGCAGGCGCACGCGGCCGAGGCCGCGCCCGCCGAGGGCGCTGTCACAGAGGCCGCCGCCGAGGGCGAGCACGGCGCGGCGCTGCCGGTGTACACCAACAACGACCACATCGCCACCGAGCAGCTTGGCGTGTTCGGCCAGGCGGAACGGCTGCTGGAGGAGGGCCACACGGTCAGCTTCGGCAGCCTCACGCTCGACAGCAAAACCCTGATCGTGCTTATCACGCTGTTCCTGCTGCTGGGCGCGACCGGCAAAAGCGCGCAGATACCGCTGTTTGTGTGGCTGCCCGACGCGATGGCCGGCCCGACGCCTGTCAGCGCGCTGATCCACGCCGCCACGATGGTCACGGCGGGCGTGTACATGATGGTGCGCTCCAACGTGCTGTTTGCCAACGCCGAGCTGACCTCGTTCATCGTGACGGCGGTCGGCGTGAGCACGGCGGTCGTCGCCGGGTTTATCGCCATCGGCCAGTGGGACATCAAGCGCGTGCTGGCCTACAGCACCATCAGCCAGCTCGGCTTTATGGTCGCGGCGGTGGGCGCGGGCGCGTTCGGCGCGGCCATCTTCCACATGGTGACGCACGCCTTCTTCAAGGCGCTGCTGTTTTTGGGCAGCGGCTCGGTCATTCACGGCGTCGAACACGGCCACCACCACAGCGGCCACGCGCACGACGATTTCGACCCGCAGGACATGCGCAACATGGGCGGCCTGCGCCACAAAATGCCGGTCACCTACTGGACGTACATCATCGGCACGCTGGCGCTGGCGGGCATTATCCCGTTCGCCGGCTTCTGGTCGAAGGACGAAATCCTGGCCGACTCGTGGCTGGCGGGCCTGTGGGGCAAGGACGGCCTGACGCAGATCGGCGGCTATATGGCGCTGGCGCTGCTGCTGCTGGCGGCGGGGTTCACCGCCTTCTACATGTGGCGGCAGATCGAGATGGTGTTTCACGGCCAGCCGCGCAGCGAAGCCGCCGCCCACGCCAGCGAGAGCGGCCGGGCGATGACGATCCCGCTGATCGTGCTGGCGGCCTTCAGCGTCGTCATCGGCTTCGCCAACACGCCGTCGCAGTTCCTGGGGCTGTCCTCGCTGCTGGGCAAGAGCGAGCTGACCCACTTCCTGGAGTACTCGCTGGTGAACGTCCACCCCTACCCGGCGCAGGGCGGCGAGTTCAACCCGCTGATAGGGCTGACGGCGCTGGCGCTGGGCCTGGGCGCGATCTTCCTGGCGCGCTCGATCTACGGGCACAACCACGCCCTGACGCGCAGCGGCAAAGACCCGCTGGCCGTCCGCCCGGACACCGGCTCGATCTGGGCGCTGGCGCACGCCCGCCTCTACTGGGATGAGCTGTACAACCGGCTGTTTATCGGCCCGTTCAACCGCCTGGGCGCGTTCCTGGCGGACGTGATCGACTGGCGTTTCCTGCACGATTATGTGCACAACAGCGTGCTCTGGCGCGGCTTCGACGCCGTCGCCGACATTCTTGGCCGGCCCGTTGACCTGGGCGTGATTGACGGCGTTGTGAACGGCGTTGGGCGCCTGACGCGCTGGCTCAGCGGCAGGCTGCGCGGCGTGCAGACCGGCTATGTTCGAATGTACGCTGTCACGCTGCTGATCGGCGTTGTGTTTGTGATCGTGCTGCTGCTGCTGCCGCTGCTACAGGCTGGCTCGTGAAGCCCGCTGTGAATTAGGGAGAACGAACTTATGGAATCCGGTGCTCTGTCGCTGATTACAGTGGTGCTGTTTCTGCCGCTGGCGGGTTTTGTCGCGCTGCTGTTCCTGCCAGAGAGCAAACCAGCCAACATCCGCTGGACGGCCTTCGGCGTCAGCATCGCCACGTTTCTGGCGTCGCTGGTGCTGTGGGCCGGCTTCGACGCGGCCAACCCTGACCTGCAGATGGTGCAGCGCTGGGACTGGCTGCCGCAGTTCGGCATCAGCTTCTACGTCGGCGTTGACGGCCTCAGCCTGCTGCTGGTGATTATGACGACGTTCATCATGCCGCTGGCGATCCTCAGCTCGTTCGGCAGCGCCGTCTTTGCCGAGCGCGGGCGCGAAAAACTGTATTACTGCTTTATGCTGCTGCTCGAATGGTCCATGATCGGCGTGTTCGTCATGCAGGACCTGTTCGTGTTCTATGTGTTCTGGGAAGTGACGCTCGTGCCGATGTACTTCCTCATCGGCATCTGGGGCGCGGAGCAGCGCGTTTACGCCGCCGTCAAGTTCTTCCTCTACACGATGGCCGGCTCGATCCTCATGCTGCTCGCCATCCTGTACGTGGGCACGCAGGCGGGCACGTTCGCCATGCCAGAGATCACCGCCGCCATCCAGAGCGGCGCGCTGGTGTTCCCCTTCGACGGCCTGCTGGGGGCGGGCAGCGTGCAGTCGCTGCTGTTCCTGGGCTTCTTTATCGCCTTCGCCATTAAAGTGCCGCTGTGGCCGCTGCACAGTTGGCTGCCCGACGCGCACGTGCAGGCCCCGACCGCCGGCTCGGTCATTCTGGCGAGCGTGCTGCTGAAGATGGGCACGTATGGCCTGGTGCGCTTCAACCTGCCGCTGTTCCCAGAGGCCAGCGTCGCCTGGGCGCCGGTGGTCGCCACACTGGCCGTCATCGGCATCATCTACGGCGCCTGGGTGTCCTACGCGCAGAAGGACATGAAGAAGCTGGTCGCTTACTCGTCGGTCAGCCACCTGGGTTTCGTCGTGCTGGGCATCTTCGCGCTCAACGCGCAGGGCATCCAGGGCGGCGTGCTGCAAATGGTTAATCACGGCATCAGCACCGGCGGGTTGTTCCTGCTCGTCGGCATGCTGTACGAGCGCCGCCACACGAAGGCGCTGGACGCCTTCGGCGGCATCTGGAAGGCGATGCCGCTGTTCGGCGGCGTCAGCCTGCTCATCATCCTCAGCAGCATGGGCCTGCCCGGCCTGAACGGCTTCGTCGGCGAGTTCACCATCCTGCTCGGCTCGATGGGCAGCAGCGTGCTGGGCTTCTTCTTCACGCTGTTCGCCACGCTGGGCGTCATTCTGGCGGCCATCTACCTGCTGTACTGGTTCCAGAAGGTGTATATGGGCGAGGTGGACAAGGAAGAAAACCGCAGCCTGCCGCCGCTGAACTGGCGCGAGATCGCCGTGCTGGTCCCGATCGTGATTATGGTGATCTGGATCGGCCTCCAGCCGGCCCCCTTCTTCGACACGATGACCGCCACCGTTGACAAGGTGGTGGAGAACGTCTCGGTTTACCTGCCGCCCGCCGACGAGGCGCTCGCCAGCGGCGGCCCGCTGCTGCCCGGCGCGGCGGTCGCCGCGACCACCAGCGACGGCCAGTAAGGGGGCGCTATGTTTGAAGTCCCCGCTCTCGCAGACCTTAACATAGGCGTCGCGCTGCCGGTCATCAGCCTGGCGCTGGGCGCGACGATCCTGCTGGTCATTGACCTGTTCATCCCCAAGGACCGCAAGGCGCTGACGGCCTGGCTGGCGCTGGCCGGGCTGACGGTGTCGTTCGTCCTCAACCTGGCGCTGTTCAACACCAGCGACACGGCCTTCTTCGGCATGTTCCGCGCCGACACGTTCAGCGCGTTCGTCAACCTGACGGCGCTGGCGGCGGCGGCGATCAGCATCCTGCTGAGCGTGGAATACCTTCAGCGGCTGGGCATCGAGCGCGGGGAATTTTACGTGCTGCTGCTGTTCACCACCAGCGGCATCATGATGATGGGCCACGCCAACAACCTGGTGGTCGTGTTTATCGCGCTGGAGCTGCTGAGCATCCCGCTGTACATCCTGGCGGCCTTCCGCTATGGCGACGGCAAATCTGAAGAAAGCGGCATGAAGTATTTCATCCTGGGCGCGTTCGCCAGCGCCTTCTTCGTCTACGGCGCGGCGCTGGTCTACGGCGCGACCGGCACGACCAGCCTGCCCGCCATCCTGGAGGCGGTCAGCGCGCTGCTGGCGCAGCCGGCGACGTTCGGCTCGGCCGGCCTGCTGCTGATCGGCGTCGGCCTGATGATTGTCGGGCTGGGCTTTAAGGTGGCGGCGGTGCCGTTCCACATGTGGACGCCGGACGTGTACGAAGGCGCGCCGACGCCGGTCACGGCCTTTATGAGCGTGGGCGCGAAGGTCGGCGGTTTCGCGGCGCTGCTGCGCATCCTGCTGATCGCCCTGCCGGGGCTGGCGCTCAACAGCGCGGAGGCGGCCTCGTGGCAGCTGACGATCGCCCTGATCGCCGCCGCGACGATGATCCTGGGCAACGTCGTGGCGGTCACGCAGACCAACATCAAGCGCCTGCTGGCCTACTCGTCCATCGCCAACGCCGGCTACATCCTGATCGCGGTCGCGGCGGCCGCCGCCGCCGGCATGAGCGACGCGGCGGCGCAGGCGGCGCTGGCCTACCTGCTGGCGTACACGTTCACCAACCTGGGCGCGTTCGCGGTGGCGATGGCGCTGGAAAAACCCGACGGTTCGGGGATGCTCATCAGCGACTTCAACGGGCTGGCGCGCAGCCGCCCCGGCCTGGCGCTGATGATGGCCGTCTTTATGCTCAGCCTGATCGGCATCCCGCTGACCGGCGGGTTCATCGGCAAGTGGCTGGTGTTCCAGGTGGCGGTCGAGGGCGGGCTGGTGTGGCTGGCGGTCGTCGGCGTGCTGACCAGCGTCGTCAGCGCCTATTACTATGTGAACGTGATCGTCAGCATGTACCTGCGCGACGGCGACGGCGACCCGGCGGCGGGCGCGACGAAATATGTCACCTGGGGGCTGTACGTGGCCACTGCCGGCACGCTGCTGCTGGGCGTGCTGCCGCTGCTGCTGACCAACCTCGCCGCGCCGGTCACGCTGGCGCTGGCGCTGCCCTGACGCGGTTAACCCGCGCTGAACGCTCTGTTTGCGGGGGCGGCCCACTGGGCCGCCCCTGCTGCGTCCCGCCGGACTCAGATGGTTCGCCGGTTCGCTGCTATGATGGCGCTGCTTTGCGCCGCCGCCGCGAGGACGTTCGCTATGGACCACCAGCACGCCCAGCGCCAGGGCCTGATGTACATCGGCGTGTCAATTATCGGCTACGCCCTGCTGCCGGTGATTGTGCGCCTGCTCCAGCAGGCCGGAATGCACTCGCTGGACATCGTCACCTGGCGCTTTATTATTGCCGCGCCGGCGCTGTGGCTGCTGATCGCGGCGCTGCGCCGCCCGCCGCCCGCGCGCCGGCTGCCGCGGTCGGGCCTGCTGGTGCTGGGGGCGCTGCTGGCGCTGGGGGCTGTCAGCGCGTTTTTCGGCCTGGAGCGCCTGCCAGCCGGCACTTACGTGCTGCTGTTCTATTCGTACCCGGCGATGGTCGCCGTCATTGCGGCGCTGCTGGGCGAGCGCCTGAGCCGGCGCGCCTGGGCCGCGCTGGGGCTGGCGCTGGTGGGCGTCGTCCTCACGATCCCGGACTTCGGCGCGGGGCTGGGCGACGGTGCAGAGGTCGGCGTGCTGCTGGCGCTGTTTAACGCGCTGGTGATCGCCGTCTATTTCATTCTCACCAGCCACCTGCTGCGCGGCCGCGTCAGCCCGGCGTATGCGTCGGCCTGGCTGATCAGCGGCGCGCTGGCGACGGTGCTGGCGCTGGCGCTGGTGCGCCCGGTCAACGCCGCGCCGGACGCCACAAGCTGGCTTTACCTGCTGGCGCTGGCGCTGGCGTGCACGGTGCTGCCGGTGTTCACGCTCGCCGCCGGCATTCAGCGGCTGGGCGCGTCGAAGGCCGCCATCGCCAGCACGTTCGAGCCGGTGGTGACGATCACGCTGGCGGCGCTCGTCCTGGGCGAGAGCTTACAGCCGGGGCAGTTTGTCGGCGGCGCGCTGATCCTGGCGAGCATTGTCCTGCTCCAGCGCCCGGCGCGCCGCCCGGCGGCTGTCGCCGCCGCTGACATTCCGCCGGCGGGCGCCTGAGCCGCCTGTACGAAAAGGACGCACACGATGCCCGCCGACAATGCCGCCCCGCGCGACACGCTGCCCGCCGAGATGCGGTCGCGGCTGCTGGAGAACCGTCACGGCCGGCTGGCGGCCGCCCAGTGGAAAGAGCTGGTGGCCGAGCCGCTGGTGGCGCTGCTGCTGCTGACGCTGCCGGCGCTGTTTATTCTGGGGCCGCGCCTGCTGGCGCTGTTCGCGGCGGGGGCGTGGCTGGTGCTGGGGGCGGGGGCGGCGGGGTTGGCGGTGATGCTGGGCCTGCGGGCGCGGCGCTATGCGCGCCTGCCGCTGCACGCCGCCACGCTGCGCACGGACGCCCACCCGCGCCCCGGCTGGGCGCTGTGGCGGGCGGATGTGCTCTACACCGAGGCGGGCGAGGCGCTGCGCTTCCGGCGCTGGCTGGCCCCGCGCCTGCCGCTGCGGCCCAACCGCGCCTACCTGGTCTACTACCTGCGCGAGGAGTCGCGCGCGGTGCTGCTCAGCCTGGCCCCGGCAGACCACCCGGAGGCGGCATCGTGGCGGCCCGGCCCGGCGTTTTACGACCGGGGCGCGCGCCGGGCGCGGAAATAGCTACCCCTGCTGCGGCGCGGGCACGCCGGTCAGCATGAACTGCGTCTCGGCGGAGGCCAGCGCCGCCGCCGCCGCGTGGTCTGGCCCGAAGCGGGCCAGCAGCGCCGCTGCTGCCGCCTGAATCTGGCGCAGCGCGGGGGCGTCGTCCAGGTGCAGGCCGCTGATGGCGGTCTGGCCGGTGCGCGGGTCTAACCCCGCCCCCACCAGCAGGTTAACTGTCCACTCTGGGAAACACAGCAGGCCGTTGCGAAAGTACGGCCCTGGGTGTGTTGTGTGCTGCGGCCTCATGGCTTGTCCTCTTGCGCCTGTCCTCACCTTCATTGTACCGCGAAACGCGCGCCCGCCCGTTCGCGCGGCGTGAAATTTCTGTAAAATCGCGCGGCTGTCTACGCATTTTTTACACTGTTTCGACGCGCTTCTGACCTGGCGGGTCTACTATCAGAAAAGATCGGTTTCACAGCGAAACCCGGTCGGCAAACAGCAGTGTAAAGAGTGCAGTTGTGCGGAGGTTTAATGCCATGTCAAGCATCGTTCGTTGGAACCCACTGCGGGAAATGGCCACAATGCAGAACGTGATGGATCGCGTCTTTGAGGAAACCTGGCGGCCGTTTTTTGACGAGGGCGGCGCGGCGCTGAACCCGGTGGCGCTGGACCTGCACGAGGACGACCAGCAGTACACCGTCACGACCGAGCTGCCCGGCGTGAAAGCGGACGACATTCACATCAAGCTCGACGGCGACTACCTGGTGATCGAGGGCGAAATCCCGGAGCAGGTCACCGAACACGAGGGGCAGCGCTCGCTCATCAAGGAACGGCGCTACGGCCGCTTCAGCCGCCGCCTGCGGCTGCCGCAGCCGGTGGACAGCGACAAGGTCAGCGCCACCTACGACAGCGGCGTGCTGAAGCTGACGCTGCCCAAGACCGAGGCCGTCCAGCCCCGGCAGATTCCGGTGCGCGTGGGCAGCAGCGGCGGCAGCAGGAAATAGCGCGCCACCGCGGCGCGCTGGCGGCGGGCCTCACAACGAGGTCCGCCGCTTTTTGGTTATCAATCTGCTGGCCGCCGGGCGGACAGATTCGCAAACTGGTGGTAAACTCGTGCCATAAGTATCTGGCGAGCGTGTCGAAGGAAAAGGTCCAATGACGAAGGTGCTGATCGCTTATGCCAGCAAATACGGCGCTACTGCCGAGATCGCCGCGGCTGTCGGCGGTGTGCTGGAAGAAGAGGGGCTGTCGGTGACGGTGGCGCAGGCGGGCACGGTGAACGATGTCCGGCCCTATGAGGCCGTTGTCCTGGGGAGCGCGGTGTATGTGGGCAACTGGATGGCGGAGGCCGTCACGTTCCTGGAAAAGTACGAGCCTGAGCTGAAGCAGCGCCCGCTGTGGCTGTTCTCCAGCGGCCCGACCGGCAGCGGCGAGGCCCGCGAGATCGTCAACGGCTGGCTGTTCCCCGAATCCATCCAGCCGGTCGCTGACCGGCTTGGCCCGCGCGAGATCGTCCTGTTTCACGGCAGCATTGACCTGGCGCGGCTGAACTTCGGCGAGCGCCTGCTCGTCAAGGCCATGAACGGCTCGACCGGCGACTACCGCGACTGGGTGGCGATCCGCGCCTGGGGCAAGCGCATCGCGGCGGCGCTGAAATAGAACAGCGCCCCCAGAGGGCCATTAGCTGAGCGCCCGGCGCGGCCGGGCGCGGTTCGCGCCGGGGAGCGCCTGCGGCACGGTCAAGGTGCTTCCCCCGCTGTGTGGTGTGGGGTAAACAGTCGTTATGCGCCATAAAACTGAGCCGTCCCTTTCCCCCCTGCCGGCCGCCGCCCGGTTCGAGATCCACGTTGGCGGCGACTGCCCGGCCGTCTTTCACCTGGCCGCGCTGGACAGCGGCGGTTACGTTCTGGGCCGTTCCGGCACAGGCAGCGACTATGTGCCGGACGTTGATTTTGCCCAGTGCGACGCCCACCAGCACGGCGTGTCGCGCCGCCACGCCGCCCTGGTCAGCCTCAACGACGCGCTGCACCTGCTCGACCTGGACTCGGTCAACGGGACGTTCGTGAACGGCAAACGGCTGCGCCCGGACGCGCCGCAGCCGCTTTGCGCGGGCGACACGCTGGCGCTGGGGACACTTAATTTTATTCTCATACAGATCAATTAAACCTGTGTATAATATAAATATATTATGACAGCGACCGCACCTGGATGGGTGTGAAGCCTTTTACGCCTGGGAAGAAGCCAATGACGATGATCAAAAAACCGGTGAGCCTGCGTTTCGGCGGCTCAGTGTGGTGCAATCTTGATATCGCCCTGCGCAACCTGGACCAGATCTTCGCGCAGGTCGTCAGCCCGCTGGGGCTGACCGTGATCGAGTGGTACATCCTGCGCGCGCTCTACGACCACGACGGCCAGCACGCCTCTGAGCTGGCGCGGGCGGTCGGGCGCGCGGCGACCTCGTTTACGCCCAACCTCGACAAGCTGCAGGACAAGGGGCTGATCGAACGGCGCGCTGACCCGGC
>CAZDVL010000044.1:0-17138 GCA_964508745.1 uncultured Anaerolineaceae bacterium | reverse complement strand
TACATGCCGCCGTCCATCGCCGGGGCCAGCAGCAGCGGGCAGCGCGCCGCCAGCGTCGTGACCGCCAGCAGGTCGTCGGCCAGGCCGCCCGCCAGCCGCGCCAGCGTGTGCGCGGTGCAGGGCGCGATCACCAGCAGGTCCGCGCCTTCGCCCAGGCCGACATGGGCGATGTGCGTCGGCAGGCCGCCGCCGCCGGCGGCCCACATCGAGGTGTAGACCGGGCGGCCCGTCACCGCCTGGAACGCCAGCGGCGTGACGAACTCGCGCGCGGCGTCGGTCATAATCACGTCCACCAGCGCGCCGGCCTGCGTCAGCTTGCTGGCGAGGTCGGCGGCCTTGTAGGCGGCGATGCTGCCGGTCACGCCCAGGATCAGGCGCCGGCCTTCGAGCACAGTGATCGTCTCCATGCTGGATAACCCCTTCGCGCTGGCGGCCACACAGCGCCAGTTTACCGCGCCGGCCGCGAATGCGCATTCTGGCGGCGGGTGAAGTCTGTTACAATCGCGCCGGACGGCAGCGCACGCGAACAGGTTATGACGACGATTCAGGCATCCAGCATCACCCCGACAGCGCCCCGCCTCCGGCCCGATTTCGGCCTGCTGGCGGTGGTCGCGCTGTGCCTGCTGGCGCTGTGGCCGCTGCTGCGGCCGGGGCTGCCCAACGGCGAGGACACCCTCTACCACGTTTACCGCGCCGCCGAGATGGACCGCGCCTGGGCGCAGGGCGAGCTGTGGCCGCGCTGGGCGGAGTCGTTCTACCTGGGCTACGGCTCGCCGCTGTTTCACTATTACGCCGGCGGCACGTATGCCATCACCAGCCTGCTGATGCGCCTGGGCCTGGACGCGCTCGACAGCGCGCGCGCGGTGATCGCGCTGTGTATGGTGGGCGGCGGCGTGGGCATGTACCTGTGGCTGCGCGGGCGCGCCGGGGCGCTGGCGGGCGTGATCGCCGCCGTGTGCTACGTCTACAGCCCCTATTTTGTCTCCACCGAGCCTTACGGGCGCGGCGTGCTGCCCGAACTGCTGGCGCTGGCGCTGTTCCCCTGGGTGCTGTGGCGCTATGACCGGCTGCTGCGCGGCGGCGGGGCGCGCGCGCTGGCGCTGGCCGCGCTCAGCAGCGCCGCGCTGATTCTGCTGCACAACCTGATGGCGGTCGTCTGCACGGCGCTGGTGGCGGCGTGGGCGGTGTGGAACCTGGCCCTCACCCCCGGCCCCTCTCCCGTGAAACGGGCGGGGGGGGCTTATGCGCTGCTGGCGCTGGCGCTGGGCGTGCTGCTGACGGCCTTTTTCTGGCTGCCGGTGCTGCTGGAGCGCGACGCCGTGCGCCTGGAGAACCTGACCGCCGTCGCGCAGCTCGACTACCGCGGCTTCTTCGTGCCGCTGCCCGACCTGCTGGCGTTTTCGCCGCGCGTGGACGCCGGGGCGCTCAACGGCCTGGAGAACCGCTACAACCTGGGCGTGGCCCAGTGGGCGCTGGCGCTGGCCGGGCTGGCGGCGGCGCTGCGCTGGCGCGGCGCTGGCCAGCGCCCGTTCGCGCTGTTTCTGGCGCTGCTGGCGCTGCTGCTGATCGCGCTGCTGCTGCCGCAGGCGGAGGCGCTGTGGGCGGCGCTGCCGCCGCTGGCCTATCTCCAGTTCCCCTGGCGGCTGCTTGGCCCGGCGGGCGCGCTGCTGGCGGCGCTGGCGGGCCTCAACGCGCTGTGGATCGAACGGCTGCCGGCGCGCGCCGGGGCGCTGGCGGCGGCGCTGATCGTGGCGCTGCCGGTGGCGCTGGCGCTGCCCACGCTCTACATTGACGAGTGGGACTACCCCACGCTGGACACGTCGGCGGCGGCCTATCACGCCGCTGAGCTGGACGGCCGCCAGCGCGCGACCACTTTCTCCAACGAGTACCTGCCGCGCGCGGTGGTCGTGGAGCCGGGGCCGACGCCGCGCCTGCTGGCCGATTACGCCGACGGCTGGCCGGTGGATCACGCGCACCGCGAGGTCTTTCCGCCCGGCGTGGAGGCGGCGCTGCTCGACGGCGGGCCGCAGCGCCAGCGCTGGCGCGTGACCGCCGCCGCGCCGTTCGCGTTCGAGGCGCTGATCTACGCCTTCCCCGGCTGGACGGCGGAAATTGACGGCCAGCCGGCCCCCGTGCGCGCCAGCGACCCGCACGGCCTGCTCGTGTTTGACGTGCCGGCCGGCACGCACGACGTGGCGCTGTACCTGGGCGCGACGCCGCCGCGCACGCTGGGGGCTGCGATCAGCCTGCTGGCGGCGGCTGTCGTCGTGGCGCTGCTGGTCGCGCGGCAGAGGCCGCGCGCTGTGCCGCGCGTCCCACCGCTGACCGGGCCGCTGCGGCTGGGCGTCAGCGGCGGCTTCGGCCTGGCGCTGGCGCTGCTGCTGCTGCTCATGCGCCCCGGCGTGATGTGGGAACAGTCGCCGCCGGGCGAGGCGCGCCTGGCGCAGCGGCAGACGGATTACAGCCTGGGCGACAGCCTGCGCCTGATCGGTTATGACCTCAACGCGACCGTTTTCCGCCCCGGCGACACGCTCGCGCTGACCGTCTACTGGTATGCGTCCGCGCCGCTGGCGCACGGCTACGCCAGCTTCGTCCACATCGGCCAGGGGGGGCCGCCGCTGGCGCAGGCCGACCGGCTCAACCCGGCGGGGCTGCCGACGAAAACGTGGACAGCGGACGGCTTCATCCAGGACAGCTACCGCATCGCGCTGCCGGCGGACATGCCGCCGGGCGAGTACGCGCTCACGGTGGGCCTCTACACCTGCGACACGCGCCCGCCGGGTGACTGTGGCAGCGGCGACCGGCTGCCGGTCACGGACGCCGCCGGCGCGCCGCTGGGCGACGCCGTGCCGCTGGCCGTCATTGAGGTGCGCTGACGGTGGCCGCGCGCAGGGTGCGCCTTTTCGCCGGGCTGGCGCTGGTGATCGCGGTCGTGCTGCCGTTCTACGCGGCCACGCTCCAGACGATCCCCAACGGGGCCGACCACTATTACATGATTGACGTGGGCGAAACGCAGGTGGTGCTCAACGTGTGGGGCACGCTGCACGCTACCGGCTACCCGCTGTACGTGATCAGCGGCAGCCTGCTGGTCGCCTTCCTGAAGGCCCTGGGCGCGGACGCGGCAGCGGCGCCGGCGCTGGTGTCGCTGCTGTGGGGGCTGGCGGCGCTGGCGCTGATCTACGCGCTGGGCGCGCACCTCACGCGCAGGCCGCTGGCCGCCGCCGCCATGACCGCGCTCTACGGCCTGACGCGCGGCGTGTGGGTGCACAACAGCATCGCCGAAATCTACACCTTTGGCCTGCTGCTGACCGCGCTGCTGCTGCTGCTGGCGCTGTGGCGCGGCCCGCTGCGCGGGCGCACCTACTGGCTGGCGTTCGTCGGCGGCAGCGCCATCGGCCACCACCGGGCGGCCATCACGCTGATTCCGGCGCTGGTCTACGCCGCCTGGCCCGCCGTGAGCGACACGATGCGGCGGCGCGGCCGGGCGCGCACGCTGGCGCTGTGCCTGCTCATCGGCCTGACCGGCCTGCTGCCCTACGCCTATCTGGTGCTGCGCGCCGGCGCGCCCTGGGTTTACGGCGACCCCGGCACGCTGGCGGGGCTGTGGGATCAGTTTATTGGGACAGAGGCCGCGCGCTTCATCGGCGCGCCGCCGTCGCTGGCGGCCAACTTCGCCATGCTGGCCGACGTGCTGCTGACCGACCTCACGCTGCCGGGGCTGCTGGCCGGGCTGGCCGGGCTGCTGCTGGCCCTGCGCGACCGCCGCCTGCGCCGCCCGGCGCTGACGCTGCTGCTGGCCGGGCTGGCCGCGTACCTGTTTCACCTGCTGCTGTACAGCGACACGCTCACGGCGCTGATTCTGCACGTGACGCTGAGCGCGGCCTTCGGCTGGCTGTTCCTGGCGGACATGGCGCTGCGGCGGGCCGGGCGCTGTAAACCGGCGGCGGCCGCCGGGCTGGCGGGCGCGGCGCTGCTGCTGGGCGCGGCGCTGGTCAGCGCCAACCTGCCGTTTATCCGCGCGCTGACGGCCGACCCGGCCGGCCTGGAGACGATCGCGCTGGTCAAGCGCGCGCCGCCCGGCAGCGCGCTGATGATCCCCTGGGGCACGCGCCACTTCGCCGCCGGCTTCGCGCGCGACGTGCAGGGCGCGCTGCCCGGCGTGACGCTGGTGGACCACAAGGCCGACTTCGCCGCGCTGCTGAACAGCGGGCCGCTGCTGACGCCCGATTTCACGTTCTACACTTTTCCGCTAGACTGGTGGGAACAGCGCCTGGGCGGGCCGGTCTACCTGAGCGCCGCCGCGCCGGGGCTGGTGCAGATCAGCGCCGCGCCGCGCACCACGACGCAGCCGCTGCGCGCGCCGGTGAGCGTCGTCGCCCGCCGCCTGGTGTGCGCGCCGGACGGCATCACGCTGACGCTGGACTGGGCCGCGCCGCAGACGCCCGCCGAGGACCTGAGCGTGTTCGTGCACCTGCTCGACGACGCGGGCGCGCTGCTGGCCCAGGCCGACCAGTCCGCGCCGGTCTACGGCTGGCGCCCGCTGACAGGCTGGGGCGCGGGCGAGGTCGTGCGCGACGTGTACGCGCTGCCACCGGCGGCGCGGACCGGCACGGTGCGCTATGGGCTGTACCGGACGCTGCCGGGCGGGGGGTTTGAGAACGTCTTTGAGGACGCGCTGCCGCTGCGCTGCGAGGGCTAGACGATGGCCGCCGAACACGATCCCATCCCGTTCAACCGCCCGAACCCGTTTGAAGCCGGGCGGCGGCTGGCGCTCGCCCTGGCGCTGACGGCGCTGCTGGCGGCGGCCTGCGCCCCAGAACAGCCGGACGCCGTGCCGCCGCCGCCGACCGCCGTTGAGGCCAAGACGCTGGCGACGGTGGTTCTGTCGCCCACGCCGGACGCGGCGCAGGCGCAGGCGACGCTGCTGGCGCAGCGTGCCGCCCAGGCCACGCCCGCGCCCACCGTCACGGCGACGCCGACGGTGTACGTTGGGGTGTTCCTCCAGGGCGGGGCGGCGCAGGACGGCGTCCCGCTGATTGACCCCACGCTGATCGGCCTGCCGGCGCAGCCGCCCACGCCGCAGCCGCCGAGCTGCCCAGAGCTGCCGGTGGACGCGCGCCTGGGGACGGCCTGGCTGAGCGACCCGGTGGCCAGCAGCGCGCTCGGCTGCCCGATTGAGGTGGCGATTCCGTTCGCGGGGGTGGTGCAGGTGTTCGAGCGCGGCGCGATGTACTACCAGCCGGGGGGCGCGGTGTGGGCCGTCGCGCCCGGTTACCTCGCGCCGGGCCGCTACTGGACCTTCCCGCGCGAGCTGCCGCCGGTAGACCCCGCCGGCGTCGGCATCGTGCCGCCGGCGGGCCTGCGCCTGCCGGAAGGCGCGCTGGCGTCGGTGTACTTCGGCGTCGAGGGCGTGCGCGCGGCGCTCGGTTTCGCCCAGCTAGAGGAACAGCGCGGCGACCTGATCTACCAGCGCTTCGCCAACGGCACCGTTTTCGTTGATTTCGTCAGCGGGCAGGCGTTCATCCTCGCGGGCGGGGACACGGCCTACGGGCCGTTCTAGGGGAGGGATCAGCTAACCCCTCCCCTAAATCCCCTCCCCGTCCCGTGGGACTTCCTGCGGTCGCTGGCGCAGGGAGGGGACTTTGTAACGCGCGCGCCGTCTTGCTCCCTTCCCCTGCGGAAGCGGGGGAAGGGCCGGGGATAGGGGTAAGGCCCGCATCACACATACCCCCGCACGATCTCGACAAGCTGGCGGGCGCGGTGGCGGAAGGTGTGCTGCGCCAGCACGCGCGCGCGCGCCGCTTCCCCGGCGGCCCGCCGCGCCGCGTCGTGCGCCAGCAGGTGACGGTAGAGGTCAACCGCCTCGGCCTGCGACTCGGCCACGAACAGCTCTTTGCCCGGCTCGAACCATTCCTCAATGCCCGCGTAGGGGTTGGCGACGATGCAGCAGCCCATCGCCGCCAGCTCGAACGGGCGCGACGACGACGAGCCGTAGACGCTGGCGTGCGCCCGCCGCGTGATGCACAGGTTGATCTTGCTGCGGCAGGCGTATTCGCGCAGCTTGCTGAAGCTGAGGTAGGGCAGCGTCTCGGCGCGGCCCAGGTCGCCCAGGCGCGTGCCGCGCACGGCGAAGCGCGCCGCCGGCAGCGCCTGCGACGGCCCAGCGATCATGTCCGTGATCCACGACTGGCGGTATTCGCGCCCGTGACCGTAGAACAGCACGTCCACATCCTGCGCTGGCACGTCCACCGGGCTGAACACGTCGGGGTCAGCGCCGTAGTAGAGCGTGTGCACCGCCCGCGCGCCCAGCTCGCGCAGGGCTGCCGCGCCGCCCTGGCTGTTGCTGATGAAGGCCGTATACTCCGCCGGGTCAGCGCCCTGGTAGATGCGAAAGCCGCTGGCGAAGCCGCGCAGGTTGGGCAGGCTGGCGGGCACGTCGCCGTCGTAGTACAGCACCGGCTTGCCGTGTTTGCGCTGGAGTTCCGCCGGCACGCCGCTGAGGTGGTTCAGCGGCACGGTCAGGAAGATCACGGCGTCAATGTCCGGCTGGCGCGTGAGGATGGCGTCCAGGTGGCGCAGCCACAGCGGCGCGATCAGCGTTTGCGCGGCGCGGCGCACCAGCCGGTCGGGCGCGGACTCGGCGTTAGCCTGCTGCGCGTCCTCGATCTGCACCGGCGGCGGGTCGCCGGCGGCGCGGCGGTAGAGGTCGCGCGCGGCTTTGAAGGTGTCGCCCTGCCAGCGCGCCGGGTTGCGCTCCGCCCGCCACCACAGCGACTCGATGGCCGGCCCCTGGTAGGGCGTGGCGATGACATCCACGCCGATCTCGTACAGCCCCTTGAGAAGCTGCCACCAGGCGGGCGTGGCGCTGAACGGCTGCGTCAGGTCAAGTGAGGCGGCGGCGAACAGCAGCTTCACGACTGGTCAGCCTGGTCGCCCAGCAGGCGCCGCCGGCGTTCTTCCAGCGCCGCCGCCACATCGTCGGCGCCGGGCGCGGCCTTCTTCTGCGCGATCTCCGCCTCGCGGCGCTTCATGTCCGACATAATTTCTGCCTCGCTGCGGATTACAAAATCGTCCGACGGCGGCGCGGGTTCGGCTTCCGGCGCGCCCAGCCGCTGTTTGATGGCCTCGGCCTCGCGCTCAACCTGCGCGTCCTCGGCGGCGGCCTGCGCCGGTTGCGCGGCGGCCGGTTGAGCGGCGGCCTGAGTTTTGACCGCCGCGCCGCCGCGCCGCAGCAGCCGGCCCGCCGCCTCGACCAGGTTCACCTGGGTGGACACGCGCCCCAGGATAAACGCGACCACCGCCACGACCGTCAGCGGCACGATCGCGTTCAGGATCGTGCTCAGGAAACCGAGCACGATCAGCGCGACGATGACGACTGCCGCCAGCACCACGACGTTTTTGAACTCCATGCGCTTCCCCCTGCATCAGCCCTTTCCACACATTATACGGCAGGCGGGGCCAGTTGTTGCGGGCGCGCCTGGTCTGCGGCTGTCAGTCCAGGTCATCGTCGTCATCGTCGTCCTTCTTTTTGCCGTAGAACGTCGGCGGCTGTTCGAGGCTGCGTTTGGCGGCCTCGGCCAGCGCCGCGCCCAGCGGCCCATAGTCCGGCAGGGCGAAGGCCAGCGTTTGCGCCGGCGGGCCGGTGGCGCGAAAGCGCACGACGCCGCCCAGGTGGGGGGCGTCCAGCCGGGGCAGCACCTCGATGTCCTGGATATGTTCCAGCGGCAGCGCGCGCTGGACGCGCCCGGCGGCGTCGAACAGCACCAGCGCCGCCGGCATGACGTAAAGCTGGCACGACCGCGCGGCGACGTTCCAGGCGCCGTGAATGGTCTGGGTGGCGGGCGCGGCAGGGGCTGGGCCATAGTGGATGTAGGGGCGCTGGCGGCGGTAGGCTTTGACCTGCTCCGGCGTGGCGATCTGCTTGAGCGCGCGCACCAGGTGGCGGGTGTAGTACTGCGGCAGGCGCAGCTTCAGCAGGTGCCAGCCGGCGCCGCTGGCGCTGTGCAGCCACAGCTCATTGTCATAGGGGTGATATTTCTGCGGGCGGCCAAACCAGCGCAGCTCCGCGAAATGCACGTGGATGTCCATTTTCGCGGTGCGTGGGTAGAGGTGCACGCCGTCGTGTTCGACCGTGAGCAGGCCGCGCTGCCAGCGGGCCGGCTGCGCCGCCTGGGCGACGGCGACTGTCTGATAGCGCAGGTACAGCAGGTCGAGCGTGGCGAACAGCGGTTTGCGCGCCCTGATCTCGGCGCGCCGCTGGTGCAGCGCGCGGCCCAGCAGGTTGTCGGCGATCCAGTCGTACATTGATCAGCCTGAGCGCAGGTTTTCCAGCTCGCCATAATGCACCTGGGCGGCCACCTGCTGGCGGACGGCAGCGGCGTCGCGCCGGTCCTTGACGACCTTCGCCGGGACGCCGACGGCGATGCTGTAGGGCGGCAGGCTTCTGGTGACGACTGCCCCGGCCCCGACGACGCAGCCTTTGCCGATGGTCACGCCGTCCACCACCACCACGCCTGAGCCGAGCCACACGTCGTCCTCGATGGTGATGCCCTCGGCGGTGATGCCCTGATCCTTGATGAACACGTCCGGGTCGGCGTAGACGTGGTTGACGGCGGCGATCTGCACCTGGGTGCCGGTGTAGACGCCGTCGCCGATGTGGACGCCGCCCTGGCCGCGAATGCAGGTGTATTCGCCAAAGAAGCAGTTGCGGCCCACGAAGATGCCGGCGTGCGGCAGGCCGCGGTAGTTAAAGACGTGGAAGGTCGTGCCGTGCATCAGGCTGGTGCCGTCGCCGATGGTGATGCCGGCGGGCAGCGCGTGCAGGTACACCTGGCTGTCGAGGTACACCTGTTTGCCCAGGCGGATGTTGGCCGGGCACAGCAGGCGCACGTTGTGTTCGATGATCGGCAGGCCGTCCGCCGTCAGAATGGCCTTGTAGGCGATGCCCCGCAGCCCCACGCCGGCCAGGCTGGGCAGGCCGCCCAGCAGCGTCATGAGGGCCTGCTCGACCAGATAGCGCGGCGCGCTGGTGGACTGGCTTCTGAGGTAATAGCGGAGTTCCTGGATCATGCCCATGGCTGAGCGCCCTCGTTCGGTTTTATGCGTCGCTGCCGGTGGTGTCGTTGTGCTGCGCGATCAGCGCCAGCGCTTCCTCGCGGGTGGCGACGATCGACAGGTTGGCGGTGGCCTGCGGCGAGAAGCGCTTGGCCAGCTCGATCAGCGCGGTGGCAAACGCCCCCGGCCCGACAAACACGGCCAGGCCCTGGTTCGCGGGCATCTTTTTGAGCGCGTAGCGCATCCCGCTGACCATCTGTGAGGGCGGCAGGCTGCTGGCGGAGACATCGGCGACGATGTGCACGGTGTGCGGTGTGGCCGCCAGCAGGGCCGCCGCCTGGTCAACCATGCGGTAGTAATCTTCGAGCAGCCACTTGCCCTCAAAAACCTCCAGCAGAATCGTGTGGTCGTCGTTGTGCCAGGAAACTATAATGCCCATATGAACCCTCCGCTGAGCCGCATTACAGCCACTATAGCATTGGCTGGCGGGCAGCGGCCTTAAGATGGCTATAAAACGTTAAGTTCCTGCGGGTTGAGCGCCAGGTGAAACGCGCGGCGCAGGCGCGGCGTGGAATCGGCTTCCTGGCCGTTGAGCGTGTCGAGGATCATGTTGGTGGCGTCGGCCAGGTCACAGGCGGCGCCGAAGCGCACCGGGAAACGCGACCATGTCTGCGCGAACTGGCGCTGGCCGCGCCCGGTCATCACCAGGATGCAGCGCGCGCCGACGCTCAGGCCGGCCTCGATGTCGGTCCAGGCGTCGCCGACCATAAAGCTGCGGCTGAGGTTGATGCCAAAGTCGGCCTGCGCCTGCAGCAGCATCCCCGGTTTGGGTTTGCGGCAGTCACAGTCCTCGTGCGCGTCGTGCGGGCAGTGATACACGCGGGCGATGCGGCCGCCGGCTTCAGCGATCGCCTCGGCCATGCGGGCGTGAATCTCGTGGATGTCGCCCTCAGACGCCAGCCCGCGGCTGACGACCGCCTGGTTGGTGATGATAAAGATCGGCAGGCCGGTTTCGGTCAGGCGGCGGACGCTTTCCAGCACCGTGGGCATAAAGGTAAATTCGCGCCAGCTTTTCACGTGGTCGTCGCGGTTGCGATTGATCACGCCGTCGCGGTCCAGGAAAATAGCGCCGGTGGCGAAGCCGCTGCTGTTCATGGGCTGGCTGCTAGGCGCGACCATTGGCATGCGCCTGGCTGGCGTGCAGGTTGCGGGCCAGCAGCTGCTCGCAGATGGCGTGTTCCAGCATCAGGTGTACGTCCTCGACCATCGCCATTGTGCTGCTGGGGACGTGCACCGGGCAGTCAACCAGGGCTTTGAGCTGGCCGCCGTCGTAGCCGCAAAAGCCGACTGTGACGGCGTGGGCGTCGCGGGCGACGCGCATGGCGTTCAGCACGTTGCGGCTGTTGCCGCTGCCGCTGATGCCGATCACGATGTCGCCGGGGCGCACCAGCGGGCGAAGCTGTTCGGCGAACACTTCGTCGTAGCTGGTGTCGTTGCTCAGGGCGGTCATCAGGGCGGTGTTGTCGGTGAGGGCGATCACGCGCAGGCGCGGCTGGCCGGGCACGACCGGGCGCTTGGCGAGGTCGCAGGCCATGTGGGTGGCGGTGGCGGCGCTGCCGCCGTTGCCGCAGATATAAACCGTGTGGCCGGCGTGCGCGGCCTGCGCGAGCAGGTCCACAACGGCGTCCACAGCGTCGAAGGGGATGTCGTTGAGAAGCGCCTGAACAGCGCTGAAATAATGCCGTATGTCCACAGAGCAGCTCCAAAAATCTGGCGTGCACCTCTACGATAACCGCCCCCCCATACACGCGCCTAACAAACCCGCCGCGCGCAGATTGTAAGTTTCAGCGGCGCGTGAATGTGGTATAGTCTGCGCTGGTCAAATTCAGCCCGTGGGTGAGCAGATAAGCCATGCGCGACGAAGCCGTTATCGCCCCGCCATCCCCAGCCGTGCCCGACGGCCCGCGCGCGCCGCGCGGGCTGACCAGCGCCGAGGTCGCGCAGCGGGTGGCGCGCGGCGAGGACAACAGCTATCAGCCGCGCGTCGGGCGCACCTACTGGCAGATCATCCGCGAGAACATTTTCAACGTCTTTAACCTGATTCTGTTCCCGCTGCTGGGCGTGATTATCGCCTTTCAGGAATACGCGGTGGCGTTCTTCGCCGGCTTCAGCGTCGTGACGAACGCGCTGCTGGGCACGGTGCAGGAAATCATCGCCAAGCGCCGGCTGGACCGGCTGGCGGCGCTGGCGGAACAGGAAGTGAAGGTCTACCGCGACGGCGCGCTGACCGCCGTGCCGATGCGCCGGCTGGTCAAGGACGACGTGATCCCGCTGGCCCCCGGCGACCGGCTGGTGGTGGATGGCCGCGTGCTGGCCGCCGACGCGCTGGAAATGGACGAGTCGCACCTGACGGGCGAGGCCGATTCGGTGCTGAAGAACGAGGGCGACGAGGTGCATTCCGGCTCGTTCTGCCTGGCGGGCAGCGGCGTCATGGTCGCGACCCGCGTCGGGCGCGCGAGCACGATCAACCAGCTTGCCGCCGCCGCCAAAGCGTACAAAAACCCGCTCACGCCGACGCAGCGCCGCATCCTGGCCATCGTGCAGATCAGCATCCTGATTATGCTCATCTGCGGGCCGATGCTGTGGTTCGCCAACACGCTCACCGGCGTTGTGCTGCTGGAAAAGGTCAAGAACCTGGTGGTGTTCGTGACCAGCATCGTGCCTTACGGCCTGGTGCTGATCGTGATTATTTCGCTGAGCATCGGCGCGATCAGCATCAGCCGCCACCGCACGCTGGTGCGGCGCGTGAACGCCGTCGAGTCGATGGCGAACGTGACCGTGCTGTGCTTCGACAAAACCGGGACGCTGACGCAGAACAGGCTGGCCGTCACCGAGGTGCGCTCGCTGAATGGCGAGTCGCTCGCCGCCGTTCGCGGCAGGCTGCGCGCCTACACCGACCACCTGGCGCACCTCAACGGAACGGCCGCCGCTGTCGCGCGCTACGTGAGCGACGTGCCAGCGCCCGCCGTGACCAAAGTGCGTGAAATCCCGTTCACGTCGGCGCGCAAGTGGGCGGCGCTGGCGCTGGCCGACGAAACGCTGATTCTGGGCGCGCCGGAGCGGGTGCTGGACCCGGCCCAGCCGGGCGGGCAGGAAAACGCGCTGGAGGCGGCGGCGCTGGCGCGCCAGGGGCTGCGCGTGCTGGCCTTCGCGCGCGCAGACGCCACCCCCGACGCCGACGGCCACGTGGATGTCGCGCGGGCCGCGCCGCTGGCGCTGGTGATTTTGAGCGACCAGGTGCGCCCGGACATTCAGGACACGCTGGCAGCCTTCCGCGAGCAGGACGTGCGCCTGAAGGTGATTTCCGGCGACAACCTGGAGACGGTCAAGGCGATCGCGGGGCTGGCCGGCATGGACGTGAGCGAGAGCTACACCGGCGACGCGCTGCAGGCGATGAGCGAGGGCGAGTTCACGGCGGCGGCGCGCAGCGGCACGGTGTTCGCGCGCATCGAGCCGGACACCAAGCGGCGGCTGGTGGCGGCGCTGCGGGCCGGCGGCGAGCATGTGGCGATGGTCGGCGACGGTGTGAACGATGTGCCGGCGCTGAAAGAGGCCGACCTGGCGGTGGTGATGAACGACGGCGCGCAGATCACCAAAGAGATCGGCGACATCGTGCTGCTGGACAACGCCATGTCCACGCTGCCGCGCGCGTTCAAAGAAGGCACTGAGATCACGCAGACGATTTTCGGCACCGTCAAAATGTTCCTGGTGAAGGCCTTCTACAACATCCTGCTGTTCGTTTTCGCCGGGTTTATGGCGCTGCCGTTCCCCATCACGCCGATTCAGATCAACTGGGTCACGTTTGGGACGGTGAATATCGCCGCCACGCTGGTCGCGTTCAAGCTGCTGCGCCCGGCGCGCATGACACAGTTCCGCCGCGACGTGCTGGAGTATGTGCTGGCGGGCGCGCTGCTGGCGTCGGCGGCGCTGGCGCTGCTGTGCGCGGTGTCCTACCTGGCCTCCAACGGCAGCGCGGCCATGATGCGCAGCGTGGTGGCGCTGTTCGTCACGCTGTTCGGCGTGCTGGTGCTGTGGAACGTGTTCGGCATTGACCTGCTGCGGCTGCGCACGATCCGCGATAACTGGCGGACGTTTTTCATCGGCCTGGCGATGATGCTGGTGACGCTGCTGGGGTTCTATGTCGCGCCCGACCTGCTGGAGTTCCGCCAGCCGGACATGCTCACCATCTTCCTGATTACCAGCGTGTACCTGCTGGTGATCGCGCTCTACAGCGTGGCGATGCGCGACCGCCGCCTGCTGGGCGCGCTGTGGACGCTGACCGAGCCGTAAGCGCCGCCCGCGACCAGCCGTTTTCCCTACGCCCGCCCTGCGCCGCCGCGCCGCCCTGGCGTGGGCCGGGCGTGTGCTTCCCGCTGTAGACGCTCTGTGCGCTTGCCACTACAATAGCGTCACCACATGCGGACTCAGGCTGCGCGCCGCAGGCGCGGCCTGCGTTACGGAGACTTGCCGGAATGCCCGACCACGACGACAAACGCACCCCTGACGACCACAACGCCGGCGGGACAGGGGGCTGGGACGACGACGTGCCCTTCCACCTGCCGCGCGCCGGCGACGAGGACGACGACACGATCGCTTACGGGCGGCCTGTCCCGCCGGTTTCGCCCGAAGAAGAGGATGTCCCGCTGGACGACGACGAGACGCCGCTGGAAAACCGGCGCGCCGCCGCGCCGCCGCGCCGCCGCGACCCGCACGACCTGCCGACGATGCCCATCCCGCGCGAGCCGGGCACGTCTGACCCGCGCCAGACGCTGCCGGGAACCGGCGGGCTGGACCCGAACCCGGACTTCGGGAACACGGTGCGCCGCGAGTCGCAGCCGACGCTGGCCAGCATGCCGGCGGTGCGCCCGCAGGCGTCCGCCAGCGGGCCGGTCGTGCCCCGGCCCGCCCAGCCGCCGGCGCAGGTTCCGCCGCCGCCGCGCCAGGGCGCGGGGCCAGCGCAGGCAGGGCCGCTGCCGGTGCGCCGCCAGGGCCGCCGCCGCATCCTGGGCTGCACGCCCGGCTGCCTGATGGTGTTCGGCGGGCTGACGGCGACCTTCTGCGGCGGGCTGACGCTGGTGCTGATCGTCATCAGCGCGACGCTGGGCACGCGGCTGGAGCGCCAGCTTCAGGCGCAGGTCGCCCGCGTGGACGATTACCAGAGCTTCGAAAGCACCTTCTTCTACGACCGCAACGGCACGCTGCTCTACGAGGCTTTCAACGAGGGGCGGCGCACAACGGTGCGGCTGTCCGACATTCCGCAGCACCTGATTGACGCCACGCTGGCGGTTGAGGACAGCGGTTTTTACACCAATATCGGCATTGACGTGCCGGCCACCGGCCGCGCCCTGCTGCAGTACGTCGGGTTGATGGAAGGCGGCAGCGGCGGCAGCACCATCACGCAGCAGCTTGTGCGCAACGTGCTGTTCGAGCCGGAATACCGCGCCGAGCGCAGCATCAACCGCAAAATTGAGGAAATTCTGCTGGCGGTGCTGCTCACACAGCGCAAGAGCAAGGACGACATCCTGGCGATGTACCTCAACGAGGTCTATTACGGCAACCTGGCCTACGGCGCGCAGGCCGCCGCCCGCACGTTCTTCAACAAGAACGTCGGCGAGCTGACGCTGGGCGAGGCGGCGCTGCTGGCCGGGCTGCCCCAGGCCCCGGCCAACCTGGACCCGCTCAACCCTGACCCCAGCGTGCAGGAAGCGGTCTACAACCGCTGGCGCACCGTGCTTGACCTGATGGTGCGCGGCGGCTTCATCACCGACGCGCAGCGCGCCGAGGCGCAGCGCCAGGGGCTGGCCTTCAGCGAGCCTGACGTGCCGTTCCGCGCGCAGCACTTCACCGTGTTCGCGCGGCAGGAATTTGAACAACTGCTGCCGGCGCTGGGCTATGGCCCGGAACAGCTCGCGCGCGGGGGGCTGCGCGTGTACACCACGCTGGACCTGCGCCTGAACGACCTGGCGCAGCAGGCCGTCCGCGAGCAGATCGCGCGGCTGGCGGCCAACAACGTCAGCAACGGCGCTGTCGTCGTGACGATGCCGCTGACCGGCGAGATTCTGGCGCTGGTGGGCAGCGCCGATTACAACAACGACGCCATTGACGGGCGCGTGAACGTGGCGACGGCCACCCGCCAGCCGGGCAGCACCATGAAGCCGTTCACCTACGCGGCGGCGTTCGAGGCGGGCATGTCCACCGCCGAGGTGGTGTGGGACACGCCGCTGACCGTGACCGGGCCGGGCGTGCCGCCCGGCTGGCCGCGCAACTATGACAGCCGCTATCACGGGCCGATGCGCGTCCGCAGCGCGCTGGCCAACAGCTACAACATCCCGGCGGTGGCGACGCTGCGGCGCGTGGGCGTGGCCGGCCTGCTGGAGATCATGCAGCGCTTCGGCGTGCGCAGCCTGGGCAACGACCTGGAGCGCTACGGCCTGTCGCTGACGCTGGGCGGCGGCGAGGTCACGCTGCTGGAGCTGACGCGCGCCTACAGCGTGTTCGCCAACCAGGGCGCGCTGGTGCCGACCACGTCTATTCTGTGCATCGTCAACGGCGATGACGAGATCCTCTACCAGTACGAGACCACCTGCCCGCGCGGGCAGCCGACCGCCGCGACCGTCAACCAGGGCGGCTATGGCACGCAGGTGCTGGACCCGCGCGTCGCCTTCGTCATCAGCGACATGCTGGCCGACAACGCCGCCCGCACGCCGGCGATGGGCGGCGGCAGCCCGCTGTTCACGCCGGGCGTGTATACGTCGGTCAAGACGGGCACGACCGACGACGTGAAGGACAACTGGACGGTCGGCTTTACGCGCAACGCCGCCGTTGGCGTGTGGGTGGGCAACAGCAACGGCGACCCGATGGTGAATTCGTCCGGCCTCACCGGGGCCGCGCCCATCTGGAACGCCATCATGACCAGCATTTACGCCAACCCGGACCTGCTGGCGAGCTTCGCCACCGGCGGCCAGCTTCTCAACGACCAGCCGCAGGCCCCCGCCGGCCTGACGCTGCGCCAGTTCTGCGATGTCAGCCGCCTGACCGACCCCGCGCCCGACTGCGGCGCGAAGGTCAGCGAGTGGGTGCTGGACAGCCCCGCCGGGCGGCCGACGGCGGACGGCACGCTGGATTACCCGGCGCCGCCGCCGGCGCTGCCGCCGATCACCAGCGGGCCGAACCTGCAACTGGTCGAGCCGGGCGTGTTCCGCGTGATGGCGCACCGCCTGCCGCCGCAGATCGCCGGGCAGATCACGCTCAGCGTGCCGCCCGGCCAGCGCCAGCCGCCCGCGCCGATCTACTGCCAGGTGCCGATTGAGCTGGAGCCGAGCGCGGCGGCGGTTGGCGCCCAGTACCTGCTGTTTATCGCGCCGCCCGACCGGCCCGACGAGGCGGTCGAGGCCGAACTGTTCGCCCGGCAGAACAACCTGGCCTTTCTGCCGACGATCGCCTGCCAGCCGGAGCTGCTGGTCGGCGGCGGCCCCGGCTATGGCCCGGCGGTCGTGACCGCCGTCATCACGTCGCCGCAGCCCGGCGCGGTCCTCACCGGCGAGACGCCGATCATCGGCACGGTGCAGTTCACGGCGGACCAGGCCAGGTTCTACAAGATTGACGTGATCGGCGGGCCGTTCACCGACTGGGTGACGATCGGCACGACGCACGAGAACAGCGTCGTCAACGGCCAGCTTGAGAACCTGTACGTGCCCGGCCTGGCCCCCGGCAGCTACCGGATGCGGCTGGTGCTGGTGGACCACAGCGGCGGCTTCCTGCAGGCCCCTTACGAGATTCCGTTCAGCGTGGGCAGCGGTTGAGGGCGCGACGCTGACCCCTATCCCCGGCCCTTCCCGTCCACGCAGGGGAAGGGAGCAAGACGCAGCGTGTGTTGCGGAGTTCCCTCCCTGCGCCAGCGCGATCGCAGGAAGTCCCGCGGGAGGGAGGGGATTTAGGGGAGGGGTCAGCGCCAGTGACCAGAGAAAACCTTCCTGTGTTATCCTGATGCAGATGGGACATGAAACAGCATGTCACTACAGGCC